>JAHKKZ010000247.1 GCA_029856685.1 Candidatus Njordarchaeota archaeon
AGGATATCCAGAATAGCTAGAAGGATAAATGGACAAGGATTAATCATAATCGAGAAGGGAAAACCAAAACTCCCGCTAATCACCCACGCCGTCAGAAACAGTATAGTAATAATGTCGGGAGAAGCCATAAGGCTACTTGCTAAGAAGATAAAATTCCCACACTGGTGAGCCACAAAGAAGAATGTTTTAGGAAACTACACACGCCACCCATGGCTACATGCCGCTATAATGGTTTCTCATCAATGATCTCAATTAAGATTTTAGCATCTAAATTGTTGAGAAATAGGCAGAACAAAGAGTCAAAGAATTGATTGATGTGCTTGAGGCCACCCCCATTCATCTTCAACCTCAATATCAGGAAACTTAAGGGATATAAAGATTTCTATAGATTAAAGATTAGGAAATATAGAATACTGTTCTATTCGACAAGAACAACAAGATTATTGTACTATTAAGGTTTCTGAAGGGAGAAAAAGCCCACAGAAAACCCAGTAAATCCATTATTCTATGAAAAAGTTTCGTAGCCTAGAATTCAAAATGCAAGGTAGGAATCCATGAACCTACAACTCTTGCGAATCCCAAAGATAATGATTTTTCCCAAATTCCTATAAATATTTCGGGAATAATTAATTACTATTTGGGGGTGTTGCTGGTGATATTAAAGATTGACTCTCGCCGTAGAATATACCTACCAAAAAGCATTAAGTTAGAGACGAATGAGGTTATATTGGTTCCTATGGGTTCCTCATATCTCCTAATCCCTGTTCCTAAGGGTGTAGTGGAGATAGATATTGACATGGAGAGAGAGTCATTGAAGAAAATAGCCGAGCATAAGGCTAAAATTGATGCACTGCGAAGGTTGCATAGGAGGGGTTTGAGAGGTGCTAATAGAGAGTGACATATTGATAGCCCATATAAAGAAGAAAGACTGGCTAAAACCAATAGCTGATAGAATAATAAAGGATGTTGAGGCTGGAAGATTCGGAGTTGTTCAGATCCCCTCAGAGGTCTTTCATGAACTTTATTACGTCATGTCAGAATTTACGACACTAGATACTATATAGGCTAACTTCGCGAGGATAAGGTCTCTCAAGAATGTAAGGTTTTTAGATCCAAACCCTGAGACCTACATTTTGGTAGTATCGTTGGTGCAGACATATAATATATCATCATTCTTCGACGCTATATACGCAGCACATGCTTTAAGTCCCGAGTGCCCAGACAATACAATAATATCAACAGATTCTGTGTACGATAAAATCAAAGGAATAAAGAGAATAGACCCAAGAGATCTATACCAATAGTACATGTAATCTCATAATAAATTATATTATATCTGGGGCAAGTATTTATGGATGAGGAAATTGCTATTTTATAAGTTTCATCGCTTCTCTAATCCAAGCAGGTATATCTCTGGGTATTCTTGCGGTGATGAGATTCCTATCAACTACGACTTCGGAATCAATCCATTCTGCTCCAGCAGCCATCAGATCATCTTTAATTCCCCAAAAACTCGTTAATCTTCTTCCTCTCACTATCCCCGCCGAGATGAGAAGCTGTGGTCCATGACAAATTGCTAATATCGGCTTCTTATTCTCATCAAAATATCTGATTATCCTAACAGCATCCTCCTTCGCGAACAACCTGATTCCCTCTGGGCCATGACCTCCTGGAATCACTAGGACATCATACTCCTCCGGATTAACCTCTTTTAGTAGCTTATCCACCTTGATTCTGTAGCCAAATTTGCCCACGAGCTCTTCGGTATATGAGGCAATGTGAACTTCCCAACCCTCCTCACGAAACCTATACAGCGGATACAGAACCTCTATATCCTCAAATTCTGGACCCACAATAATAAGGATCTTCCTCATAGAACCTACCTTCCATAGATAAAAACAAATTGTAATTTATTATGAGATCACATGTACTAATAGTAACTATATTATATCTGGGGCAAGTATTTATGGGTGGGAAATCTTTATGTTCTATATTTCATAAAATTATTTTGTCCTAATATGGATGTTTTCAGTTAGAGAAAACTGATTATTCTATCGGTTGTAGTATACTATTTCTTAACATTTTGAAGAATTCTTCAAGTTGAGGGTTGCGAAGTTCTTTTACTCCTTCCTTTGTATGTTTGTGGTGCGGATATGTTGGAATCTCCGGGTGGTGCGGGGCGTTATCCCAGCCTTCTATTGGAGAGTCATCACTGCTTACCCACCAATAGCTATAGTCAACTAAGGAACCACCTCTCCATATTTCTCTTATGTATACTCTAGACTGATCGATGAGGATAACCTTTAAGCGGAGAATAGTACATTTCCCCTTAGTAGTTAGGCTTAGGGATTCTATATTAGCTATTATTTCCTTATAATTCTCTAATAATCTCCTCAAGCGCTCTATCAATATTTTCGATCTCCTCACTGATCTCTTTGTGCAGCCTCAGAAGAGCTTTCCATTCGAACCAGGTTTCATGGGACTCAAAACCTTCAGAAAGCTTCTTCTCAAACTCCTCGAAGTCCCCCCACTTATCTTCATATTCTCTAATC
>JAHKKZ010000248.1 GCA_029856685.1 Candidatus Njordarchaeota archaeon
GTTGACGTAAAGACGATAGTTGATGCTGCAGCTGCAAAATATGTATCCGTTACTCAGCATAGAATATAATCCGAAGATATCGCGAAAGTGGATCAGACTTGGCGTGCTATAGTGGCAGACAACACATATCTTTCACCTCCAAGAATATCAACTGTTGCAAGATACGTCACTATAAGAGTGAGAAATACAAGCTACTTGGTTTTTGGAATCATACTGTTGATGATCGGGATACTTACTATAATCGCTGCTGAGAGCTCCAAAGCATATGGTGTTGGAGCGTTGCTTTGTCTTGCTGGTATTGTTCTTATGATCATTTACATATATTTCCCATCCACAAAACCATACATTGTTGGGGCATCCGAAAATGTCTACATATGTCATCATTGTGGTAGGCTTCTCATATATGATGAAGCGATCATACTACCAACATCAGAGAACCCGCAGTATCTTCCTGCAATCCTCAGGGAGCACAATATCTTAGTAAAAATATTGCTCGGCGTAGCTATATTCATTCTATTAATTGTGAAGTTATTCGCGTTAATAATAGATATAGCACTCAAAACAAAGGACACTGAGCAATCAATAACTGCAAAAATCGACGAAATGATTGCTCGGATAAGTACTGTACAGCCAAGACCCCCACAGGGTTGCGAAATAATGGTTCTTGGACTCACAGGACCACTTGGATATACATTAGAGGTTCAGATTCTGAAGTGTGGGTACTACTATACTGTGCATTGTGTTGAGTGTCTCAAGAAATATCATCCAAAACTTTACGAAGTGCTGACGAAGGAGGGTGAAGGGAAAGCAATTGTTGTGTCAAATAGGGTAAAGAAAGAATTTCTGGTGGCTACTAGAAAGTTTGCAATGAAATCTGATGAGGAATTTTTAGAGCGTGTGATGGGGGCTATTTGAAACCTTATGTTTTTTATTTTCTATTCATATCTCTCTTAAAGAGGTGGTGTTGATGGCTTGGCAATTTGTCGCCCCAAGACCAGCGGTTGGGGCTCCGAAGCCAGTGAATCCTCTGAGGGGGATATATGCCATTATTGGGTCGAACATGATACTCGCACTCGGCATATATCTCGCGGGAGTTGTGAAGGAGACAGAGCCATATATGTTGTTTTGGATAATCTCACTCCTACTATATCTCATTGGTGGATCATGCTATATTAATGATACCAAACATACAAGCTCTACACTACCTGACCAGCTAGCTCTTCTGTTTGCATCCATCAGAATGTTCGTGGATCTCGTATTGGGGGCTATTTCAATTCTTGTTGAAGAATACTACCTATATAACATAGATACTCTATCCATGATCATGTTTCTGCTTGTGTTCATTCCTAGCACTATATTTATAGGTTCCTCGCTGAGCTCCATCAACAAAAAGACGAAGGGTGCAGTGGCTAAATCAAGTCCATGGTAGAGGATTCTTTTAGGCCTAGAAGCCAATTTTTCTTTTTTCTATGTGTTAGTTTTTTGTTCTTAGCTCTATTCATACTTGTTTGACCGTGGGCCTGTCATGGGATATTTCTGGTGGGTCTGGGAGGCATATTATGTCTTGAAGTATCTGAAAAAATCTACGCTTAAGTCACAAAACAAGCTACATGAGGCGTTTTTATGGCTTCTAAGTGGAAACACGAGGCAGTAGAATGGATAAAAAAACCAAGTCAACGGGAACAGCTAGGTGATATAGAAACCCAAACAACATACAGATAAGACCCTTCCCATCTCAGCCCCCAAACATATGAAAACCCATCGCACTTTTGTCACAATCCTGTCTCAAATTCCAGCCGACCAGACAGGCCTAGAGGAGGTAAACAACAAATAAATCCGCAATCTTCACAGAGAGTTGTCGCACTTTTGTCTCAAATCCTTTTTCCCAAAAAGGGGTTTGTCGCACTTTTGTCTCACTTTTTTCTCCACCAGACACACCCACAGGCAGGAAAGATCGCATAAAAACTGGCTCACCCAGACTTTGTCTCATTTTTGTCGCACTTTTGTCTCACTTTCGTCCGATGTTCTGCCGAGTTTTGTTGAATGTAGTCGCTCTCGTATTGCGTTCTGTACATCCGAAAAATCGGCATGTATTCTTTGTCGCTCTGTGTTCTATGCATTCGAGTTTGTGTTTTCTGTTTGCTGTTGCTGTTGTTGTTGGGTTTCTTCTTGGTGTTGTGTTTGTTTTCCCTCCTCTTCTTCGATTCCCAGTATCATTCTGATTATTTTTCTGCCTGCTGTTGTGTTTCTGTGTATGTCTCTGCGAGGCTTCTTAGGATGTTGATTAGGTTCTCTGTGTTGTATTTGAGTTCCCTGGAAAGTACCTCCAGGATCCTTCTTCTGAATTCCTCGAACTCTCTTGTTCCTCTCGGCATCCCCTTGGTCATATAGCGGTGTAACTTCCTGAAGTCCAATCTTAGCTGGCTGGCCACCGCCCTTACTGGGAGCATTCCATAGCCCTTGGACTCGGCGATTATTCTGAATATTTTAAGATATAATGGTGTTTTGATGGATATCCCCCCGGCGTTTCTTTGAGATTCCCCTCCATTA
>JAHKKZ010000249.1 GCA_029856685.1 Candidatus Njordarchaeota archaeon
ATTCATACATGATAAAGCACGGTGTTATCGCGGGTAACGCGATTCGATCTGCTAGGAACATGATCGTGATATCGCTCACCTCGCTAGCAAACATATTTCTCATCATTTTTGGGACAAAGGAGATAATTCTATACTTCATACAGTCATCAAAAGCAATCTTAGACAACGCCCTCCTAATAGGATTCGGACTAATCTTCGGAGTACTCCTCCTGATTTTTATTCGAAAGCCCAGCATAGGAGCTCTAATCCTGCCTATCCTCATCTTCTTTACAAGCATACTGATAAAAACATTGATCCTCCCATCATGGCTAGGCTTAGTTATAGTTGGTATTCTCTTAGCGATCATCATCTACGATATGAAAAGAGGCTTAAGAGAACTATCAGAGCACCTAAGAGGAATAGAGTTCCATGGTTCCAAGCACATTGAGATCAAAGAGGAGGGGCTAGCACTAAAAATAGCGGTTATAGTCTCTCTACTGATAATAACGATTCTGACTATGAGCATCATAAGCATCTTGGTTATAAGCACATTCATACTATACGAAACGATGTATATTGTCAGCATAGGGTTTATCTATAGATCACCAATAACACCAATAGATGACGACGAATTGAGCCACATAGAGTCCCCAACAATACTCCAAATATTGCCCCAACCAGCCCAAGTCTCCTATTAATTGTCCACTCCATTAAAACTATCTTTTACCCGATAAGAGCATCGCAGAGAGCCACATAATTAAAAATGTGAAGAGAATGTAAATAATGCATTTAAAAATGAATGATATTTCCAGCCTCTTCACCCTTTATTTGTTGTCAATTACCTTTAAGATGTGTTGCTTTTCTGATGGCTCGGAGTGTACACATAATGCATTGACTCTCAGCGAAGACTTCATCAACATGTTGAAAACACTAAAGAGTTAATATGTAGAAAAACGATTTGACCAGAAAGACATGTTTGGACTTATAGCTGTAGAATGTCGATGAGTTCACCTAGATGTCTGATTGCATCTACGCCTGGAACCGACTCGTCTGATATCAGGATTGAATGCATACCTGCTTCTCTCGGAGCTTTATAGTCCCGCTCGATGTCATCCCCCACAACTAGGACTTCTTTAGGGTCGCTAGCATAACCAACATCTCTCAAAAAACCCATGAGCTTCAAGTAGATCTTCCCAGTTTTTCTCTTGCCAAAAAGCTCTGTTGATGAAAAAACCTTATCGATGTACTTGCTGAGCCCCGCATACTTAATCTTATAGGTTGCTATCGCAGTATCTGTGTCGGTGAGAACAACAATTCTCAGTCCTTTCTCTTTGAGAAAACGAAGCGGGCTAATAATAGATGGGTCAGGCTTGATAACAACACTACAAATACCATCAAGAATCTGGATGATCTCATCGTAGGGCATATTGATAAGTTCCGATATAACCTCCAAGCTGAAGAACAACGCCTCGCAACTACTACTCGCCTTCCTCAGCTCATCATAAAACTTATTTCTGGCCTCAGATAGGGGTAATCCATATCTACCAGCAATATATGTGGGGATAACATAGTTGAAGAGTATTTTCTCTAGATCAGTTGGCACCAATGTTCTGTCCGAATCGAAGATTATTACTCTAACCATCAAGCATCACCATCGTAGACTAATATCAGCCCACAACAATGTGTAGTTTCGCAATCAAATAAAGAAAATACGTTATTTAATTCAGACAGTTTTTCAATAGCTATACTAGAATGGCATAGACTGAGTATTTTTACTTGTTAATTTCTCTGTAATTCCTTAGTGCTAAGGGATGCCATGACTAGTGCGACCATCTACCAAGAAGTGTGGGGCATACAGCGGGACGAACACTACCTCACTTCTCACCCTAATAAAAAGCAGAGAGCCAAAGACCGACACGAAGTTTGTTTAATGTTCGTGCCGCCATCTGGCTCCTCCATCTAATAGGGATTCATTTCCCCAGATTAATCTGGAACCTCCTCCCACTATTTTTAATAAAACCTTAAAAACAAGGATATGAAGAAAGAAATATTGTTGTGTTGGTGGGTCTGGGTGTCAGATCTCTTTACCTTATTGTTGTTTGTATTCACAATAGCAATAATGCTCATTTTCGCGAGAAAAAACTTGTGGCTAGCCGTCTTCGTGGCGGGCTTCCTACTCGCAACATCAGCGAATGGTATAGACACCATTGCGCTTGCCTTGAGCAAGGCATTATCAATAGGGAATATTCTTATCTCCTTAGCTCTGCTACAGATACCTGTGATGGGAAAGCTTCTGGAAAAACCGCTGACTACTAGTATAAGTCGCTATGATAGACGGATTGGAGGGGCTCTGGGTCCAGCTATGTTTGGTCTTCTGTCTATACCTGGGGGCGCCGTTCTTTCGTGTCCTCTTGTAGAGAGTATTATTGGGGAGGATAGATCCGCTGAGGAGAAAGTTGCTCTCAACATATGGTTTAGGCATATACTGTTCCTTGTTTATCCGCTATCAACATCATTGATAGTTGCTGTTATGCTTTCACAGCTAAACATTGTTGGTGCTATGATC
>JAHKKZ010000025.1 GCA_029856685.1 Candidatus Njordarchaeota archaeon
AGCTTACATTATTTAACAAATTGCAATTAATATTCTTTAGTTCGGACTAACATATATTATCTAGACTTTTTCCTCGCCATAAAAATAGAGCTTCTATATAACTCAACACTTTTAGTGGTTTCAATAGAAGATAAAGGATTCAGAACCCTAAAAATGACTCTTAAATTCCCAGCTTCGGATCTGGTATTTTAATAGGATGTCCAAGTCTACATCAACACCAATACCTGGTCTTTTTGGGACATCTATTGTACCATCTGGATTAAGTTTATGTGGCGGATCGATTATATCCTCTTTCCAATACCTGCTCGATGCCGAGATATCAGAGGGATACGCTATATCTGGCAATGCCGCAATGTGGAGAAGATGGGCTTTGCCGATCCCCGTCTCCAACATCCCCCCAATCCATGTACCTATTCCGTTCTCAACGCATAGTCGATATATGTTCAGAGATTCCCGTATTCCTCCCACACGTGGCGGTTTTATATTAACTATGTCACAGCTTCCTAGCTTTATGGCTGCTTTAGCTATATGATAGGAGCTAATACTCTCATCCAAACATAGAGGAGTTCGTAGTTTCGATTTTAGTATGGCGTGATCCACAAGGTCAAAGTAGTGGAGAGGTTGTTCAATCATAGTCAAATCAAAATCGTCGAGTTTCAGCAACACTGTTTCATGTTTGAAAAGATCGTATGCAGCATTCGCATCTACTTGAAGATTTATATCTGGAAAAACATCCCGGACTTTACTTAACACATCTAAATCATGGTTAGGAGCTATCTTTAGTTTTATTCTACTGTATCCCTCATCTAAGTAGTATTGGATCACATCGATAAGCTGAGATATTTTGTCCATAATGCCTATTGATACTCCTACAGGAACCTTCGCTTTAGTCCCCCCATACAATTCATACAGTGGCTTACCCAGTAATTTAGCATATAGGTCCCAAAATGCATACTCTAGAGATGCCTTTGCCATAGGATGTCCTCTAACAAATTCTAATAGCTCCCTAAACTCATGAGGCGAATTGAATCTCTTTCCAAGAACTCGAGGAATTAGAAATTTTTTTAGTATAAGAAGGACCGTTTCGTAAGTCTCATATGAGTATCCTGGAAAGCTATTAGTAGCTGATTCTCCATAACCAATAAAATTTTCGGAGTGCATCTCAACAATGATGATGTCTCTCCAAGTAGTTGTCCCGAAGCTTGTTCTAAATTCTTCACGTAACCGCATTCGAATGTGTCTTAAAACTATCCTATCAATGAGAATTGATGTTTGACACATCGCCTCAACCACTATTGCGACTCTCCTTAATACCCATAAATTTAATTAGAAATTTTTGGTCGTAAGATGGTGAGCCGAGATGAAAGGAAAACCATTGACAGAGTTAGAAGCCAAAGAGCTTTTAGAGAAATATGGTATCCCCTTTCCACAGAGAGCAATTGCTAAAACCGAAAATGAAGCCATTCAGAAGGCGCGTGAGATCGGATATCCCGTCGTCTTCAAAATTGTAAGTCCCGACATAATCCATAAGACGGATGTAGGAGGCGTAAAAATAGGAATCAGAAACGATGAAGATGCGCGAAAGGCATTCAGAGAGATCATTGAAAGTGTCAAACAGAAAAAACCTAATGCCCATATTGAGGGTATTTTGGTAGAAGAAATGATACAGGGCGGCTACGAAGTCATTATAGGAGGTCTCCAAGACCCAACATTTGGGCCGGTGATAATGTTTGGAGGTTTAGGAGGGATCTATGTTGAGCTATTTAAAGACGTCACTTTTAGATTAGCTCCAATAGATTATGATGAAGCTGAAGAAATGATTAAGGAAACTAAAGGTTATGAAATACTCAGAGGGTTCAGAGGCAAAGAGCCTGCAAACATAGAAATTTTGAAGGATCTGTTAGTTAAGACAAGTAAAATTCTAGCTGAAAATCAAAATATACTCGAATTAGATCTGAATCCTGTGAGGGTATTCAGAAATAGAGCTGTTGTTTTAGACGCCAAAATATTAATCAAAAGTTGAGAAAGTTGTTAAGAAAAAAATTACCCATAATTTTACTAGCTATATTTTTTCCATGGATAATGCTTACATTCGTTATCCCAACAATAGCTTTAGGTATCTTTAAATTAACTGAAAATCAGACCTTAGGCTATATCGCAGTACTAGTAGGATTCACAATATTTCTCATTGTTTGGTATCAGCTGAGCAAATTTTATTTGAAAAAGAATTTAGAATTTGATGTGGGATAGAACTGGCACATAACGCCGTTACTTCATTATATTGGAATCCAACTATGGAGGAAATAGATACCACATTATTAAAACACCAAATATCAGAAGGAACGTCGCTACGAAAACAAATTTTGGCCCAACTTTGATTCCAGGGGTTTCTTCGTCATAGAATATCAACAAACCAGCTGAGCCCATCGGGGTTGTGATTCCTCTTTTCTTCTTTTTCTTTTTGGACTCACTTTTTTCTGGCATTCTGTCTCACCTAGATAATGATCTTGATCGATAACCTAATCCTAAAAAATAGCTATTAAGACTACTATTATCACAAAAAACAATAAAAGGAAAAACTATGCTCTTGCGTAAGCCTTTTCTTTAACAGTGCCATAGTATATCTGCTCAACAATTTTACTTATTTCTCGGCGACCGCCAAGTGCCTCAAAGACCTCTTTAATTCTATTTCTTAACGTAACCTCAGTACAGTGAACAACACGTGCAAAGTCTTTTTGTGATCTGGTCTCACCAGTATATTCAGTTGCGATATAGGCACAGGCTGCGGCTACTGAAAGTGGATCGCGACCGCTCAGAACCGTTCTTTTCTCAACG
Organism: Candidatus Njordarchaeota archaeon; assembly: GCA_029856685.1. Classification (GTDB taxonomy): domain Archaea; phylum Asgardarchaeota; class Njordarchaeia; order Njordarchaeales; family Panguiarchaeaceae; genus Panguiarchaeum. The sequence goes on from JAHKKZ010000025.1 coordinate 2,836, forward strand.
GTTTTTGCGACTTCCTCCGCGATTCTCACACAATAGTAGCTTAGATTAAGATTCTCCGCTATATACCGAACAAAATCGCTTGGTCGTGCGGGGGGAAGCTTTATTTTAAGGATTGAAGTAAATATTCTCAAGGCTCTAGAGAAATCTCTTTTACTAACATTTGTAAGTTTTAGTATACTATCGAGAGGAATGGGTCTAGAAAGAAGACGAGAGGAAACAAAGACCGAGACTAGAACATATGCTTCTAGATCTTTTTGCTTTAGATTTCGCTTTTGATTAAAGTCAAGTAGAAGAGAAATCGCTTTTTTCTCAATTTCTGGATGAAGCCTGAGTCTATTCACAAAGCTTTGGACAACAGATCTAATCTCAAGAATTCTCCGAGACCTATAATCCTCAGTAACATTAGAACCTGAATAGGGCTGAGAATTGGCTAGAGAGGGATGATCTTGCATGGATTTTACCAAGCGACTCTGATTATATAGCTCCTCTGGATCGAAAAATCTTTGCTCCGACTCTGTTGATAAAAGATCTTCTTCAAAGACCCGCCCACAGCAAACGCAGACTAAGGCATCAGACCCATTAACAGAAGTACGAATAAGCAAACAACCACAATAAGGACAAACAGTACTACTGGAACCATCCATGCTCATTACCTTTCGAGTAGAAAAGAAAGCATAGACTCAAGTTTTTAAGAATTAAGCGATGTTTCTTTTTAAAGATTATATTTACATGGAGAAGAGACACGAAGAATCATTAGAATATCTGTTGTCTCCATAGATAAAAACTAGAGAATTCTAGATAAAATAAAAAATTGAGCTTGAACTGAGCGTAAGAATATTTGTTGTGGACAACGCTATAGGATTAGCACGTTATCTAATGCATGCTATACGAGCAATATGCATGATGTTTTTATATGCTTATAACTAACTAAAGATAAATATCGCTATTCGAATCGAAAGAGGATGTGTGAAAAGGGTATAGAAAATGCCTTTAAAACACGAGGAAGCCGAAAAACTTCTAAAAACCTTACCACCAAAATGGTTAGAGTTCAGATATAGAGGATATTCACTTAAAGAACTTCTGACTATGCCATTTGAAGAACTAGCAAAAATAGCACCAGCAAGGATCCGCAGAAAATTGCTAAGATTTATAGATGGTACGGGAGGCTTGACACTTATGGAAAGAAAACTTCTTGAGAAGATAAGGAAATATCGCAAGAAGGAAATAAAAAAACCAATAAAAACACACTGTCGCGATTTCCCAATACTTCCGGAGATGATAGGTATGCGCTTTCTAGTTCACAATGGCAAAGACTTTGTGGAAGTTCGCGTAACACCTTGGCATCTATTTTATCGATTAGGAGACTTTTCCCCTACCACTAAATTTGTTCAGCACGGTGGAGTGAAAAAAACAACAATTAAGAAGAAATAGGTGAGTATGCATGCCAAAAAATAGAGAGGGGTACACCGTTCTTATAAGTGAGCTACCTCGCGAACGAATAGCTATTGCTAGAGGCCGGGACTTACCAATAAAATGGAAACATGCAGTCAATATCTGCGATGCAATAACATCCAAAAGAATGTTCATCGACGAGGCAGTTGAATTTCTAGAAAAAATAATTAATCATGAAGAATACGTGCCGTTCTATAAGCATAGACGACACTATGCACATAGACGCGGATCCGATAAATGGAAATGGCCCCAAGGAGGATATCCTGAAAGAGCAGCCAGACACATATTGAAACTACTAAGAACAGCAAAAGCAAACGCGGAACAAGCTGGTTTAGATACTTCCCGAACGATAATCTTCGTGATGTCTGCACATAAGGGACGGATACTCCGACGAAGACCTGATCGGATAGGCCCAGGATTATTCCGAGGATGGCGAATACGCAGAGGATGCAATATAGAGGTCATTCTATATCAACTAACAGATGAGGAATATGAAAAGCTTATGGAGGCTAGAAGAAAGAAAGAGACCAGCTAGACACTCTCTATGCAATCTATGTTGCTCACTATTTTTGCTATTATTTCGAGTTGCTTATTACTAAGATCTCGTACTCTAATTGTCGGCTCAATATTGTATTCTCTTAGAATTTGAAGAATTTTCCTTACACAACTTGATGAAAGATTCATATTTAAAACTTTTCTCAACATTCTGTTTGGTGTATTAAATAACAACGTTACAACTTTATTGTATATCTCAAAAGAGACAATATGTTTAACTCTCCTAGGCCACATACGGATTAAAGCTGCATCCACCTCAGGAATGGGAAAGAAGTTTCTACGTGAAATTTTCATAATGAATTCAACTTCTGCGAAGTATTGAATAGTCGCGCTAATGCGGCTTCTTTTTTCGCCAGGTTTAGCAATAAGTTTCTTAGCAAAATCGAACTGGACAATAAATACGGCTAATTTGAAATGAGGCAAAACAAAATATGTCTGCGCAAGTCTAAATAATAGCGGAGAAATTATATGAAACGGTGGATTAGATACAATCTTAGTGACTTCCTTAGGGAGGTCGACCTCTAGGGCATCTCCAACTATCAGTTCTACTTTTCCTATATCAATAAACTTTTCTAGTCGGTCTCTTAGAACTTTTGCTACTTTAGAATCGAGTTCTATGGCGTAGACCTTCTTTGCTGATAGGGCTAAAAGTTCTGTTAAAAAACCGAATCCTGCTCCAACATCTAGTACTATATCATCACTACATACATTCGCTACTTTAACTTCATTCTCGATAATATGTCTTGCATGAAGAAAGTTTTGAGATAAATTTGGATCCAATTTTATGTCATATTTTTTGCAGAGCCTAATAATATTACTAAGCATTTTAGTGAACACTTACTCAACTATTTTATGCGCTTATGTGAGGATCTAAGTGCTAAGATAAGCCTATTAATAAAAGGATTAATTGCCTCATCCAGGTGGATTCTGATTATATGTGGTCTCGCTATAGTGGCATAACCTAGATTCTCAAGAAAGTTTGAGAGAAGTGTTAGATCGTATCTCTGCGAATGGATAAAACATAGTTTCACTTTTTGTTGGTCACACCCTAAAATCACAATTACAGGAGCTATATCAGATGAATTATGGAGTAAATACTTGGCAGCCAATCTTTCTACTTTATTTTTTATTGAAAATCTGATTGCCGCTACCCACGGTAAGAGTGTCTGAAAACGCTCTTTGAGTCTATGGCCCATGTCGATTATATGTCTTGCGAGGGCTCCCGATGATTTTTCGTGTGCCCAAGTTCTTATTTCCTCCCAACGGCTTCTCTGGACGAGAGTCGCTAGTTCCTTCCGCACAGATTTTCCTGATATAAGCCATGAAACCAAGAGCTTCTCTGAAAATGAATTTTCTGGAACATCCTTTGTTGAGATCTCATAGACAGCATCAAGAAGGTCGTCTGGAACATCAAAATCGAAGATGTCCACAACGAAATCTGTTAGTGATCCATACTTGTTGTTGCATAGAATAAAGTTTGTAGTCAATGTCCCTTTGAAGACTTTCTCGCAGTTGATGATATCAATGATGAAGCTCTGACTTATCTGGGCATTTATATGAATCGGCATCCCTACTAATATGCTATATTTCGCTCTACGAAGGAATAGTTTAAAGCATAGGACAACATTAAAAATTCTGTTTAGAAGCCCTGAAGCGAATATCCCATCGATATGAGGCTGAGCAACTATCCTTCTATACTTTCCATATTGTGTAACATCAAAACTCAAGGATTAACACCTAAACTTGGTTTATTCTGAAGCAATGAATACCCATTTAGCTTCCTCAACCTCGAATTTGACTCTATCAATGACCCATCTCTCAACAATTTCTCGATTTTCTAAATAGACAAACTTATCATCAAATGATGTCTGTACTTTGAATAGTATAAGTCCTTCAGGTGGGGCAGGTGGTATTCCGCTTTTATATGGCTCCCCACGCAGAATGCGCATATATGTTTTGAATCCAATCCTATGCATACCGACACTAAGTAACAAATTCACCATCCTTCTCACCTGTTCCCAATAGAACCTTTTCCCAGCAACCCGAAAATATATCCATCGATTAACGATATCAAAGTCAACAAAAAATTTCATCCAAGGATTATCGACTGTTTCGCTAGGGCGCTTGATTAAATAATAGTAGTTATAGGTTCTGCCACTTATATAATAGACTGCTTTTTCTAGGCGCTCAAGATCCACATCAGGAAATAGAGGCGCTATATATAGATATTCCTTACCCCTCAATTTTGGTTTGGATTCTTTACCAACGTAAAACGAATATAGCTTTATGTCGGCTGGAAGCTCTTTTTGAGCTAGCATTACGAGATCAGAATCGCTGTGTCGTAAAAATATTATTTGATCTATTGCCGAGACCCCCGCATCCGTTCTGGATACGTATCTCACAGAACCAGAGTAGCCTACCTTTCTAAGCGCTGTTTGAATAACACCTTGTACCGTTGGAACATTAGGTTGTACCTGAAAGCCCTTATAGTTGAACCCCAAATACGCACAGCGAATAAAAAGCACTTCTTCTCCCCTCAGCTTACGAGTTCATATATTGTTGGTACCTCATCCACATAGAAAGTCTGAAGATCCTTGATTATCGTGACTAGTCTGCCTGTTGCTGGATGTATAGAGCCGGGCATTCGTAGCAGCCGGTTTATATCTATTGTTACTTGTCGATCTATGCGAGGTAATTTTTTTCTCACATTTTCCCAAATCTCAGCAATCTTCTTCTTCGCAATTATGTTGGTGATGTTAATTCTGTCCAGAGATTCGATGCCACCAAAAATCCTCAATGCTCTTTCTTGCCAATAGAATGGACGTAGAAGTTTTTCGCCTTGGGGGGATATCCATTCGACGACAGCATCTCTTGCATCCTCGCTCAGGGCCATAACTTCAGGGTCTGTTATCCACGCATGGAGTCCTCTTCTACCACTAAAAACCCAGGTTATTTTTTGGAATCCGAAATCCTCCCTGAGTGTCTCGTCTATAAATATTGCAGCATCTCGAACAAGAGGCCAACACTTAGGGCACACATGCTCCTTACCCTTACCACACGTACGGATGTCATCATAGTCTGTTAAATCTAAATCGAATATCAATTCATGACCAAGCCATTTCAACTGAGTTATTGATTTTCCTCGGGGGGGAGGATCGTAAATCCCACCAATCATTATGCCCTGAGGTATCTCAGCTCTCACGTATTGTAAGAGATGCTCGGGGACATCGAAGGATTTATTCCTAGTAAATATTTCTTTATTATCGCGAATCAACAGAAATCCAAATTCCCTATGAGAAAAAGTATTGGGATCTATTATCCTAAACAACTGTGCCAGAGAAAAAATATTTCTATAAAATTTCTCTAAAACTTCGCTTGGTATCAATCCCGACCACTCAGACCGCAAGAACATGCTTCCGAGCTCTGGGTCTCGCCTTAACCAAGATTGTTTTATTACAGTTTGGACATGCAATTCTATTGACTAATGAAAGCGCTGTGGCTTCTTCACCAGATAACCCCCATACCCGCCCACAGAATGGACATATGACTTTGGTCTTGGCTCTGGGGGGGATACCAGGACCCGTTCTTTCTTCCACAATCGATCACCAACATAGACAATAGAACCTAAAATCCTGTTACTCATATGTAAGTTAATATCGATAATTTGGTTGAGATACCAAAAACTAAAAATAATATTAGCGATTATTAATCTAAGCTTTTTTCTGTATGTCGAGAAGTATCTGAACTTTCCTGTAAATTAAGGATAATCGCTTTTCCATCATCTCCTCTGTACGCCACATAGACGACTCCAATACCCTTTAGCTTATCAATAAGAGCTTCAGTTGGATGTGCATCCATGATGATAGCATAAATATCATCCAATTCACCACTAGTGGCACTCTCAATTAGGGTATCTATCAATCCTAATACCCCAGAAAAGATTTCTTCTAGCTTGCTGTTTAAGACAATGAATCTTTTGCTACCGAGGATTTTATCTAGCTTGGCCTCCAACATCTCTTCGATATTTTCAGCTTCTTTTACCCCTACTTCGTATACCCTACCAAAGTATTGTTCTAGGATGTATTCTAGTTTATCGATATCAAGAGCAAGTTTATCTGTCGGTAACCTATTATCGAGAGCTTTCTTAATCTCCTTAAATGTCAATTCTTCAACCTCTTTGCCTCTCGGGGCAACAGCTACATAATCTATATCGGCAACTTGGAGTAACGATTTTAGCAAAAGTAGGCCTGCTCTATCACCATCAACAAAAGCTGTTGTTGTTTTCTTCTTCGATAGATCAATTACAGATTTAGGTATCTCACCCGAACCACCAACAGCGATTGCATTATCGAAACCATGCTTTAGTAGATTTATGACATCCGCACGACCCTCAACAATTATTATCTCATCGGATTTAAGCACACCTAAGCCTGCAGGTAGTTTTTCTGGACCATATGCTATAATCCGCGATTTCTTAAGATGCTCCTCCACCAGTCTAGGTATTTTCTCTGGAGATATTCTTGGTTTTTCATATGCGTACCAACTTGTTAATATCTTACTTGCCCTCTCCACTATTATTCTTCGCCGCTCCTCCAGAATATTATCAATGGATTCTAATTTCGTCTCAGCTTGAGCTGGGCCGATTTTATCTATTGTCTCTATAGCTGCAGCGAGAATCGCGGCCTCGACTTTGTTGAGTGAACAAGGAATACTTATCTCTGCGTATGTTTTCCCTTCTCTATGAGTAACAGAGACTTCGATTCTTCCGATGCGACCTGTGTTAAGTAGGTTCTGTGGATCTAATTCGGGAGGCAAAATCCCTTCGAGCTGACCAAAAATTGCACCAATAACATCATTTCTTTCGACAAACCCATTAACTGTCATTTTAAATTTCAACACATATTTGGTGAAAGCCGCTCTGCCTGTACCTCTCATTTACACTTCACCTACTAAGCTCAAAATTTTATTAACGATTAGTGTTGCTACTGAAAGCTCCTCACATATAAAGGGGTTCGCAACAGTATCTGTAGTTACTATTTTATCAACACCACTCATTAGTAACTTATCAACAGCGTTTCCCAAAAAAAGACCATGAGTTCCACAAACAATAATCTCACCTCCAAACCCCTTTTTGCGAAACCAGCTGGCTACATTAGCAAGTGTTCCTCCTGTCGCTATGATATCGTCAATAATAATGACGTAATCAACATAATTAATTACATCCTTGATGAGTCCTTCGTTTATAGGTCGATGACCTGAGATTCTCCCAGTAGTCAAATCACGATGTTTTTCGAACACAAAATATCGAGCTCCTATGATCTGAGATATACGCCTAACGAACGATTCCCGTCCCCTATCTGGGGCTACTAATGCTATTTTCTCTGGATCGAAGTTTTTCAGAATATATTTAGCCCAGAGCCCCTCTGTAGTCACATTGAATACTTTGTTTTCAAATTGCACAAAAGCTTTCTCATTATGGACATCAACAGTTATTAGGTAATCTATACCAAGCGAAATAAAGACTTTAGTTAACGTTATTATCGATATGGCCTCTCCTGGCATGAATCTTTTGTCTTGCCTAGCATAGGGTATGTACGGCCAAACAAGTATTACCTTTTCTGCACCTAGATCCTTAAGTGTATCTACTATTAAAGCACCACGGAGGATATTATTATTCTGCTCAGGAAACCCCCTAAGAACAATAACATAGATGTCTCCTTCTCTAATTTCATCCAAAAACCTTATATACTCCTCACCATCTGGAAAAACTTTATGCTCAATACTAAGTATTCTGAAACCTTTTTGTAGGAACGGTCTGATCCTTAGTGAGCCATATAGTGGATCCTTCACAAGCCAGAGCATCTTTATCACACATGTAATACCAAGCTTAATTAGCACATGTTCATTGAGTAAGTTAATGATATTATCTTGATAAATCTGGTGAGAGCAAGAAATGTGCAAGGATGATTTAGAACTAAAGATACCTTCTAACTTGCAGTACCCCCAAAGCTATAAGGAGTACTTCGAAGAACTTATAAACAAAACCCGAGAGGCATATACTGTCGCTATACAGGCTCGAAGCAAAGGCTTCGACCCACATCTTAAACCAGAAATATCATTAGCATTCGACCTAGCATCAAGAGTAGAAGCCATGGTAGGACCGAAAGGAATAGCTAACCGAATTAGAAGTCTTCAGGAAGAAGGCAAGGAACTTGAGGAAATAGCTGTAATTATCGCAGAAGAGATCGCCTCTGGTTTATGGAAATTAGATGAAGATAACCCCGAGAAAATCGCTGAACAAGCTATCAGAACTTCTCTAGCCATAGTTACAAACGGCATTGTTGCGGCGCCTCTGGAGGGTATTGTTAAGGTAAAAGTTCGACCAGAAAAACATCTTGCCGTATATTATGCTGGCCCTATACGATCCGCAGGTGGAACGGAAACAGCGATGAGTGTTCTACTGGCAGATATCGTAAGAAGAGCCTTAGGGCTCCGAAAGTATGAACCCACAAAGGAAGAGATAGAGAGAATGGTTGAGGAGGTTTTCCTCTATAAGCGATACAGTAACCTCCAATATCCTCCGAATCGAGATAAGATTGTCTTCGCTATGCAGAATATCCCTATCGAAATTAACGGAGAGGGAACAGATAAGGAAGTCCAAATTTATAGAAGAGTACGATATGTCGACACACCAAAAATACGAGGTGGCGCAGTCCTAGTAATCAACGATGGGCTTATCGCAAAAGCAAAAAAATTACTTAAGATTATCAGAAGACTTGGGATCGATGGTTGGGACTGGTTGGAAGAACTTACTAAAATAGGCCACGCAGAAAATAATGCTAAAGCAGAGCAAGATAAAAAAGAATCAAATTCAGATTTGAATCCAGCCCCAAAAATTGAGCCAAACTATTCCTATATGAGGGAAGTTGTTGTTGGACGGCCAGTATTCGCATCACCTATGAGATATGGAGGATTCAGACTTCGATATGGCAGGTCAAGAAACACAGGTTTAGCTGCTGTCGGCATACATCCCTCTACAATGTATCTTCTAGACGAATTTCTTGCCGTAAGCACCCAGATAAAGCCAGAAAGACCTGGTAAAGGTGCTATAGTCTTGCCAGTCGACAGTATAGACCCTCCAATAGTCTTGCTTAAAGATGGCTCGGTTGTCGAAGTAAAATCGATAGAGGATGCTAAAAGAATACGCGAACACGTCGAAAAGATACTGTTTCTTGGTGATATGCTTATAAGCGTTGGAGAATTCCTAGAAAACAATCACATTATCCTTCCTTCGCCTATCGTCGAGGAGTGGTGGAGACAGGAGCTAAGAGAAAAACTTTCAAAAATTGGCGAGGGATCCCACCTCAAGGAATATGAAGAAAAAGCTTTAAGAGATCCTAAATTCATGGTGGAACTTGTCGAGCGCTTAGATATTCCCTGGCATCCACGCTTCACTTATTTCTGGAAAAATATTTCTGGAGAGGAACTAATATATCTACTCAAAAAAATTAATGAAGCTACGGACAGTAGACTTATGTTTGATGAAAACTTAAAGAAGATTTTGGAAAAACTTCTGATATTACACAGAGTTTCTGACGGACAAATAGTATTGCCACCTGAGGATTATACAACTTTGAAAATAATAGCTGCCAGAATCTTTGAAAAAATAGGATTGAATAATATAGATGGTCCCAATGCACTAGAAATTCTGCGGAGATTTGGTTTTAACATCTATGATAAATATACTTTCTTTATAGGAGCACGTATGGGGCGTCCAGAGAAAGCTAAGCACCGAGAAATGAAGCCTGCTGTACACGTATTATTCCCAATAGGAGAAGCGGGAAAATCAACTAGATCTGTGACAAGAATACTCGATAAGGCAAAAACATTTGAGATTGAAGCAAGCAGTATGTTCTGCGAGAAGTGCCAAAAATTAGTATTTTACCCATTCTGCCCATCTTGTGGCTCACGCACAACGCCAGTGTTTGTCTGTGCTAGCTGTGGATATATCTCTAGGACCCCCATAAAGAAGTGCCCTCGATGTGGTAGCCGCCGAGTTCAGCCCTACACGAAATTCAAAGTAGATTTCAAACAATTATTAGGCGAGATTGAGGATAAACACAAAGTAAAAATGCCTAAGGATCTACGATGCGTAATAGGTCTCATCTCAAAGAGAAAAATGCCAGAGTATCTGGCTAAGGGATTACTTAGAGCCAAATACAACCTATCAGTTTTTAGAGATGGCACAATACGCTTTGATGCCACAGACGCTCCTCTGACTCATTTTAGGCCCCAAGAAATCGGCGTGTCTATTGAGAAGCTAAAAAAGTTAGGATATACACGAGATATCTATGGGGCAGCTCTGGAAAGAGAAGATCAAATTCTTGAATTAAAGGTTCAGGATATCATAATAAATGAGGAGGCTGCAGAGTATCTGGTAAGAGTAGCCCAATTTATTGACGAACTACTAATGAAGGTCTATGGCATCGAACCATACTACAAAGTTAAGGATAAACATGACCTCGTTGGGCATCTAGTCATAGGACTTGCTCCACATACATCAGCCGGCATTGTAGGCCGCATAATAGGATTCACAAAAGCAAGGTGTGTATTCGCACACCCATATTGGCATGCAGCAAAAAGAAGAAATTGCGATGGAGACGAAGATTCAATAATACTCCTCCTAGACGGACTCATTAACTTCTCAAAAGAATATCTACCCAAAAGCCGAGGAGGGCAAATGGACGCGCCTCTTATTGTGACTGTTATACTAAATCCCTTAGAGGTAGATTCTGAAGTTTATAACCTCGACACAATGCGTGAGATACCATTAGAATTCTACAGGAAATCCCTCGAATATCCTGATCCTGGCGAAATCGAAGATCTCATCGATAATATAGAGAAAAGACTTGGCAAGCCAGAGCAATACATGAACATCGATTTCTCATTTGACACTTCACAGATAGATATGGGACCAACAATAACAGCTTACGTCAAAGCTAGGAACATGGCAGACAAACTCGCAAAGCAGATAAAACTAATGAAGAAAATCGTTGCAATTGACTATGCCGATGCTGTCGGGAAAGTCTTAGAGAGCCATGTTCTCCGCGATATCTTCGGAAACCTTAGGTCGTTTGGTACTCAATCATTTAAATGCACCCGATGTAGAAGAACATTTAGGAGGATACCCGTGAATGGGAAATGTCCCTACTGTGGAAACACCCTCCAACCATCAGTATATATAAACATGGTTCTGAAATTCTTCAGCATTGCACGCGAAATAGTTTCCGATTTAGATGAAGAAGACTTTAGATCGCAACAATTTCACAGATTTTTAGCAACAGACTATAAAGTTTTACGGCAAACCTCGATCACCGATCTTACCGAGAAACTAATAAACAGAAGTTCTAACAGAACCGAAAAAAGAGATGTCGTTATGAGAAAAATAAAAATAAATCTTGCAGACTTCTTCTAAAAAAGAAGATCAATTATTTGAAACCAGCAAGTCTAAGAAGATACTCCCACTCCTTGTCAACCTTCTCTTGGATCTCCTTTATCAAATGATCTCTCCTCACAGGCTTAAATAGATGCCTAAACCGCCCTTGTAGTTTCAAATATTCCTCAACTGGTACTTTCTTATCTGGATGCTTAGCTATATACAGTGACCTATCCGTTATTCTATACTCTCGCGTCTCTGGGTCAAACTCCCAGAGAGGATGTAGACATGTCTCTGTGGCCAATCTTGAGATCGTCATCGTAAGTTTTGATTCATGTCGCCAGCCTCGCGGGCACACTGAAATAGCATGAATAAATGCTGGACCCTCATACTCAGCGGCCGCTCTTATCTTCTTAACGAAATCCGCCCAGAAATATGGATTGACAGTAGCTACATAGACATTATGATGAGCCGCAACTATGAATCCTATTGGCTTCTTCCATTCAGGTTTGCCTGGAATTACTCTTCCAGCAGGAGTCGTCGTGGTGGCGGCATATTGGGGAGTCGAGGAGCACCTCTGAATACCAGTATTCATATAGGCTTCATTGTCGTAGAGTACATATATCAGTTTATGGCCTCGCTCCAACGCCCCACTCAATGATTGCAGACCAATATCATAAGTTCCTCCGTCCCCACCAAATACGACTACCGTTGGCAAATCGCCCTTCCAAACGCCCTTGGCCTTTAAAGCCTTGAAAGCCGCTTCCACACCCGAGGCCGTAGCAGCCGCATTCTCAAATGCATTATGAATCCAGGGTCTTTTCCAAGAAGTATAGGGATATATAGTGCTCGCGACCTCTAAACACCCAGTAGCATTTACGACAACCACATTGTCTGGGTCTGGTAGGGCCTTCAAAGTTAGTTTAACAATCACCGGCGCGGCACAACCAGCACACATTCTATGGCCTGGAAGAAAATAATCGGGCTTCCTAGCAAGTTCGATTAATGTGGGGGTCCATTTAACCTCATTAACTCCTACCATCACCTATCACCTCCTACTCCCTAACTCCAACATATTTCTTAACGAAGGGCTTTTCTTTACCATCCTTAATTCGTATAAGCTCATCAAAAACCTTCTCAACGAGTTCTGGTGGGAAATCCCTTCCACCAAGACCAAACACATAGTTAACTACGTTCCTTGGCCTATCATCAAGATAGTAGAGAGCCGCCAAGGTCTCAAGGAATAGTGGTCCTCCCATGACACCTTGATCCTGAGTCCTATCAAACACAGCAACAACCTCCTTTCCACGGAGTAACTCCTGCAAATCCCGCCATGGGAACGGCCTAAACATTCGTACCCTTAATATACCTATCTTCACCCCTCTCTCCCTATACTTTCGGGCAACGTATCTCATAGTGCCCGCAGCACTTCCCATGACAACAGCAACAATATCAGCATCATCAACATTCCAGGGTACAACACGTCCATTACCATACTTCCTACCGCTAATCTCATAGTACTCATCATTCACCCTCTCAACAACATCCGGAACCTTCTTCATCGCCTCAATCTGCTGTCTCTTAAACTCGAAATAGTAATCATAGTATGCAAACGGGCCAAAAGTCACAGGTATAGGGTTCCTAGGATTCAGAGACAACTCGACCTCCTCACCCATAAGCTTTATCTTAGGTACAGGGCGTGTCTCACCAACAAAATCTTTGACGACCTTGGGATCCTTAAAAACCTTAACATTCATCGCTGTATGCGATATCAAAAACCCATCAAGATTCACCATAATAGGCAGAAGAATCTCGGGATTCTCAGCAATCTTAAAAGCTTGAATCGTAGTATCATAAGCTTCTTGAGCGTCCTCAGTAAAGATCATGATCCATCCCGCGTCTCTCTGGCCCATGGCATCAGTATGATCACAGTGAATATTAATAGGCCCCGAAACAGCCCTATTAGCAACACCTAGCATTACTGGGAGCCTCATAGAAGACACTATATAGAGAATCTCATGCATCAACTGTAACCCATTAGCAGCAGTAGCCGTCGCCGCCCTCGCACCAGCAGCCGCCGCACCAACCATGGCAGATATGGCACTATGTTCGCTCTCAACACTTACGAATTGCGTTCGTACTTCCCCATTCGCCACGAATTCCGAGAATTTCTCCACAATAAGCGTTTGTGGGGTAATAGGGAAAGCAGCTACGACATCTGGTTCAACATGTTTCCATGCCCAAGCAACAGCAAAATCTCCATTTAGAAGCATCTCAACTTGTTCAGCTACCATAGTCCTCACCTCCTCTCAAGCTCCATATTTATAGCTTTCATGGGACAAACATTAGCACAAATGCCGCATCCTTTGCAGAAGTTATAATCAACCTCAACTTTCTCAGGTTTCGACCCGTCTGATGTCCAGTGTACTTTTATCGCCATCTCAGGGCAATATATATAGCAGAACAGACACTTTGTACATTTCCCATGGTCAATTACAGGCCTCTCGCTCCTCCAATCCCCAGTCTTATATTCAGTAGAAAACTTCCAAGGAACACCCGCGATTGGAACCTCATTCCACTTCCTAAGCTCAGCACCGCTCATAATCCTCTCACCTCCTTATAAGCCCTCTTAACAGCCTCAATATTCCCACTAACGATCTTCTCCGAATACCTCTCACCAAGGACATCCCTCACAGCAGCTATGAGATTATCCAGCGAAACATATTTTATACCCAGCTCCTCAAGAACCCTGACAAGACTTCCAAGTATCGCGGTATTAGCTATAGGCCTCCCAAGAGTCTCAAGCGCTATTTTAGTCCCATCAACCGCATAGACCTTAGCACTTTCTGGCAACCCCAACTTCCTCCTAAGCTCTGCAGGATCTTCAGGAGAATTAACAATCACAATACCCCCCTCCCTAACAAAATTCTTTGTCATATATGCCAAACTACCATCAATCACAGCAACAACATCGGCCTTCATCGTACCAGCATGTATCTCAATAGGCTTATCATAAATCCGAGCATACGCACGCACAGGAGCCCCAGAACGCTCAGGACCGAACTCTGGGAATGATTGTGCGTATTTTTTGGCGTGTAGTGCTGCCTGTGCGATTAGGATGCTTGAT
>JAHKKZ010000250.1 GCA_029856685.1 Candidatus Njordarchaeota archaeon
TATAACTAGCTTTGCTTCTGGCATAACCTTCGCTACTATTCTAAATGCATAAATCGCAAATTCTATTCCCTTCTTAAATTCTAAGCGTCCAACATATAATACGATTTTCTCCGATTCGTCAAAGCCTACTTCGGATTTCTTAACATTAATATTAAATATGTCATAGTCTATTGGTGGTGGAACTATTCTTATATGGCCACTATAGAAGTATTTCAAAAATTCTGCAGCTGGTTTAGAGACTGCTATAGCTGCGTCATACTTCCTTAGATTTTTAAGAGCTGGTATAGTTGAAAGCCAATTTGAAATATAGTGCCAGATTCTTCTGAAAGCCTCGTAGCCAACGGGGATCGAATGATTTGTGAGAACTGCGGGTATCCCAAGACTTTTCGCTGCTTTACCAGCTATTATCCCAGATGGTGAGAATGCATGGTGAGCATGCACTATATCTGGTTTTAGTCTAGACATTATCTTCTTATATTTGCTCTCTAAACCCGCTATCCCCACAAAACCAGAGTATTTTGGGAATGGTACCCTAACTATTTTTAGTGCATCTATGTACTCCACAGAGAATTTCCTACCTACTGTTGTTATTATAGACACATCATAACCATTCTTTAGGGCGGTCATTGCTAAGTCCTGGACATGTGTTTGGACACCTCCAATCTCAGGATAGAAAAAGTCTGTAACTAAACAGAGATGATACATCAAGGACTCCTCAAGGAACTTCACATAGTGTATTCTTATTTAGATTCAAATAAAGAACTTGACCACATACGCGGCTCAGTTCCTCGAACGCCTCAAGCAGAAATATAGGAAGCTTGTCCATTGAGAGCTTTGCTCCTGCAGCTGTTTTATGTCCACCCCCCCCAAAACGCTCAAGAAACTTTCTGGCATCGAATTCGATCCCCTTTACCCTTATCGATATTCTTGCTGCTTGAGGCCCCATACTCTCTGTTAGTGATGGACAATATGGATCTTTTTCCCGCATAGTGTTGATCAATACAACTATTCTCCCTCCCTCCTCTATGAAGTTGTGCATGAGATCCCCTATACATATCCTCGGAACACCCGACTCCACATGTAATATTAGGGCTCTAAAGCCCCTTTTCTTAATAACCTCTTTCACAACAAAATTTGATAGGCTTCCACATTTTTTGAGGACGGGTTCTAGTCTAGATATTTCCTCCCTAAGCCATGGATCCTCGAGAAATTTGTCCCCATACTTAGCAACAGCTAAAGCTATCTTTAGAAGGGAATCTGGATTACGGGAATTACACTTAATTATTTTGTCTATTAAGTAGATCTCAGCGGTAAACTTACCCATATCCGCTAGATTTGCTATTTCAATAATTTTTTTAACATGATTGTTTCCATCAATACCAAAGTACTTTGCCAAAAGCGCTGCTGCCGAGGGCGATTCCGGGTCTACAAGATCTTTCTGAGATAATAAATCGTGTTGTATCAAGTATTCATAGTTTGTTTTATGGTGGTCTATATTTATCGCATTTCCGATCTTAGGTAAGTCTACAACTAAGTCATATATTGCTGGAGCCTTCTTAGCTTCAGTAACAGACAGAAAATCTATTTTGAGAGATGGTGATAATAGCAATAATATTGCAGCCGATGCTATTCCATCTAGATCGCTTGCATGGACAGCTACTCTCTCTATGCGTTCTAGAATTTTCTTGGCCCTATCTGGGATATCTATACTAGGTAACGAGACCTCTTTATTAGGCATTTTTGACACAAAAAAAGGTAGAAGATTATTGGATACATTCGTTAGAATTCGTATTTTTCTCCTGGTTTTAGGACTACAAGTTTTGTTGGAACGTTGAGTTCTTTTAGGAATTTCTCAAACTCTTCTGGAGATCCAGATATAACTGGAAACGTCTGATAATGCATAGGGATAACAACTTTTGGATTTATTATCTTTGTAGCCCAGGCCGCCTCGTATGGCCCCATAGTGAAGTGACCACCTATAGGTAGGATTGCTATTTCGATGTCATACATTTTTCCTAGGAGTTCCATCGTCGCAAAGATCCCTGTATCTCCTGCATGATATATTGTGGTTTCCTTACCCTTTATAACAACGCCTGTTGGGACACCCGTTGTAGATGAGTGAGTTGCTGGTGTTAGAATTATTATTAGTCCTGCTGCTTTGATGGGCCCTCCAATATTAGCACCAATACCGTTTACTCCTTTCTGTTGTAGGGTATTTGCTAGTTCATATGTCGCTACTATTGGGCATCCAGACTTCTTGGCTATATCTACAGCCTCGCCCAAGTGGTCGCCATGATCGTGTGTGACGACTATTAAGTCAGCTTTAGGCAGATTTTCGATATTTTGTATAGGAGACTTAGGGTTTTTTATCCAAGGGTCAATAAAAACAATTTTGTCATCAATTTTTACTTCAAAAGCCGCATGACCATACCACTTAACATATCCCATTCTATATCACCAGAAAGAACAGATGAAAATCTAAACTAATCTAATAGATAATGATGACTCTTAATTATCGGGTATGTAGCTATGCTAATTTCGA
>JAHKKZ010000251.1 GCA_029856685.1 Candidatus Njordarchaeota archaeon
GATTACCGTGGGGAACCCGGAGTGTTTGTGGTTACTGTGCAGAAGTTCTTGCCTAAGGAGTTTGAAGAACTTGAGAAACTCCTTGAAGCCATAGCTAAGACTAGACCAGATACGGTTATGGATAGGGAGGATATTATTGTACTGGTGGATGAAGCGCACAGGACACAGTATGGAGTATTAGCAGAGCAAATGATGAAGCTACTAAGGAAAGCTAATTACTTCGCATTCACGGGTACTCCGGTACCAAGAAAGAATCCGTTAAAGAATACTTTCGCGAAATTCAGCCCGCCTACTGAACTATACCTAGACAAATACTTTATTCTAGACTCGATAAGAGATGGTTATACGGTAAGGATAGCTTATCAGCCTGGCCCCTTCGACTATAAGCTTAGACGAGAGCTTCTTGACGAGTTCTTGGAGTCGGAGTTTGACGAGTTACCCGAGGAGGTTAGGAGAAGAGTTGAGAAGCGTATAAGCAGAGAACTTGATGTACGGAAGTTCAAGGTATTTCTAGAAGATCCAAAAAGAATTGACAAGGTTGTAGAGTACATAGCAAAGCATTTCCGGGAAAATGTTGATGGTAGATTCAAGGCCATGGTTGTAGCTAGTAGCAGGAAAGCATGTGTCTTATACAAGAGGGCTCTGGACAAGTATTTGCCACCAGAGTACAGCGAGGTCGTGATGACCTTTCAGAGCCAGGAGAGGGATGAGTTGATAGAGGAATATAGGAGAGAGTTGATAAAAAGGCACCATGTAACAGACCCTAGAGAGGCTGTTAAAAAAATCATAGAGAAGTTCAGGACAGAGGAGAATCCACGGGTACTCATTGTTACAGACATGCTTTTAACAGGATTTGACGCACCAGTACTCCAGACAATGTACCTTGATAAACCCCTGAAGGGATACCGTCTTCTACAAGCCATAGCAAGAGTTAACAGGCCTTACCGTGGAGTCAAGGAGTATGGACTTGTTATGGATTTTATAGGAATATTCGATGAGCTTGAAAGAGCATTCGCTATGTATGAGAGGGAGGATCTTAAGGGGGCAGTGTTCGATGTTGAAGATATTCTAAGAAGGTTTAGGACAATATCTCAACAATTGTTGCAACTCGTTGGTTCAAGACCTACCGTTGGAAGCGAAAAGGAACTGTTTAGATATGTGAGAGCCAAAGCAGAAAACCTAGCTAAAGACAAAAACCTAGAGAGAGAATTCACTGAAAACTATCGTGTGCTTCGCAGATTATATGAGCTCATAGCCCCAAAGCTTGAGATCCAGGAGCGGGAAGAGTATAAGTGGCTTTCAGACATATACATATTCTATGTGAAGAATATTGCGGGTACTAGTCCGGAGGAGGAATTGGCGAAGAAATACTATAAGAAGACTATCGAGGCTATAAGTCATTCTCTGCAGGTCTTAGAGAGAGAGGCAGAGTTTTCTCCTATTACCATTGACCGTAAGTTCTTCGAAAAATTCATACAAAGCAGGGATGTAAGTGACGGAGAGAAGGCCTCGGTTCTCATCATGGGTATAATTAGGTTTAGATTATATGCTAGCAACGACCCCGTCTATGTGTCTGTAGCTGATAAAATAGAGTCTCTCCTAGAGGAGTGGAGGAGAAAGCAAAAGACTAGTCTAGAGCTCTATGAGGCGGCTAAGAAGCTTTGGGAAGAGATATACGCTTTGAAGGATGAGCAAGCAAAGCTACGTTTTGGACATGGAGAGTACTTAGTTTATCGTACATTAGTAGATGCAGGCTTTGAGCAGAGACATGCAATAGAGGTTACAAAGAAGCTTATGGAGCAAGTGAGTGATAGGATTAGTGTACCAGGTTGGGCTCATAACCCTAAGCTAATTCGCGATGTAGAGAGGAGAGTTGCTATAACAATACTACGTGAGGCTCGTAGAGCTGGTCTTTCACTTGAGAATGCGAAGAAAGTCGTAGACCTACTAGTTGAGAGGGTGAATCGCATTGATTTGGAACAGCGGGAGTAAGTGGAAAATACAGATAAAATACTCCAAAAACATAAGACCTAAGCTCGAAGTTAAGACCTGGGGAATACTAGTAACTCTACCCGAAGGAGTGGATGAAAACGAAGCATATAGGATCATAGAGAGACATAGATCATGGATTGAGAAAAAACATGCAGAGCTCCTTGAGGCTCTAGAACGTTCAAGAAATGTCGAGTTAGTGGAAAGGAGTGAAGCCGAGTTCAGGAAGCTGGTGAAGGAACTTGTTGAGCAAGCTGCAAAGGAGATTCTAGGTATGAACCCGTGTAGAATAGTTATAAGAAGGATGAAATCACGCTGGGCTAGTTGTAGTTCAAAAGGAACTATCACAATAAACGCGCTAGCTAGTTATCTCCCTGATTATTTAATATCGTACATAATATACCATGAAATATGTCACATAATTGAGCCAAAACACAATAAAAGTTTCTGGATGTGCATCCAAAAACACTACCCAAACTATAAAGAATTGGAAAAAGAACTCCTAGCGTACGAGATTAAACTTGGTCTAATAGAAACTGATCAGAAA
>JAHKKZ010000252.1 GCA_029856685.1 Candidatus Njordarchaeota archaeon
GGAAAACCTAGAGAGTCCGTGGAGGTTGATGACGGGGTAATAGTTGATATCGGTGAAAATGGAGAAATCTTGGGTATTGAGATTCTTGCCTTCTCGAAAAGGAATATAGACCTAAATAAGATAATTGTTCTTCCACCCGAAAAAGTAATCCCGGAGATAGTAACTGGCGATATTGAGTGGCCAGAATTAGGTACACCAAGCACGCGATAGAACGTATGATCGAGCGTGGTATTAGCAGGCAACAAGTAGAGGACTGCATCAGAAATCCAACAAACATCACGCATGACAATTCTAATCTCAAATGGAAAATTTGATTTTCCGCATAGGTTGCTCTTATCCTTTCTAGGCTTCTATGTTCTTTGTTCTATCCGTCCAACTAATCTCCGCATATTCCGTTGCGTAGGAACCAAAACAACGAGCAAATACTAATAACACATACAAAACATAACTATAACCCAAAAACAAACGTGTTCTCCGTTTTTGTTTCGGGGTTTAGGCTGGTGGCTCTTCCTCCTCGACCTCTTCTCTTTCTTCCTCCGGCGGCCTCATTATCGCCTCTATTATCCTTCCTACCTCCTTCCTGTTGTTCTGAATACTAGTCGGTGAGCTCTTAGCTGTTTTGTTTCTGTTTCTCTTTTTCCTCGGCGCTGTCTGCCTTCTGATTTCTCTAGCGTTGATCGACGAGTATTAGAAGCCACCAAAATTCGCTAACGAAACTAGTTTTGCGATCTGTTTGTGTTGTTGCTCTTCAGGAACTCTATCAGTACTATCATTATTCGCAATTTTGAATAATACTCACCACCCTTCACTACCATATTGAGTACCTCTATAAAACCAAATTTTCTATCTGATGGAAGAGCTCAAAAACCAAGAAACAATAAGAATAATAGACAAGGAGAAAAAGAGAATAGTGGAGCTGGCGGCATAGATGAATAATAAGGAACTTTGGGAAAGATTTGCAATGTTGTTCGATCCGCATTATAGAATCGTTAAGAAGCACAATCTGAAGTATTACTCTGTCCTTCCCAAAATAGGAAAAAATAGATTATACTGAGATAAATCTGGATGAGTTCATTGATGAGTACAAGAAGATAGCAAAGTATGGCATTTCTTACCTCTATGGAGCAAACCTAGTTAACTGGTTCAAAAAGCATTAAAGCGTAGAGATTTTGAGATTGCAGAAAAAATCGCTGATGCATTAGAATTTGCTGGTCGAATACATCTGAGACTTGGTTATGATCCCTGGGGAGCAGTTATACCCTCCCATAGAGCTCGAAGATATGTGTTAAAAACAGCAAGAAAAGTTGTGATAATGATTAATAGGAGGACTGTACCAACTATTGACTGGAGAATCGTAGAAGATATTAACAGACTCAAGAATTTAGAGTTCAAACATGATGCTATTAATAGGGCATTAAACATAATAGAGCGTTTTCTTAAGGCTGCGACAACATGGGTTCTTTATCATCTTATGACTGACAGCAGTGGCCTAAAACAACTAAGCATTCTTCGTAAGATGTTAATGGTTATTGAGTTTGATATTCTAGGTAGAAATATTTTAGACAAGTTTAGAGAACTTGAAAAAATGAGGCCTACTGTTAACAGGTTAAAAATGTATGAAAAAGCCATATACCTATATCACCTTTCAAGGGAATTGTACAGTTTAACTCAAGAGATTCTAAAGGATACTGCATAGGTACTCAAAATCTCTGTTATAGTCTCTCTCAATGTTTTTTACACCAATTCTTGCAAGAATCGTATCTACAACCATCTCTCGAAGATTCTTATCCTTATAAAGGCTTTCTTCCTTCTCTACAACTAACCAATATGGCTTATTTCTGAGCAATCTCGCTTTTTTATTCCATATTTTTCAACGATATAAGCTCTGATAAGCATTGAAAGTAACCTCTGATACCTCTTTGGCAATGGATACTCCTGAGTAGCGATAGGAGAAGCAGCTATCTTAAACCCTTTATTTTTAGCACCGTGTATACCCATTAGCTCAAAGAAGAAATCCCATAGCGAGGGAGACGTAGACTACGAATCCTATGTTAGAACGATAAAAACACTTGATAGATTACCAAGCACCAGAGAGAGTAATACATCTCCTAAATCGCACCATAAAAAGATACGGAATTCACATAAACACGCTATTATATCTCGCGAGGATCCTAATTTTCTAGGATCATAGCTACATTAAGGACCCACACCAGAAAAAGTAGGCCCTACGCAGCAGCAAAAACCCATAGTCCAGAGCACAGAGCAATAGTGACTATTCAGGGACAACCCAATGTGGTCTATACACCCCCACAACACCAAACAAAAAACCACAGACACAACAACCAGAAAAACCAAAACCAAAAGATAAACACCCCCTTTAAAAACCAAAAAAGTACATAGATAACATAGAAAAAACAGGGAGGGAACCCACATGGTAACAAAATCACCAAGAGGAGAATACGCAGCAAGAATCCTAAGAAGAAAAAGAAAGAAAGCAAGATGGGCAGACCTAGACTACAAAAGA
>JAHKKZ010000026.1 GCA_029856685.1 Candidatus Njordarchaeota archaeon
ATGTTTCTGGCATCTCGGTAGCCGCTTTCTCCTCCCTTAACTCTGTTTTCTTCTTCTTTTTCCAGAAAGCCAAGGATTTCACCCTCTAATAATTTAATAGAACTAGTTATTAAAGTTTTTAATCAAGTTTCCATAGTTTAACCTCTCCATATTCCCCGCCACTTACCAGAACTCTGCCATCTGTAGACCAACTTAGTGCGGTGACTTTACCTTTATGCGCATCAATACTAACTTTCTTCTCATTTTCTAGTAGGAGTATTTTTCCATCGCTACAGCCGATGGCTATTCTCATTGTGTTTGGTTCACAACTTACACATTCTGGTTCGCAATTAAGTCTCAGCACTTTTGTGGATTTTCTGGTTTTTATATTCCAGAAGCGGATTAACCCGTCTTTTCCACAACTAATAATTGTTTTGTCATCCACAAATATTGCTGATATAACCACTCCTAGATGCCCAGAAAATGTGGCGATTTGCCTACCATAGGAGACATCCCACAGAATTACTCGCATATCGGCACCACAACTTACGAGATAATCACTATCGGCCAGCCAGTCCAGACTAAGTACATCTGATGTATGTCCACGAAGTATAGTTATACAGTCCCCAGAGCTATGATCCCAAATCCTAATAGTCTTATCCTTACTACCGCTAGCTAGGTATTTCCCCCAAGCCAAGCAGCTTACAGATTGTTGATGACCAAGCATCTGGCTAATGATCTTACCATGGGTGATATCCCATATATCAATTCTTGAATCACCCATACCAATGGCTACATATTTAGAGTCTGGTGACCAACACATGCATGTTGGTGCTATGTTGGGATCGACAATAAATGAGAATGTTCTTTTATCCATAAAGCTATGAACAACGAGGTATCTATCTGCGCCCAGACTTGCAATGTATCTATTATCGGGAGACACAGAAATATCCACAACGGATCCTACATGTCTAGTGATTATATCATAAGTTTCCATCCAATACACCCACTCGTTTTTCTCCTGCACTTATCAATAGAATATATTTTTAGGTCTTCTCAACTCAAATGTTTAGCAAGTTCTTTCTGGGAAATTTCAATTAGGGTTTCTATGGTATCAATCCTTTCTTCCACTCCTTCGCTATCAAGTTTAGCCTCATGAAAACCAAGAATGTGAAGATACCAAGCACTATCCCAAGCCTCCATAACTACTTTTCCTATACGCTTTTTGAGAATCCTAACAGCTTTTTCCAAATCGGTTATAGTCCATCTACCCTGATTAGAAACCTTAGAAGTAATCTCATCTATATTCAGCGCTATTGTAAGAGCTTTTATGGCCTCCTCAGTAGCCTTGTAGAGTTTCTCCGCAGCTTGGATGGGGTCTTTCTCAACGATCTTTCTTCCCTCACTAAGAAATCTCTTAGCTAGATCCATATGGAGTTTTGCCTCTGTGTTAGGGTCGAGGTTTAGTTTTCGAATAATATATTCGATTATTTCTCTTTCTATATCTAGGCCCAACTCGGCGATTTTGGAGGCTATCGATTCTGGGATTTCAATGATTATTGACATATACTTGCACCAATCAAAATATTAAGAAAAATACGAAAATTAAATCAATCTCAAATTAAGGTTTCTCAATAATATTGGCTTGTTCTAATTATTCTAGTGGGAATATATGGAGAAAATAAAATACGTATTGGGGAGCTCCATAAATAAATATAGATATTTGAGATATAAGATTGTCCACATAATTGCTATTGAGAGAGTTATGAGTGGTTCTAACTGCCTAGTTGTTTGATTGCGATCTCTGGATTTACGCCATGTTTTCTAAAGGTATTGATAAGCTCCTCGAGGAGACAATCAGCTATTCTAATTATTTTTGAACCTACACATACAGATCTACCATGAGTTCTGATCCACATCCGGCGGGGCAAGGGACGCATCCTAAATCTGAGGGACATTAACCGTCTCATAAGCTCAGCAAAATCTTCTGGTCCAAGCTTTTCACGGAGGATAGCATATTTTTTAGGGAGGTGAGAGTATATAGATTTCATAAAGCTATACATTTTTAGCCACCAGAGAATAGTATGTTTAGACGAGAAATAAAAAACGATGGTATTACCTAGAAAATATCCTGGGAGGAAGAATAGACGCTATGTTTATGACAAAAGAAGTATTTATGGGCCAGCTAGCATCAACGTGAGTATCTGTCCAAAGACCCCAAGCATAAGGACTATGAATACTATGTCTATGATCACCATGATTGGTATCCAAAGTTCTAATCTGTATTTCCTGTTCGGATATGCGAGTAGTATATATGTGCTTGTGGATGAAAATGCTATTAGCCACCAACCGATGAAGTTTCCTAGTGGCGCACCATACCAGTGGGTTGGAACATTCCATGTCCATATCCCTAAGTGGACTGCTATTGGGTCTAAGAATAGGTCGTATAGCACAGCAAAGATTCCCGTTAGGAAACCAATCATTATGTTTCGCCTTATAGGTATCGTTTTCTTTCTATAGTAGTTTTTCCCCTCGATTAGCATCATCGCAACATGCATATTCGGGTATATGTTTGATATCCAGCCAAAAGCTACGAATATGCTATTGAGTAGATAGTTCCTCCAGATATACTCGTACGCACCGCTATAAACACCTATGAATTCTATGATTATGGCTATTGGCATAAAAACCGCTATAAGTATCCGCAGATCTCGATGTCCTCTGACTTTATATAGATGCCAGCAATATATTACTGCTGAGAATACCACAAGTAGCATTGGTGTAAGTGGGTCAATCACGGCCTATCACCCCCAACCTCAGAAGCATAAACACCATGACAACCACTAGTGGGAATATGATTAGATGGAGAAGGTGCCATGCATCATACAATATTCCAAGTAACATAAGAATCACTAGAGCAGAGATATATATAAGGATCGGAAAATCCTTCTCAAAACTGAGGTTCATTACCGATCACCAGCTAAAATAGTTTGACCACGCCTTTATCTACAAAATTTCTCTTATATTAAGTTTGATTTATTATATGATATTGTTGGAATATTGGTTTGAAAATGGTGGATACTACGGTAACATTAAGATTGAGACTAGGTAAGAAAGGCTATCTTATAATTCCCAAGATACTCCGAGAAAAATATGGATTTGAGGAGGGAGGATGGGTTCTTGTCGAGCTCAGAGAGGAAGGAATATTGCTTAAACCAGCAGCAGATATCGATGAATTGAAAAAATTTCTTAGATCCCATGTGAGTAGGCTTAAGAATCTCGACACCAAATCGCCGAGGCCTGGGGAGTTAAAGGATGTATCACTTGAAGAGGAATTCGAATAGGCAATATGCTTTTGTTGATGCTAACCTATTAATATACCTCAATTGTATGAAGGAGGAAGACGAAAGAAAGCCCTATGAGGCTCTATACTACGATATTCTTAGCTCATTTATAGTATCTACTGATCTTCTCGTTCTTGATGAACTCATCTGGATATCAAAAAAGAAGTATGGTGTCCCCTATGATATAACACTGGACTTTATCCGTAATGCTGTTCTTCCCTATGTGGATGTCCTGCAAATAGATTCAAGAATAATGGATACATTCTTTGATGTTCTCATAAAATATAGGATGAGACCATCCGACGCGATTCATGCCGCAGTGATGCTAACACATAACATTCCGATAATCATAAGCGAAAACGACGACTTTGATGATCTTGAAGGAATAAAACGAATATGGCTACAATAGAACTCAGCAGCCCTAGCCCCTCCTCTCTGTTTATTCTTCTTAGATGATAGGTCTCACAAAAAATAAGGTTTCATGGAAAGAATCGGCATATGCGGGGAACAGAATAAAGTTAGCTAATGAAAACTTAAGCGAAAAACAAAATCTAGCATACCAAAACCCGTAAAGTCATATTTTGCACAAATTTAGTAACAGAAATTTTTATAAGATTTTGTTTTGGTATTATTTTTTTATGGTGAGTACTATTAGTCGGTGTGGAGGCTCTTTGCTCAATGATTTATACCTATTGCTCAAGAATAAGCTTTGGAAAGCTGCTTTGAGGGCCTTCAACTTACACTCACGTGGCGACCACTATGAGAGGTTCTCAGAGCTTATCAACAAAATGATCCATAGTGCATATGTAAATAGATTTGTTCGCGACTACATACTGAGCTGCATAAAAGTAGGAAGAAATTTCTGGCGATGTGCTGTGATCGGCATTGATGATGAAGGCTATCTCTTCGTCCACTACCTACCTGGAAACCTTGTGGATTATGTTTTTAAGAACACATTAACGGTCAACGATATAAAGCTATTGATGGGCTTCACGCATCACTGGTGGGAGGTAAATGGCTTTGAGAACAATATGAGGATAAGAGTTCAAGGGGACCTCGTTCTTGAGGTTTTGATGTTGTTCAGTGACACATACAGCATTCTGCTATATCTGCTCCTAAGACTCATAGAGAGCATCGTTAGGGACGTCTGCGGATTCCCAAAGTATAGGATCGTTGATCCTCCCTATGAAGTCCATATATATGGTATTGATTATCTTAAGGAATGGCTGAGACCCCTACTTAGAGAAACTTTTAGATTGGCGCTAAAACGAAAGAAAATGCAGGTTTTGAACTACATAACTGATTTAACAGGCATGCCATATACTCTCATAGAAAATAATTGCTTACTGGACAAAATTATTGATGAGTTTGTAGAGAATGCCTGGAAAACATTTACTTATAATGAGCGTAAACTCAGATTCACGTTGGGAAACCATATTATCTATACCTACGGAATACACATGGATGCCTTAGAATCTAGATCTATAAGAATACCAGGCTTAGAGAGAAACAGCTTTATAGCAATAAGAAGACATACAATGAGAATCACACATCCAGAACACGGGGAGAGAGAAATAATTATTCAACCTGGAATCTACAGAATAGTTACACTAAACTCAGACCCCTCACTCAGTATCTCTCAAGACGAGAGAATATGGGCAAGAATAGAACTACTTATCGAACTCTCAAATTTTATTAATCAGAGATATATAAGCAACAGAAACGCGTAGAGCCCATCACGCTGGAAAAATAATAGCACCAATGTCTTCATCAAAAAATATTTAGAGAATATGCCAATAGAGCTTAATTCCATTCAGACAGCTACTTCTAAGTTCAGATGTGCGAGTCCAGATCAAATCTTCTGATGACCCAGAAGGAACTATTCTACAAGTTCGGGAGATGGAATGAATTTGAGGAGAATAGATGAGACTACCGATGCGAGTAGTATTATCGTTACTATGCCGGTGTAAATAGGAACTGTTATCAGACTCATTCTCAGTCCAAATATTGCTGCTATGATGCCAAAGCTTAGCCTGAAGTTGAATATGAGACCTGTACACTTTCCTATCTCTGGGTCAAACCATCTGGTAAATATGTGCTTTGCGATTAGGTATACGCTTAGATATGCTATTGTACCAAACACAAGGATAAAGAAGAACACATCAATATTTAGACTGCGTAGATCCATGAGCATACCAGCCTTAAAGAAGAATACTGGTGCCAGAAAACCAAAGATGATCCCCCGGAGCTTCTCCTCAACATCCTTCCTATCAGTAAGTATTTCGGAGAATATCAATCCAAGAAAGAAAGCAAATATAACTTCGCTAAGCATGAGTTTCTCAGCGAGGAACCCAGCCGCCACTAGGAAAAGCAGTATGAATCTTACCTCTATTTCCGCTATGTTTCCGCCATACCTCGCGAAGATCTTCTTAGTTACCTTTGGAGCGAACAGAAATATTAGAAATGAGATTACTATGTAGATCGCAAGAAATGCTTCATGTTCTGGCTGAACGAAGATTATTAGTGATATCGTGCTAAGAATATCTATTACCATAGCAACGCTCAGTATTGCCTGACCATAATCCGTTTTTATTGAGCCCCTCTCCTTAACAATGGGATATACCAGAGCCAATGAGGTTGTTGAAAGAGAGATTCCGATGAGCAGAGAGGTGTATAGATTATATCCAAAGAACAGAAACGCCACTACGAATACTATCGCCAGCCTACATAAGTATATCAGAGCACCAGTACTTGAACTCTTAAGAAAATCTCTCTTCAAAACATTGGGATCTATCTCAAGCCCAGCAAAGAACATTATTCCTAGGACTCCGAGATTCGCCATGAATTCTATCCACAAATCCGTTGTTAGCCCCAATATGTTGAATGCGAGCACACCGAGGATTATCTCCATTATGGCTACTGGTATTCTCATTTCCAGTGCTATAATCCCTGCTAAGACTATTAATATGCCGACATATACTATTGTCTCCATTTTCATCAGAAATTGAAACTCTTTTTGGCTTTTATATCTGAATACTAAAAATATGTAGAAAATTTTGGGGTGGTGAGGCCCTCGGATATGGATGAGCTAGATTCTCCTCCGAGGAAACATGAGTCCTTCCGCCAGAACTCATTTAATCTTGTAGCATCAGAAAATGTGATGAGTGAAAACGCCAGAAAGAATCCGAAATGCATAAAACAGCCGAGGTAATATACCTAGCACCAAGCAACAGAATGAATGAAGCAAAAAACATTGTGAGAAACCTAACATCAAAATTCAGAAAGATATACTACTCCTTTGATATGTAAGATGGGAAACACAAAAAATAAATGTATAGACCTATATTATTCAAATAGCCTAACCATGTTTCCTCGAGCTGATAAGATAAACAAATAGAAATATTAGTACTAGGATTTCCGTTAACTGTATTACCATGTAGTTTAGTTCCATCAAAGTTTCTGTTTCACTACCATAGAGGCTACTTAAGCTTGGTATGAATAGCAGTACAAGCGATATAGCACATGCCGATTGTGCGTAGGGAGCTAGAAAAGGGAGAAGAATTAGGCTTGAGAGCACGTTTATTGCACGTATTGATAAAAACTGTGGTATTGCTTGGCTAAGATACTTATTTTGGAGGAGTATCAACAGTGTTAGGATCATAGTAAACATGTCTGGTTCTTTGGGAACTATGGACGATAAGAATATTATAAGTGCGGCAACTGGAAATAATAGGTAGTAAACTCTCTGTTTTTCTTGGACCCTTCTAACCATGAGACTTCGCCTATATTTCAATCTCCTTACAAATGGGAGAGAAAATCTCTGATATGCAAATAAATCTACAAATATTGCTGGAGAAAAAGAAAGGAGAATATATAAGATTGCGGTTGAGGCATAGTCCAAATTTAAATCTCCCAAAGACGCTACGAAATTTAGCATAGCTACGAAAGGCACTATACACAATACCAGCTCTACGATGAATACTTTCCTAGCTATCATTCTTAGACGAGATATGCTTCTATCATCGATTTCGATTTTTCCAAGCATTTTGCTGGTTTTATATGAGTATAATCCTGCAAGAGGAGTTATTATTAGCAAGTATGCGAATGTAAATATTGCTAGAATCAGAAATACTTTGATGAATACATTAAAACCTATTGGCGATGGTAATTCTAAAAGATTTATGATGGCTAGTAGGATAGCAATTATAAAGAAAACCATAAATATAACCGCCAGAACAATTACTGAGTATTCGACTATGCGCTTGAGTTTAACTTCATTTAATAGGCCTCTCCTACTTAGAAAATCGTTTTCGTATATGGATCTCCCTATCATATGTAGGAGAGCATAGACTATTATTGACACCGCGTATATTACTGCTATTCCTGCCACGCCCGAGAAGAAAGATACAAAATAGCTTATAGATGGAAGCGTATACCCCATCATGAGGATTGCGAATTCTAACGACTCCGTAGGTTGGATATATAGTCCAAAGGACACAATGTTTGAGAAAAGAACCATGAACAACCATATGAAGATCCGATTATGAAAACTATACAAAAAATTTTTGATAGCTGGGTCCCTTGTGAAGTATATGTATTCGTTTGATAAGTAGAAAAGATATATACAGGGAATGCTGAAAATGAAGGTCGCTTGGACCATAAGGACTACAAGAAAGGATCTAAGTGCAAGTTCTATGAGAAGCCATAATAAAAGTCCAAAAATAAGATTTAATATGTATATCAAGAAAGGAAGGAGAAACCCAATTAGTCTACTTAGTGGAATCCAGGAGTAGACCCCTCCACGGATAATGTTTATTCTGTCCCTAAGTGTTGGATGTACACGAAAAATAGGCAAAATAAAGCCATGAGTCTCGGTGGGTAGGAACTCACTAATAGCTTTTTTCAACTCATTAATATATCCGTGTTTGACCACAATGTAGTCAGCAAAAATTTCTGCTGATATATATGAGTATTTCAAAGATAACAAGGTTAATATGTGTATGATCCCAAAGAAGATGTAGCCTATCAGGGCAGGTACTATGCTAATTACAAGAGCTATTTTATAAGCAGTCCACAGTATCAATCCACAGACTAGAACGAAATTGGTAAATAGTATTCTTAAAAAGATGTGATCCTTATTTTTTATGTGAGATAATTCGTGAGCGAGAACACCAACTAGTTTTGTTTCATCGTTCAAAATAGCTTTTGGGATTACTACGAAGTAATTATGTATATTCCCAGATATGAAGGCCCCTCGTTTTTCGCATACTAGAACCCTAATGTTTTTTGGCAGTCCTAGAGCATCACATAAGTTCTTCGCTATACTGTCTACTCCGCGATCAGAGAAACATTTTTTCCTATCCACCCTGTTGAGTGGAATAAAGAATAAAATCAGTACTATTATCAGTGGTGCTATTATGCCCCAAAAATCGAATAGTAGGTAGTAGATAAGAACATAGAATATCAAGACAAATAGCTGTGCGGCTCGAAGATATTTGAGGTGCTCTGAGGGGTTCCTAATAGTTATAGGGAGCTCGCATCTCACACAATATCTATATGAGCTATAATTCTCGAAGCCACAGTGAGGACATCGAAGAATCATCCTGCTACACTAGGTTCTAAGCTTAGTTAGCACCCTAGCGAGCTCCTCCGCTAACTCATTAATCTCCTCCTTAGTAAGATCAAGACTAGTCTTCCTGATAGTGCGTCTTAGTAACTCCCTTATCTTCTCTACGCTTATAGTCAATGCTTTCTCAACGAATAATCTGATTGCCTCGGAGACGGCAATTGCTAGTATAAGTGTAAGCGCACCGCTTCCAAAGAAACCCAACGTGGATTCCTTACCAATAATATTCTCGCCCTGCTCACGAATAACATCGGACTTCCTGATTATGTTATCAAATACATCATCAAAAACATCTATCTCTTCGGGAGAAAACCTAGCTATAAGATTCCTGAGATCCCCCCTAAGAAGCATTAAGTAGTCCTTCAAACTAGCATCAGTCGCCACACGGATCACCCTCCTCACAATAGAAAAAATCAGATATAAATAAAAAGCAATATGTAATATGTTAGTGTTTCTCTTGCTTTTGAGATACTCACTTGCTTCTTTGGGAATGCAGAAATCGCCTCCGTATAACAACAAAAATTCCCAAACTTAAGACGCCAAAAACAGAAAGAGTCACAACTATGGTAAGATTAGGAATTTCCTTGGATTCGTATATTGGGCATGTAATGTTGTAGTACCAGTGAGGCTTCACGAGGGGATGGCGGTCCACACTATCATCATCGAACCAGATTGGCGCGTCACCTATACCATCATGGTTCTTATCAGTGACGTTGTAGCATGACCAGTAGTTCCCATAGCCACCCCAATCGTATTCGAAACCAGCATCCTCCAGACTTACCCTCGATGCGATTATTGTGTTGAGATATATCCTCAATACCTTCACCGCAATACCAGCTATGCGTATCCTATTGGGAATCTCTACTATAAATGGCTCAGTAAAGTTCATTATACTGTTCCAGAATATGTGAAGTTGTGACCCATTTGAAATCAAAGCAAACTCGCTCACAATTATTGCACTATCTGTTATTCTACGCTTGTTAATAAAAGTGTTATTATAAACTAGAAAGAACCCAATAGGTGACTCAATAATCATTACAGCTTTCGCTTTTGAGTATAGTGGAGTATTATTGGTGTAGAAAAAGTTATCATAAATAAAGAGATTGTAGTATCTAGATAAATCATAGTTTTTCTCAATATCATCAGAAATAATAAAAGCATACGTCATCAAATTTAACATAGAATAGAAAATGTTCCTAGAAATGTTGACTGTGAATGTCCCTTCCGCAGGATATTCCAAATAGCTATAAGCGAATAGAAACTCTCTCAGAAAAATATTGCCATTAACAATTATAGTAGGGCTAGATGTTACTAGACAAAATATTTCAGTTACACCAACAATATTACCTATAAACGAAAAATTAAAATTATGGGATAGATCAAAACTAGCCTCATTGGCTATGTTATTAGCAACAAGAAGAATATTTGCAATATCAGGTCCTTCACGATTTATCATATCAACCGATAAGCTAAGGTAATCAAAATAATTATTCAAAATACGGATCATAGCATGACCGAAAGGATGAAATCCGATGAAAACATCATCAAAAACAGAATTTTCTATGGAAACCGTTACTAGTGTATCAATAAGGCTTTCTAGACATACACTAATAGTCCTACCAGTCGAATTAGCAACCATCAACGATACGTTCGACTTACGCATTGGTAAATCATCAAAAATAGACATTACAGACACAATTGTTGTGTTAAAGATCTCTATGGTGTAATTTCGATTTGTCTTACCAAGAGTAACAAGTATATCCCTTGAGATTGTCTGAAAAGCATAAATATTGTTCACAAATCTAAACTCAATACTAACATTTAGAAATGAACTTCTGATTATGACAGAATCTATATCCATTATCAAAACCGCATATTTCTTAAAAGAAGACAAAATAGAATAATTTTTATTTTCTGATACTAACAAAACATTATTTAAGTTTATCTTAGAACTAGAATCGCCTTGAATTATCATTTGTCCTTCTATAAGGGTCACCCTAGTTTTATTGAGAATTATTAGACCAGATGTAAATATGGTTGCGTTGTGAACAAGTATTGTGCAGTTATCGAAGAGAGTGTTATTTAGGCACACTGTACCATTAAGAACTACGGTCTTATTTTTAATCACAGTAAGCGCTTCGGGGCTTACTACATATGTAGCCATAATACGTTTATCAAGCATTAAATTACGAGGAACATAGCGTTCCACACGTACCCTAGGAACCTCAAAACTATCAAGCTTATCTCTAAGGAGATTCGGATCTTGGAAAGATAGAGTTTGCCCTACAAGTACAAATAATAGTAAGAGGATTGGTAGGAGATTACGCAACTAATCCACCATCATATATTAAGTTAAGTTTTATTGATATTGAGGCTAGAGGCACTCTTTTCTCGCCTAATATTGTTAGATAGTTATAGTATAGGGTTGATGAAACATCTATTGTTAAAGTCGTGCTAGATTTACCAAACACAAACATTCTTAACCATGCTGAACAGTAGGCAGTATCACGATAATTCTCATCGACAAACAAAGGCATATTAATAATATTAGCATAATTACTACCTTCCCTGACATAGGGCAGTAAGGAACCTTTGTAAAGTTGCAGATACGAGATAGATAATGATAATGCAGACAATATGGTTGACAAATCGCCATCTAAGATAAAACTGATCACACTGGCCGCAAAACCTGCAACAGAAAGCAGGCTTTCCCAAGGATCTCGATATGGTTCCTCTAAAGACACATAGCCATCATTAATCGCGCAGATTTTTTCTTCTATATCGCGTATAGGCCTAAAAGTTCCCCAGACAAAACCACAAGCATACTCGTTCTGAGTTTTGATATTGATGTCGACCCATTTTCCTATTGAGATCTTAACATCATTAGAGTCATGAGAGTATGTAGCGGCACCTATAGAAATAGCAAATAATATTGCACTGTTTTCTTGCCCGAAGTATATAGTACCAGGAACGAGTCTTATAGCAAATATCAGCGAACTTTTGGCATAATATTCAATACGCGTTGAACCAGCAGGCACTGTGACGAGATACTTGTCTTTCGGCTGATATGCTATTAGGGGGTCTATAATATACGTTCTGGTATACTCAAGAGCATTAGCCGTGGATATATAACCCTTTGTGGAATCATCGACTATTTTTGAAAAACCGTTGAATGCAAAGCCGCCAACGTTATGATCATCCATTGAAATAACAAAAGAAGCAACAGTATCATAAAAGCCTTTAGTTAATATCACATTAGTAGCTCTCTCAATCTTCGTAGCATCAATAACATAATCTGCATATAAACTTGATAAATAATCTCCAAGTCTAAATGGATAGTCCTTATATGCCTCGAGTTCACCATAAAAGCGGCGCTCCACACGGATTCTATTATAGTGCTTTATATCTGGCAGAAATCCTAATAATTGCTTTATTCCTTGGCTTTCTATGTTATATATGCTTAAATATTTTTTATTGCTTATGTACTTCAACGGGTATCCTGCGATGTGTGTG
This sequence comes from Candidatus Njordarchaeota archaeon, assembly GCA_029856685.1. Classification (GTDB taxonomy): domain Archaea; phylum Asgardarchaeota; class Njordarchaeia; order Njordarchaeales; family Panguiarchaeaceae; genus Panguiarchaeum. Next base: position 12,463 of record JAHKKZ010000026.1, read on the forward strand.
AATACCCAGCCGTAGTTTCTACAGTTTTCTCCTATTTTCTTTACGAAGTTTTGCCAATATTTTGGTTGCCAACCAACAACCCTAGTCCTCATAGTTCTTATCTGAGTTTGTGTTTTGTAGTGTCCTCTAATGATAAGTAGAAGTTTTTCCGTATATGTCTGGTTTGTCTTATGCTTATCTCGTCTGAATAGAACTGTTATGTTTTGTCCTGGAGAAATCTCAACATATTTTCCGTCGGGTCTCTTCAACAATTTCTTTGCTTCTTTCATTTCGGGTATTTCTACCTTTTTTAGGTGTTGCTTCCAGATTTTCATCTGGCGCCACCTATTAGTCTCCTCTTCTATCGGTGTGTTTTCTAGGGCTATATAATCTATGGCGTGGGGTCTTGTAAACACGATCCTTATCCTCAATGTTTCTGGTATAAGGTCTCTAATCACCTTTTTCAAGTGGTTTAATCTCCATAATTTATCTCCCATATTGATACAATCACTAGGGATGTTTCTACAATGGTGTGCTAACTTCATTAGAAAGTATTTAGTTAAGTCAATACCAAACATATATGGGTTGTTTCTCGGGATTATTGTGCTGATATTTATCCATGCCTCTAATTCGTTGTCCCATATCTGTATTACTAAAGATTTCTTCTCTATTAGATCTGCTAGTTGTGCATAAACCTCTGGTTTGTTATAGTCGATGTTCCTATTATCAGCTATGAGAAGAAGCTTGATAAGTCCTGGTGTGATGTTCCTAAAGGTTAATTCTAGGTAGTCACCTCGAAATCCACTGTATGTATCGTTATCGATAACGGCTACGTCCCATAATATGTTGTTACCTTTTGAATTAATCGCTACTGTTGGGGGCCTCGGGTATTTGTATGTTATTATTTCCCCCATCGGTGAGACTGCAATGTCGAATGTTGGTGGGTAAACAATCCTATAAAGTGCTAAATAATCAATGAAGTCATGCTCATTCTCAAATTCCGTAATAGCAATCCTATAGTATTTACCATTAAGGAGCATGGGAGATGTATCCAATAGGTAGTAATCATACACATCACTACTATTCGCCTCTGATGCGCCCAGAATATTATTTAAGGTTATCCATCCAGAGGTGGTATAAACCGCGACATACGGGCATCCTCCCACAACTCCTTCATAAGTCCAGTAATTATCTGGAAGGGGGTAGAACCTCGCCATGAGTATTTATAACGACTGCTCTTAAAGGAGGGTTCCAAACTAAGTAATCGAATTCCTCCATTGTTGTGATTCTATGCACTGCTATTATCTCATGAGGAACTCTCACAATACTTCTTTTATTTGCATCATCCACGGCTTGTAATATACCACTGTAAACATAATTTCTATCATAAACGAAACTGTTTGTTGCTTGTGCTATATCTATAACATAGATATTTATTGATCTACCAGCCAATATTGGCGACCAGAAATCTTTGGGCTGTATTGCCTGTTCTGTTCTCAGAACCCAGACGTCCTCATATGTGTGGTAAGTTTCTGAATCTTTTGATTCTTCTTCTTGAAGTTTTAACTTTACACAACCATATTCTACAGTATATCTTATATCGCAGGGATCACCACCATTTGCGGTTACTAATGAAGCTAGCAGGTAAATCCATTCCGAGGCTAAAAGTTCGTTAGACAATCTAAAAAAGTTTTTCCAATTACTATTTAATGTTAATCTCCTCGCGATTAGCTTTACGCTTCCTAGATATATCGATGTTGCTGTTGCGTCGTTCAGTATAGAGTTCCATATGGCTATATAGCCTAGAATTTCTGTGGTATGCCAGCCATCGGCAGCTTCTTCCTCTTGGATCATAACTTCAAAGCCATTGTTAGTTACCCTCCTAATACGGACTATCGCTGGTTCTGACCCCCAGTCAGTCTGTAACTGAACTAGTAATATGGGGGGTGAGTTGAACTTATACTTAAAGTTTATTTTAGTCCATTCATTCGGTGCCTGGATTGGTAGTTTTATTTTGTTTGCTTCTATTATAGTTCCATCAGGTAGCATATGAATCCCTCTCTCAACGGCAATATATGAGACATATTCTTGAGCATGGCTACCATCGAGGTATTTCCATTCTTCTATTTTGTATCCGTAATCAACAATACCAGCTTTTGGTCTTGTCCAATATGATAGTCTTATGTGTGCTGGTTGAGATCCGAAATAAGATAGGGGTCCCATGAAGACTACGGGATCTCCATATCTGAGTAGTCTTGCCATGAAACCTTCGCTAGTATCAATCTTATTGAATATTCTTCCGAGTCTCAGACTATGTTTCTCAAATCTATTCGCTTGGCTAACTGAGATTATTCCAATTTCACCAATGGCGATGTGGCTCATGTCTATAGTTTCTGCTTGTGCTTGCACACTAAATTTCTGCTGGTTGGATTTATAGTTAACCTTTGGTACATAAGATGCTTTAGAAAATTGTTTTTCGGTGGGCATTACTAGTTCATTTTCTATTTGAATATATTGGATTGGTATTAGGATAAAGAGGGCCACCAAAAATAGTGGGAGGAAAGCTATTTCCCTCCCTAACATCATATC
>JAHKKZ010000027.1 GCA_029856685.1 Candidatus Njordarchaeota archaeon
AGTGAGAGAAATCTCAAGGCTGTTAGAAAGCTATGTGGTAATAAGATAAAAACTGTTCAAGCAAATGTTCTGAAGAGACTTGAGGATATGGTTTCTGGAAGCGATATTGTCAGTTGCGCTCTTCCCGGAAGTATCAGTTTTGAGGTTTGTAGGCGCGTCTTAGGGTTGGGAATATCTGTTGTGGATTCATCATATATGCCTCAAGACCCATTCCAGTTGGATTATACAGCGCGTGATAAGGGAGTTGTGTATATTCCAGATGCAGGTTTCGCTCCAGGGATCTCTAACATTGTTGTAGGGTATTTCTTATCAAAATCAAGTAATTTGAAGAACATCAGAATCTATGTTGGTGGCCTACCTACCGAGCCTGTGGGCCCATTTGCCCATCTGGTTAACTGGTCATTGCTGGACTTCATAGATGAGTATTTAAGACCAGCAAGGATTATTCAGAATGGGAAGATAATAAGTGTTGATCCGCTAAGCGACGTTGAGATTGTAGAGATAAGAGGCACCAAGTATGAGGCTTTCTATACTGATGGTTTAAGGACGCTTCTAAAAACTGTTAGGGCTGAAAATATGTTTGAGAAAACGATTCGGTATCCCGGACATATCGAAAGAATGCGTTTTCTTAGAGAAATAGGCTTGCTGAGCGACATTACGATGGACCTAAATGGAGCAAGGATACCGGCAAGGAAGATTCTGGAGAATATATTGAGGAGACATGTCTACCGCCCGGATATGAGAGATAAAGTCGTTCTATACATCATAGCTGAGGGCAAAGAAAAAAGCTTTGAGGCGTATCTAGAGGAATTCTATGACGAGTCCTTGGGGCTCAGTGCAATGGCAAGAACAACAGGTTTTACTAATGCAATACTGTGTGAGGCAGTCATAGAGAAGATACGGGAGAAAGGTGTGTTCCCACCAGAATATGTGGGCATGGAGTATATGGATTATTTTATGGCACGGATAGGGAAACACATTAGAATAACTATAAGTGAGAATAATCCTAATCTCTATAAGGATAAACATAAAAACTGAAGAGCCAAGAAATTTGGATAGTCGAGTAGAATAAATCAGTTTCTTATTTGGTTTAGAAAAAGAAAAAATAATTGTTTCTTGTTGCTTTCTTTTAGGTCTATATCGCGTATTCTGTTATCACATGGTATATGAAGAGTACGACTAGTATGGCGAAGAATATTGACGTTGGCTGTGTTATTAGGTAGAACGTCGCGAATATGTTTGCAATACCAGAAGCCAATATCGCTCCTCCGCCAAATGTTGATATTGGTCTTACTAGTGCTTCGTATAGGTATCCTAAGAGCCATGAGAATACTAGCAGCATTTTGATTACTTTGGCTATGGCTTCTGGTGCTTCTTTCCATGCCAGCTTGATTATGCTATCTATGATTAGGAGTATTGCGAAGAAGAAACCGAAGACCCCGCCTAAGAGCAGTGTTTGTGGAATAAAATAGTTGTAGGATAGGAGATTTGTTGTAGTTAAGTCAGCACCACTCGCGTTTACCCAGAGAATGAGTGCGATTAGGTAGAGCACTCCTACGAGAAACTCCATACCATACTTAATAGTTTCTTCTAGCTTCTCCTCACTCATGAAGAGGTATATTAAGATCAGGCCAAGTACTAGGTATAAGACCACAGCTCCGTAGTACATAGTGACATCATACGCAAGTGCTCCTGTATCCACTAGGAATAATGATAAGGCTGTAATAAATATGGAGCCTCCGAAACAGATCTTCGCTGTTTTTTCTTCCTTGACAATATATGAGAGGATAGCTATTATCAGACCTAGAAATCCTAAGTAGTACAGAAACTTAGCTATGTATTCGAACCCATAGGTATAGACAATATCTGTGGCTGAGACCACACCGATATATACGAGGGCAGAGATTAATACGGCGAACCCGCCTAGATACCTAGATATTTCCCCTATATCTACCTCCTTAGTTGACACAACTATCGCCTAGAGTTTATGATACTAGGAAAAATCTGAAAATGAATAGAAAGAGTTCTCCAAGCTTTCCAAAAAATATTCTATTTTTCGCTAATATAATAGAAAGTATATATAATAAATGGAAGTTCTGATAATAAGATGTTTAAAGCTCGTCTATCTCAGCAATTCTGATAGCTTCGCCATCTAGATATAGTATATACATAAACTAAGAAAAAGGATGTGTATGAAGCTCACCGCAACTTCATTTCGAGCCTACTTATCTGGTCAACAAGTCTCTTATGTTCTTCTCTCATTTTTTCGATCTCCTCTCTTAATGCTTTATACTCCACACCCTTCTCCGCGAATCTCTGTATCTTTCTTATGGTTTCTCTCGCAGCACGTATTAGACCATCATGAAGCTCTTTTTCTATGAGGCTATGTAGTACTGGTATATATCTCTGATCCAGAGTCTCTCTTATCGCTGCTATTGCGGCTGATCTGATTCTTACCATCTCATCTTTACATGCATTCAATATTATCTCCCTAGCCTCCCTCTTCTCATTAAATCTGGCCATTGCCCTTATGGCTTCCATTCTCACAAATGTTGGTTTGTCCGCCTTTGTATACTCCAGAATTATCTTAAATGCCTCATCCGTTCCAAGGGCTGCTAGGCCTCTTATGGCTCCTATAGTTATAACATCGTTATGTGACTTATCATCCTTAACTTTCTTGAGAATCTTTAATGCTTTCTCATACTTTGTTTTACCTAGGCTCTCAGCGGCTGCTGCTCTGACATAGTATCCCTCCTCTCTATTCTCAAGTATCCTTACTAATGCCTCTCCTGCTTCAGCATCTCTGAAGTTCCCAAGCGCCTCAGCTATACCTCTCCTTATCCGTGGGTTTCTAACTTTTTCTAATGCTTCGATAAGTGCTTTCTTTGCTTTTTCTATGCCTATGGATCCTAGTGCCTTCGCAGCTTCGTATCTTACTCCCCAGTACTCTTTTTCATCGAGTAGTTTCTCCTTTAGAGCCTCCACAACTTTATCGCTTATCTTCTTTGATAGGTTTCTTATAGCTCTTATCCTGCAGCATATATATTCACATCTTAGTTTCTTTATGAGCTGTTCTGTTCCTTCGTCCTCCTTTACTACTGCTAACACCCTGAACTCTGGGTCAACACATATGTATTCTGGCGGTTCATCTAGGGGGATATAGTATGTCTGCTCCTTCTCAGCAAGCCAGAATCTCTCCATCCTTTTACCCTCCTTGGTTTTGATGAGGATATCTACGGGTATCCTATAGACATCCCAACAATCCTCCTTCTGGGTTTGTCTTATTGATATCCTAAGCATTTTCTTCTCTGTGTCATAGGAATACTTCACTGCGAGTTCTGGGTGCCCAGCATTATACACGTATTGATCGAAGAACCATTCTAAGTCCTCACCAATAACTTCCTCAGCGACCTTTCTTAGATCCTCCGTATCTGCGCAGGAATAAGCATATCTCTCCAAGAATCTTCTGAGGATCTCCCTAAATACCTCATCACCAACGATGTTGCGTAATGTGTGGAGAACAAGAGCTCCTTTTGGATATGAATGCGCATCAAACACCTCTGTTGGATACTTATAGACTCTAGTCACTATAGGTCGGGAGTACCGCATGGAGTATTCCCGCAGATACGCATCCAGAAACCTTATGAGTTCGTAGACAAAACGGTCTTTGCCCTTTAGATGTCCCATATAGATGGCCTCGAGATATGTCGCAAAGGACTCATTTAGCCATATATTCCCCCAATCCTTCGTCGTTACCAGATCGCCAAACCATTGGTGTGCTAGTTCATGCGAAACTAGGGGCTCGCTCTCGAATTCGGCGTGGGCTTTTTCGTCGTGTAGTGTTCGGTCAGTCAGTAGTGTGAGTGATACATTTTCCATTCCGCCGACAATAAACTCGCTTACGCAGACCTGCTTATAGTTTTTCCATGGATATCTATATCCTAGGAACTCTTCGAAGAACCTTATCATGTCTGGTGTTTTTGAGAATGACCTATCTATATCTTCTTCTCTTCCCTTTGGAACCGCATATATAAGCTCTATATCCCCATATTTCTCCTTCTTTATGTCGAACACCCCTATCGCTATGGCTATTAGGTATGCTGTTATTGGTTTGTCCATCGCCCAATGCCAGACTTTCCATTCTCCTTCCTCCTCAACCTTTCTCAGCTCGCCATTAGCAAACACAGTTAGTTCTTTGGGAGCATATATTGTTAGGTCACACGTAAACTTCATGTTTGGGTAGTCATATACTGGAATCCAGTATCTATTGTCCTCAGCCTCGCCCTGAGACCATATCTGCGGATACTCACTCTTCCTCTTAGGTAGAATGAAATACAGACCTTTCTTGGGATGAGCAGAGTATCCAACCTCAACGACAAATTCCGAGCCCGGCTTCAGCTTTTCTGGGAGGATCACGGTGAGCTTTCTGCCATCATACATATACCTCGCATCAGAGCCATTAATCTTAACATCAAGAATCTCCATATCCACAGCGTCGAGCTCCAATGAGTTGCTTTCCCTTCTCATAACAAACGAAAGTTTTGCTTCTCCCTCGACTTTTTTCTCATCAACAAATATCCTCAGAACCAAAGAGAGATGCTTAATCCTATAGGGAGGAGAAGGCGGGTAGTTAGGCTTATAATCGGGGAATGTAAAGTCGCGACCATGCTTAACAACATACATATCAAACACCAAAGAAATAGTAATTAAAAGAAAAAATAAAACTATACGGAACTTTTGTTAATTAGGGGCTTTCCTATTTTGCCTAATGATACTTATTAGGAATTTCAAGTCAGGCGAAAACGAGTTATGTTTTTAGATGATGTAATCGTGTTCTTTTCTGAGAATATAAGTTATTCTTCTGGTGTTTATTAGATATACGAGAGATATTATGCTTGCTAAGAGAGCTAAGTAGAATCCTAATCCTCTAAATCCCCTTTTAGGTATCTGGAGGATATGCCATTCGTAGTTTCCATAGGGGTCAATCTTCATTATAAAAGCATCGTAGTAGTTATCTCCACTGTCATAAGTTTCACCTAATACGAATATCGAGTCGTAATATGTCACAATAGATTTGCCAGCGTCATCAGAGAAAAATGAACCCCACGTCTTTGACCAAATAATGCCTCCATCGATGCCAACTTTTAGTATGAAAACATCACTATGTCCTGTAGGGTCATAACTCGTTGTTTCTCCGGTTATGTATAGATAGAGATCAGAAAAGGCTATACTATATCCATAATCATCTCTTCCACCACCCCATGTAATATTCCACGCGAGATCTTCACTAAGTAGATCGAAGCAAGCCACAAAAACATCATAGGATTTCGAACTAGGGTTCATTAGATAACCAACAACAAACACATTATCGCCTATAGCAAAGATATTTTCTACCTTGATATCTCTTGGATATATCCAATCACAGACACTAAAAATCTCCCCACTTGGACTTAGACTCATCAAGTAAACATAATGTATCCCATCACTATAGGCGCAAACAATGTAGAGATCATCCCTATAGACGAAAATATCCACGATGTTCTCAAAATGTCCTCTCCATTGCAGATTACCATGTGTATCCAATATCATAACATAGTTTATCAGAGAGGTAGTATTTTTGCCTATGAGATAAATTTTATTGATGTACACATATACTGAGCTGATGGTTGATACTTCTCTAAACATTTTTATCCATGTAACATTTAGCTTTGTGTTAAGCTTTATAAGCAATCCAAACTCACTAGAGTCTCTGTATACTGTCCCTGCAACATAAATACTCATACTGTAAGCAAAAATAGCATGCCCTACTGAGGCATTGCTGAAAACCCAAGAACTAACTATGTGGCCACTAAAACTCAGCTTATACACAACAATATGGGGCTCTCCTGTTTGGCTGTAAACCTCCCCAAGAACATATATGTAGGATTCATAAATGCATGCATCACATATATTCTCCTTACCCGGTCCTCCCCATGTCTTAACTGGAGTTTCAAGGAACATATACACTCCTACAAGTGATAGAAGAAGGATTATTAGAACCACTATACTTCTCATTCAGCCTCACCTCTTTCCGACCCAAGTATCTTTCCCTTTAAAATAAGTTTTGCTTTCTTTTTATTTCCGAGTCTCAGCTCCACCAGAGCCAGATTATGCCTTATATGCTTATTCATCGGATTGAGCTCCAGAGCTTTCTCTAAATATTTCTTAGCTTGGTTATAATCACCCCTCCTTATAAATGCTACGCCGAGATTATAGTATGCCTTCGCGTTCTTCGCTTCCAGCAATAGTTTCTCTCCTCTCTTAAAATAATCCTCGATCTTTGTCTTCTCCCACAAACGCATGAATGCTACGCCAGCAATATTCTTCTCCTTTGGGGTTCTAAGGAAACGCTCTATCCTTGATAATAAATTCTCAACAACCTTCACATCCCTATCCTTCAATGGTTTGGTAATCTTACGTCCTAGAACAGACATATACTCCTCAATATCGGGGATCCCGACGATCTCTGGTGGGGCTCTAGGAACATCCTCTTCGACGACTCGTTCAAGGATGGACCTAATTGTTTCTTCATCAAAATTCATCTCTAGGTTGCGTAGAAAGGCTCTTTTCTTAAACTCATCATCAGCCTTTTCTAGGCGGCCCCAAGCTCTTCTAGCAGCCTCAATAAGTATTCTTCTTCTTTCCTCAATGCTATATAATGTATTTATCTTAGCTATTTCGGGAGCAATAGGACCATTACTTTTACCCCTAAGAACATCAGCCCAGAAGTCATGGGGAAGTCTAAATGAAAATGTTGTGGCGTCCCTAGCAAGATATCTTGTTACATTATCCAGAACCTCATCGAACATTATGTCCTTTATTGAGAGTTTTCTCCCTAGTCTCAGTTCCTTAGCTATGAGATATACATAGCTATATAAATCCTGGTTGATCTCATACTTCACCAAGTCTGTCATTATTAGTAATGTTAGAAGGACTTCATATCTCTCTGGAACTCCTCCAATTATTCTCCATAGAATATCATCCACATAGTCAAGCATTCCTTGTGGGATTCTCCTCGCAAATTCCTCATCGAGATCTTTCTTCACTATTTTTAGTTCCCTTATGACTTGCCAAACATATACTGGGAGACCCTCTGCTTTTTTGACAACCTCGTCTATGGCTTTCTCACTAACAATCTTTATAGCTTCCTTATCAGCATATCTTATAAGCATCTTCCTAATGAGGTCGTCGCTCATGGGTCTAATCCTGATTATACTGAATACGTCCCCGAATTGTATTCCACATATCCTCTCAGCCATGGCTACCTCCTCTGCTCGCCCAGTAGCAACAATATTCTTCACCCTATTTCTTACAATAGATCTAAGTGCAGAAACATCCATCCTTGGTATGTCATCATAGAACAGAATTATTCCTTCCCTAAGATGCTCATTAGTGACTATGACGGGCCCCTCAAGAATGTACCCAATTTTATAGCCCAGATTAAATATTTCTCTGAGAATCATAAACATCAAAGCTGTTTTTCCAGCTCCTGGAGGGCCCACAATCAAGACATTTTCTCCACCAAGAAGCCTATCCGTTGCCTCTCTGATAGCCAGGTCTCTCTCCTTACTTCTAATAAAAACCTCAGGCAGATAACCAGGAAGCCTTAGAATACCCTCTTCTCCCAATAGATCTGAAAAGCCCCTAATGATAGAATAGTACTGTGCCATATTGAATCACTATTATTCTACTATCTGAAATTTAAATATTTTCTATTTGAAATGATGGAGGCCTTTAATGTTTTTACTAATTACGATCAAAAGCATCAGGAAAACTAGATTCATTATCGGGAATAATAAGAACAATAATTGGTTCTCTAAGTAATGTGCAAGATAGGATAAATATGTAGCATCTACAGTAAATAGGAATATTATGTAAATACCGTTTATCCACCAACTAACTTTAGTTGGACTCTCTCTATATCTCTCGACATCAATGATTTGTGCTTGAGCTATTGGGAGGTAATAAATAATCGTGAGAGCGATTCCAGTTGAGATTGCAAAAGAGAGATACTCTGTCAGGGAGGGATGAAAATCAGCAAGAGGTCTTTCAGCCTTAATTTTCTGAGCAAATAAATCTAAACCATAACTCACTAGCAGTGCGATTATTAGAATGGATAATAGTAAGGTTAATCGAAATCTTTGGTCGAATCTACCCCTAAAGGCATAATAATCCAAAATGAAGTATTCGTTGGAGAGCCCAAGGAATGTTAGGATTATATAGAAACTGAAAAGGAAATTTCCGCCAAAGAAGAAGAGACCTATAGTGCCGCCGAATATTATAGCAGCCAAGAATAGCCTAATAGTGTAGGGTCTGAAAGAGAAGAATAGTGCTACCTTACGCTTTTTACTCATAAGCAAAAACCTCGATTATTTCATTAGAGTAAAGGTTTTTACACAATTTAAAGACTTAGAACAATTATATGGATCCAAAAAGCTATGGTTGATGTCGTATTGGGCTAAGCAAAATAATACGGATATTATACAGTAAATTTGTTATATGAATAATGTCACTCCGTTGGTATATGTTAGGGAGTATTCAGGGTGTGAAAGATAAGCTGTGAGAAGAGTAACATAAAGCTCTATGCTGTGGCTCTTAAGCCGAAGATGAGGTGTATTAGGAGTGATTGAGAAAAAGTGTTGCTCACGAATGTCACATTCGCTATAGCGCACTCCTGACCCTACTAGAAGTTACCAAGATGAAGCCATCAGAAGTTCTAGATAGCATCAAGGTTCTAAAAGTGAGGGGCAAAAGAGCAATAGAGTTTCCTGGTAGCGAGGAGCTGAGGTATCAGAACCCGTTGAGCGCTACGAGTATGAGAACCCTATTCCTGACTAGCTTGGGTGGATTGTGGGTGTTGTGTTAGCTTTCATTGTGGTAGGTTTGCTTGAGGGATTTGGATTATCAAACTACTTCCCAACGTGGGGCGTATGGCTCCTAGTGTTTTTCCCCGTCGGGGAGATTTGGGAACATGTCTTTAGTGATAAAACCTTTTATATGTCTGAGATACGGATAGTCAGTCATAAAGATAGGATAGTGAAGTTTGTTAAAGAGCTCAGAAGCGACCTTGGCAGAAACCCAATACTGGTCCTCAGAAATAGGGACCTAAAACGGCTGAGCGATGCTGCTAGGATGGACCTGATAAGCCTAGAAAACAGATGGGACGAGGTAATACATAGAAAACTATGATTCCTCTCTTTCTACTTTTCGACTTTTCTTCATCTTTTTGTTGTGTGATGCACTTTGATTAGGATCGAAGTTTTGGGAGATCTACACTATCCAAGGGAAAGCCAGCTTTTCTATGAGTTTCTAAGAATACTTAAACGCTATGATTTGGATTTCCTTTTTCTATGCGGTGATATAGTCAACTATGCGAATATGTTCTATCTGGAGAAGCTCGTCAAAAAGATAGTTGATGGGGAGAGAGTCCGCATCGTTGGCGTTATGAGGGAACCACAATTTTTGGCTCCCAGAGAGTCTCCGAAGAAGAAGTTTCGCATCTCTAGACATAATACCCATGTATAGTAGGGTTCTGAGGACCTATGGTGGCTTCTTGTTGTGGGGCTCAATATATGAGACAGAGGAGTTCGTGGTTGTTAGTGTTCCTGGATGGTACGACTTCAGTTTTGCTCCCAAAAACCTCAATTTTACCCCGAGATGATTATCTGAGAGGCTGGTTCTTTGGTTTTCAGTAGAACGATATGCTTTACACGAAGTTTAGTTTTCCACTAGAGAAATTTGTTGAGATAAATGTTGAGAGGCTCAGACAACAACTAGATTATGCAACTAGGCTCTACAAAAAGATCTTTGTTCTCCTACATTTTGTTCCAATCAGAGATTTTCTGAGATATAATGGTGATCGTGAGGATGTCTGGAACACATATGCGGGATCACAGAAGCTAGGAGAAGTTATATTGGAATACGGAGATAGGATAAGCACAGTTTTCTTCGGTCATTTCACATACAGGAAGCTAAAAGCAAAGAAGATACGGAGAGGCGGGATAGAATTCATAAGTGTTGATGCATCACAAGGAATAGAAGCAATGGAAATCATTGAAGTTTATGTTTTCTCTGCCTTTATATTTTGCTTATAGGACTTTAGTCAAGATTTAGCTAGGCTGTATAAGTATTATAGCGAATCCTAGAAAAACTAATCTGCTCTCTGTGACGGTCTCGGTGGATCCGATGCATCTTTATAAAGATAGAATAGTTATCATTCGAAGATAGTTGCTAATACTAAATGGTAATTTTAAATAGTATTATATTTAGGTATTATTATTCGGTAGACTGGTAGGTTCTATGGATCAGGTTGTTGTGTCCGCCAAGATTCCTAAGTCCCTTAAAAAGGAAATTGACCGCCTAGGTATTAGGGTATCCGAGGTGATTCGTAACGCTTTGTTTGAGGCTGTTCGTAAGCGTAAGTTAGAGTTAATAAAGAAGAAAAGAAAAAGGTTGATGACAATTTTAAAGAAAATTCCTGACGATAGAGTTGTTAAGATTGTTAGAGAATCTAGGGAGATGAGATAACTTGGATTACTTGTTTGATGCGAACACCATATTCCTAGGTTATAAGCGAGGCTTGGAAGACATTATTGTCGAGGGATATACCATAAATTTGGCTGTTTTCGAGATTGGCAATATAATCTGGAAGGAAGTATCTGTCTACAAAAGCATTTCCATAAAAGAAGCTCTAGAGATTCTAGAAGCACTGTCAGATCTCCTCGAACTTATGACGATCATAAATATTAACATGCTAGAGAAAGAAATCTTGGAAATAGCTTCTGAGTTAGGAGTCACGTATTATGATGCTTCCTATGTGTATTCTGCGTGGAAGAGAAATCTAGTGTTTGTAACTGAAGATAAAAAACTCACGAGAGCCATTAAGAACAAAATGAAACTAAATGTTATCTCCTTATTAGCAATAAGTAAGTGATGATGCATCATTTTACAGCCTTGGAGCCCCCCATTTTGTTTTTGCTCAGCGATTTTTAGTTCCTAGAATTCTTCCAGTGGATTTAAATTTGATCAAAAGACATAGGTCTACGCTTCATCACTTTGCTCTGTCTTTCGCCATTTTGTAGAAATAGAACAGTACGTTAATTGGTCTACGGATAGTTGCATTAAAATTTTTTCTGTTTTCTATTTATGATCGGGACGGTGATTCTATTTGTCGTACTTCGAGTTTGACTACCCACTTGGATTATTCATTGCCTATGTTTTGGTGGGCTTTTCGTTTTCAGCTTTCTCACTATATTTAAGCTACTTATTCCACTTTGTGAGCAAGAAACATGGTATAGAGAGGCTTAAGCTCTTATTTATTTGCTTCGCCTTAGTCGGTCTAGCTTACCTCTTATAGACGATAGGCTGACTCTACTTCGCTGAATATGGCAGGTTGAGACACCAATAATAATTTTTGTTGCACCATCAACTTCCTTCCAAGTATGGCCGCTTTCCGTATGTGCTCTATCTTCTGCTGGTATGCATTATTCTAACTATATGCTAGGCTTCAAAGAAATGATATGCTTTCGCGAAGAGCTACATAGTCGTTGCTATCGGCGTTATCGGTGCGGCTATAAGTTTGCTACCACAAAATATGTGGATGAAGTCGAATATACCCAGGTTCCAAAAGCCCGTTCCTTGAAACCCCACTCCCCGAATTATATTGAATCTGTCATCAGGCCCACTACAGCACTCCTAATCATAATCATCGGCTTTCTGGCAATATTCTCATATTACTTACTATACAGGAGAAGCTAAAGGAGGGAACACGAAGATATAGTCATGAGAAAAAGACACAAATATCTCTTCCTAGGAATTCTGTTGATGATCTTCGCTGTGATTTATCTCGCAATGAAGAACATCCCGATGCTAAGGGGAGAAGAAATACTCCCGCCATCAATCGTAGCCTTACTGGTAGTAGCTCCCCCTCAAATGCCATCATTATCCTGCCTACATATCGGCATTCTAGCCCCCAGAATGGATTACTAAGGGGCGGACGAAAAGTTGAGCCGACAAGAAATTATCAAACCATTAACAATACGTATCAAGTGCCCAGTCTGCGGAGAATAAACGGACATCCCGATATCACCAGAGGACTTCCAAAATGTGCTTTCTGGTGTCGCTAGGGTTCCAATACAGCATGATCGCTCAGTACCACATCTAATAATAGTCGATGTTGGCAAGTATGGTTTTTTTATCCGAGGGGCATATGTTTATCGCCAGACGATCCAGTCAACACAAATATCTGTAGGGAAAATCATAGATGCTCTAGGCCTAGAAAGAGTAACATATATACTCCACTTCTCGAGGTACAACAAACTTAAGATTACCAGTAAAAAAGAGCTTGTTGATAAAGTAAGACTTCTATCCTACGTGCTTGATGAGGCAGAGAGATTGCTAAATAAACAAAACATAATAAATATTGATAAGATAAGGAAACCAAAAGCTACGATACAGCCACTGAGACAAATATTGTTACAGTCATTGAGACTGAAGACCAACAGTGCCAAAGCTGAATGGATATGAGGCGAATACAAAAAACTAAGAGAGTGTTTAAGAGAATTAGAGGAGATCTTTGAGACCAAACCCTCATGGACGCCGGACATTCTTCTAAAATTGCTAGGAGGAAGCATAAATAGAGACGAACTGAGGTTGCTTCTTGACATAATGAAGGATAGAGGCTACAAGTATCAAAGAGAATAAAAGATGCTGAATAAAAATAAAAGAACTATTCGGCTGAATTTTTAATGAACCTATTTTTGTCGCCTTATAGGTTCTGTTATGTTTAATGTTGTGGTTTAGGTTGTCTGTCCGTAGGCTTGCTGTAGAGTTTATATAATCTAAATATTCTAGTCGAGGTCTGGTGGGGACTAAATATCGGAAAAGTAAAAAATCCTAGCATTAAAGATCTATAACGAATCAGACACCCCTAATAGACTTCCCCAGGAGAGTTATTAATCAGCATCTCTACCACTAGGAAGAAATTTGCTGGTTGAGACGAAAATGAATCCGTTTTTGTTGTTTCTGTTTCTCCTATTTTTCAATACTGATCGCCTATCTGATTCCTCTAGTGCTGATTATTGCGTGTTAGAAGCCGTTAAGATCGACAAACAAAACTGATTTTGCGACGCTTGTCTCCGATATTAGAAAGAATACCGTGTTCTTAGGAATGCAGACAGTACGCGAAGCATATGATATTGCCCGAAATAGCTAGCTTTAGAGACAATAATCTTTCATTCTTGCTTCCTGTTGGGTTTTGTTTTCCTTTTAATATCCAAAAAGTATAAAATGCTATTAGAATATAGAAAAGGTTGTATATGGCGATATGACTAGTGTTAGGAAATAGGATGCCTAAAAAGCTTGTTCTCGAGGATATCTTGTGGTTTATAGAGACTCTAAAAAAGGATAAACGTGTCTTAAATCCGGAGATGAGGCTTGAGTTAGCGGCGGAAATGATTGATGCTATTATTGAGTTGAGGAAAAAGAATAATGTTCAAGGAGTTCGTGAGAGAGGTCATAAGGATTCTGGAGGATAGTGGCATAGATTATGTTATAGTTGGAGGGTTGGCGGCGATATACTACGGGGAGCCCCGAGCAACTCAAGATATAGATATAATTATTAGACCAAGGTCCGAGGAATATATAGAAAAGCTATGTGACCTATTTACGAGTCGAGGTTTTATAATAATTGGTGGTTGCTTAGCAGTAAAAAGATCTATGACTGAGCGTATCCATACGACGATTTATGATAAAAACTATTTATTTAGAGTTGACCTCCAAGGCATCTATAACCGTCTCAATTTCCTAGCTTTTGAAGGTAGGCGCAGAGTCAAAATTTTTGGTCTTGATGCTTGGATTCAGGGGCCTGAAGATCTCATTGTGGCGAAACTAACATACTATGTTGGAAATAGAGATATCAGAGATATAATAGCAATATTGAGGAATTCTAAAGACCTGATAGACTGGGAGAGACTCATACGCATAGCGCAAGAATTCAGTGTTGAACCACAACTAAGAGAGATAATCAAGCATTTAAACTCGGAGTGAAGCTACGACTAACTCATCATACAGGCGAATTCCTATCCAAACAATCAACAAAATTACTCTCTTAAGCGCCAAGTATATAGGTACTAAGAACAGGAAAATCAGAAATACCACAGCAAGTATTATATCGGTCTTGATAAAGTAGATAAGCATGCCTTTTGATTCATTACTCATTTCGCTTCTATAATCCAAATAGACACGAATACACCACAGTAAGTCAACAATCCAGTACATCGAAAGCATCAAGGAGTACTCAAAAGGATCATCAAGATGCAAAAATAAATTAACAATAACGATGGCCATGAATAAATGAACAAATATCTCCTTTAGAGATTTAGCAGGAAAATCATTATAATACCTAAACCACTGAATATAAAAATCAAGCGCAATAACCAACGTCATTACGAATATCACAAGACGTGGAATCGGACCAAAAACATCAAAATTTGCTATGGAGATACCAATAATAATACCATAGAC
>JAHKKZ010000028.1 GCA_029856685.1 Candidatus Njordarchaeota archaeon
GCTAATCTGTATAAGAACGCTGTTCTCGTGGAAGAAAAAAGGCGTCTTCTAAATGTAATAAACCAGATAGTTATGCAACTCTCAGGAAGCAGTATGGACATAGAAGTGGCATTAGCGTGTTTGAAAGCGTTATCCATACCAGTTTGGGGCAACTTAGAAATATCAGAGGAAATTTTGAATAGACTCATAGCGACCTATTATACAACTAGCGATCCAACTATACGCTATGCCTTTGTTGATGCTCTATTTGCCGTCTATTCAAACCTACCACAGTTTTTCTCGCCTATAGCAAAATTTTTGATTGATGAGCTCATCAGAACAACGGATACAGAGTTTCTTAAGAAACTAACCGATACCCTAAGTGCGGTTATAGGTTCAGCACCGAATAGATTAATTGTTGAAAAAATTCTGGATGACCTATTAGGGCTCTATGATCGCTCGGAGGAAGAGTTTGGTCCATTTTTGCGTCTTTGGATAGCAGAAAACATCTTTCTTCCTATAGCTAAGGTCTATCCAGAAGCGATACTCGATTTCGCGGGTAGGTTAATAGAAGCATGTAAAAAAACTTTTAATGTATCTCTCTACGAAAGATTCGCCTATATAGCCTTTGAAGCCCTTAGAAGATTCTCCAAACATGAAAATGCTGTCAAACTATTCGTTTTTATTTTGCATCCTCCTAGCTATGAGGAAACCTATGATACCCTATTGGATATGCTTGTTAATCTAGCCCATAGATTCCAGGACAGCATAGTTAGGAATTTCGATACTCTTTTGAGAGTATACGTAGCCATACTAAAAGCACAGAGAGAGGTAACTGATGTTCGTGAGAGGTATTACGTTGTAGATAAGGCGATAAAAGACCTTACAAGAGTATTAAATGGAATAAGGTCTGCTCTCAAACCAGAAGTCATGCATAAATACGCACTTCTTCTTCTACATATGTATGCAACAGTTCCTCCCGATACATTAAAGGATGTAGAATATGTACTTAAAGTTTCTGCTGCAGATAACAGAATACTAAATGAACTTAAGAATGTGGTGCAAAGAATTAGAGTCCCCCCAGAACGATTAGAGAGATTAGCACAGATGGGCATCACGGGATAATATTAGTCATCCTTCTTAGAAGCTTTATTGGGCCCAAATTAAGTACTTCCCTATCATCAATAACTATAAAAACCTTAAACTTTTCTAGATCACCAAGTAGGGGAGATTCATATTCTGGTAAATCCATAAGTCTACCTATCACATCGAATCCAGGTAGCAAAGGAGTAAGTGCCGGTAATATTAAACTTCTATCACTTAGAAGAAAGCAAGGGAATCTATATCTGGAGACCCCATCCGAGATAGTAGCTGTAGGGTGGATATGTCCCATAATAACAAATCGATTCTCAATAGGAATCGTCTCTGGCGGGCTTTTATGTCCATGTATGAACAGAAAACCCCCCCACTCTAAGTAATCAAGCATTTCCACGTTATATCTCTGGAGAATACCTCTGATAAACGTATCATGATTTCCTCTTATGAGTATAATTTCTTTTCCTAGGCTACTTAGTGTCTCAAGTAGATCCAGAACTTCATAATGTTCTTGTAGGGTTCTCTTCTGAAAAGTATGTTTTAAGTCGCCCAAGATTATAATTCGTTTGGGCTTCTTTATCTTTATTGTGTCAAGTAAAGAAAGCTTAATTTTGCGGTACTGTATCGGAGGGATGAAACTTCCTTGTTCTGTGAGAGCGAGCTCCACTCCTATGTGTACATCAGCAAATACAAGACTTTGTAGACTTCCTATATACAGCATTCTCGTAGGAAGAAATTCAATGTTCCTCTCCCCGATTTTCACGCGATTTTTCACCACAAAACTACTAAATTCTTTATATCGATCAGCACAATATAACTTGTTATATCCGAACCACTTATTATATAATGCAATTCTAGTAGTTTTTCCATCAGAATTATAAGAATCAAAAAACAGACATAATTCTGATTACATATTGTATAGAAGATTCTGCTATCTAATGGGAGCACAAAATGTCTATCGAGGAAGCAAAGGCAGCACGAACTGAGCTCATGCAGTTGCTAAAAAATATTTGTGAATCCGATAGCTATGCTATTGGTGCTATACTGATTGATGTTAAGAACGACCTAGTCGTGCTAGAATACATAAAGAAGACAGCAACGAGCGATGTCGGACCTAAGGGAGGAGGTATCGAACTAAGCGGTGGTTTGCTTGGGCGGCTAATACCGGCTCTCAAAGACCTCTGTTCCGAGGGAAGCTTAAATTTGGGCGAACCTTTTGTCTCCATAGTAATGGCCCATAAGGGAACAGCAATAATATATATATTATCTCTAGAATGGGTCATAGTTGTCTTTGGTAGCAAAGGACTTAGTATTTCGTATATTGTACAGCAACTTGCTCAGTCACATTCTAAGATACGAGCTTTAATTGTCAAGGCTCAGCTAAGAAGAGAAGGCTTAGAAGAATGGGGTCTATAACAGAAAGTATCCTAAAAGAAATCCGAAAGAGATTCCATGAAAAACCAGACCTTAGGATAGGTCGGAGAGGACTTCACCAAGCTCTTATAGACCAAGCGAAAAAACTCTTAAAGAAGAGAGGAGGCATAATAAAAGTAAAGGTTCTCCGGAACATAGCAGAATCCAGAAGCGAGACAGAAATAATTGCGAGAGAACTTGCTAGCCGAATAGGAGCTAATTTCGTTAAGGTTATAGGACGGAGTATTGTGATAGCGGATCTCGATATGATAAACAAAAGAAGGCAGAGAGAAGCTAATAAACAGCAGACTCTGCCGCTAATGCGAACTCGGTGAGTTTTTCTTTCTTATTTCTAGCTTTTACGAAGGCTGATGCTATGAGTACACCTCTCGCACCATACTCTAACGCAAGCTTTACGTCCTCCCCACTTGAGATTCCAGCACCGCAGATAGGTATCGACCTGCTTTCGGATTGTTCGACGATTATAGCCACGCTAGCTTTTAATTCTTCTGGTCGAGCCTTAGACACACTTATTCCCGTTCCTATAAGTTCTGGTGGCTCAAAAGCAACGTAGTTTGGTTTCAGCGATGCGATCTTCGAGATCTCCTTAATGTCACCACCACAGGCAATGACCTCAATTGCAAGATGACGAGCCTGCTCGACTATGCTTGAAACCGTCTTAATACTTACAGGTCTCTCCGAATGATTTATGAGAGTACCATCGGCTCCTAGGAGCTTTATTGCCTCCAATGGTATGTGGCCAGTATAGGCCCCCATAGGGAAGGGGTCAGCGTGTTGTGAGTATATTCTGACCTTTCTTCTGCTTTTAACGAACTCAGATAAGCAGGTAATGTTTGGAGCAACAGCAAAAATAACCTGAGGAAATTTGTCTGCGACTTCCTCAATAATACTCAGAACTTTCAGACCTTCTTCCCCGAATACTTCTTTATATGATTTCAAATTAAGAATAATCACTGGTCTGCTCATAGCATCCTCACCTACATAGTCGTATTGGTAAAAGGGGACTAAAATGAAATTGCCTATAGGTAGCTATATTTCAATCAGCTTCGAAATTAAATACCTAGAACATGGAGAGGAGCATATTTTGGCAACAACGAAGGAAAAAGTATCCGAAGAAGAGGGCAAAGAACGTGTTGTAGATAGGCCAAGAATAATCAGGTTAGGGGATGGAGAGATACCAGAATTTTTCGAGAAACTTCTACAAGAGCTTGAGGTAGAGATTGGAAGGGAACATAACATTGAAGTACCGCCAGAAAAAGCATACGGAAAGAGAGATACTAAGATGATAGAAGCCATACCTCTCAAAAGGTTTCGAAGACTTCTACAACAGGAGAGGCTTGTTACGGAGGATGGCACAAAAAGATTAGCTCCTGGCAAGATTGTATATGCAAACCTAGGGGAAATACGAATATATTATGGCAGGATACTCCATATCGGAGATCGGGATGTTATTATAGACCGTAACCATCCTCTAGCCGGGAAAACAATGCATGTATGGTTTAAGATACATAAGGTTGTCGAGCCAACAGCATCAAACGATGAAAAAGTAAGCATGATACTCGAAAAATTCTTTGGTGAAACAAGTAGCTTTTTAAGGACACGCTTCTTAAGTAAAAATACTCTAGAGATAGAACTGTCCAAAGATTACTTTATGAGATTTCCAAAGATAGACAGATCCATAGCGGAAACAATTCTGAGAGAAGTATATGTTCCTAAGACTCTATTGCTTGCAAAGGCCTCTCTTCTCTTTAAGGATCTTGGAGTAACAAAGATTGTATGGATAGATGAATATGAAGCGAAAATCGAGGTCTCTCCCAAGGAAGAAGCAAAGGAAGAAGAGCATGCAGAAAGTATCGAGAGTACGCGAGGCCAAGGAGCTGATGGCTCACAGAATAAAAAAGATTAGCTTTGATTTTCTTCATTTATTACCTCCAAGCGTTTATCGACTCCTCGGCTATATAGATAAGAGATTATTTCTCCTCTGGTAATAGCTAATAGGCCGTATCGCTTTGCTTTGTCTAGGGCCAGCTCTGATATTCTATTTCCGATAATTACTCCTGCAGTTAAACCCAGGTTATCAACGATTCGTTTAAATTTAATAATGGTATCGCTCCCGATAGGTCTTTTCCAGTCCTTAATTAAGCATCCCCAACGCTCTCCAGTTTCTTCGATGAAAACGACAAAACTAAGAGCATTTCTTTTCCTAATCTCAGGAGGCGGCTCAACAATTTTAAAACTACGCTGATACTCCCTAAGAACCTCCTTGAAATACAAAATAGCGAGATCATGGAGAGATAGCTTCTTCAAATCACCTATCATTTTAAAGAACACCACAACACTGATAATGCAAATATCTCATGGATTGGTAATACCAATATAAAGATTAACATCACCGAAAACAGTCATGTTAGAGAACAAATATGCCGACAATAACATTACGATAGTAATTCGCTAGTACTATAAGCAAGACGAGAAAGGAGGAATCGTGTTATACTAAAAAATACTTCTCGCAAGTATAGTGGAATATAAGCCATGTGTTGAAGAGTGAAGCTCTAATAAGATTCGGGTGACAACAAGACTCATGTTGGGTTTAATATCTTAAGGTCCTATGCAATCTAAGTACCCTTGTTGAGTTGAATAAGGATTTAACATCGGGAAATAGAAGGAATAGATATGGCAACAACAGACGAATAGAAAAGCATTCTTCATTAACACAGCATTTTTTGTTTGTATTCAAATCTTGTTATAGCGGATGCTATACATAATTTACGTATATACGCAACCTGCATAACTATTCGTCGAAGCGAATTATGCTAGATTAGATGTTTGATGAAATAAGTATTATAGAGGCACCCGCGAGATAGAGAAAAATGCGATGTTTAGGAAGCTCGCAACACAAGCCAAACACACCTGCATGTGGATTATTTATTTTTCGCCCTACCAAAAGCACTGCCCCACGGCTTTGAGAGGTCTGGAAAGCCTGAGCCGCCCATATAAATTGAGACTCTACCTCATGGGTGCCTAAACATAGGCGGCAGGATCTAGAAATTCGCGATATCCCACATGCGGTCATCTATCTCAAATATCCTAAAGGTATCTATGCGCATCAAAGAAGAGACAAGACACCAACAGTAAAAGGTACTTAGAAATTAACATGTAGAAAAAATAGAGAACGAAAATGGTTACATAAAAAGATTAGAGTCTACTTACTCTTCCTCCACTTATCTTTTAGTTCCTCAAGTATCTTTGGTAAAGTAGTATACTCGAGCTCTTCAGGAGTCATCATATGAGGCTCAAATGGACCCATGCTCCTAATATAATCAGAAATAAACATTGCTTTCTGCCTAACATGATCAAATGCTGGATCATCGAATAGATCAATTGGACCAATAAGCCTTCCCTCACAAATATTAAAACCTAGACCTACTACCCTTGGGGGGCCATCAAACCTAGTACACTGGGAATACTTCAAAGGAACAGGCATAAGAGGCCCATGATGACTACCTCTCATCCATCCCTTTACAAGGTGTGCGTGACAAAATGCTTCTAAAATTTCACCCATAGCTGGAAGCCCATGCTGAGCCCTGATAATGCAAACGGGGTCATCTTTGCCCCGGTACTCGCCGCATATCAGAGCTAATTTCTGAGTTGAGACAGTAGCAGCTATTCCTATTTCTGGATCCTTTGAGTAGACATACTTTATTACGTAGCGTCCTGTGTGTCCTATTAGTGCTAATATGTCATACATTTCTTCTGGCGCACTTAGTTCTATTTCTTTGCCTTCCACAACATCCATTATTATGAATTTGAAACCTTTGTGCATTCTTGGATCTATGATTAGCCCTGCCGTGTTGAATGGATCCGCAAATATCTTAAATACTGGAAAGTTGAATGCTCCTGGTTCTGTTTTGTCTGCTGCGAAGACAGCTATTGGTTCTGCTTTACGTTCTTCGAATTCCATTTCTGCGACTCCAGGCCCCATTCCTTTTATATTTCCACTGAATGCATCCTTTAATAGGTCTTGTCCCGCCGCATATAGTTTGAGCTCTTTTGCTATTTTTGTTGCTTCTTTGAATGTTTCCCATGCAAGTCCGTGGATATCTGAATTGTCTATACCCTTGCTGTGAGTCATTAGAAGCTGAAGATCATCACCGGCGTTAAACACATAGTAATCTATTATGAGACCCTCTTTCTTAGCCTCTTCAAGCTTTCTTTTTGCAGCTTCTATCGTTTTTGGATGTACTCTGACATGGCCGGCGACACTGCCTATATCAGCTTTGATTAGGCTTACAGTTATTTTCATATTGACCACCTAGTTTTCTCTTTAATACTATGGAGAAGAAATAGCAGAATTAAATTTGTCTTTAGTGTTTTTAATTGCTGTTGTCTATATGTATCTGAGGGCTAAGTAGTTTTAGATTTTAAAAATACATTTAACAACTTAATCTAAGCGGGAGGTAGGTGAAGCAAATGATTATGGGGGTGTTAGTAAGAAACACAAATGTTGAATCCGTCAAAGGGAAAAACATTGGTGAGTTGCTAAAGGACGATGTTTGTCTTCTAATAGTAGATGATACAACCTCGACGATATATATTTGGGTGGGCCGCAATGCCAATGTCAAAGATAAATTCATTATATCTAGGCTAGCACATGGAGTGAATAGTAAAATGTTTGGCATGGCCGCTAAGGTCAGCCAGAATACAAATGATATCTTGGAAAAGTTCAATGAGAAAACATTCGATGATGATCTTCCCTCCGAGATGGTCCTTGAGATTATAGGCTAATATCTCGTATGTTGTTTTGTTATTCTTATCCTATTGATATTCCTACATTTTTTGCAGTAGATTACAATATGTGTGAATCTGTTACTTCTAATCCTCACTCTAGCGGTTATCCCGGGGAATATAAAGCTTTTGCAATGCCTACAGAAGAAATAACGCCACTTACCCATTCTAACCCCCATCCACCTCGCTATTTTCCTAGCAAGTGATGCGGCTCTCTCGGCAAGTCTAATATTGCCCTGTGATGCTAAGAGCATTGCTTGGTTCATTAAGCTATTGATGTGTTCGATTGCTAGAGTCTTTCTGAGTCTCAGCGCTTTTCTTTTATATCTTTGCTTCTTCGACATCCCCATCTTCTCTTGCTATTAGCACTTTTGCACTCTTCGTGAAAATTCCGCTTTCAAACACGCCAGGGATCCTTCTAAGGTCGTCTTCGAGCTTTCTAGAAATGATATCCGAAGGTATCTTAACATCTATGATCCAATTTCCATTATCGGTAACTACGGGTCCAAGTTTATTTCTAGCCATTCTAAGAGTAGGAGTTCCATATGCGGAAAGTTTTTCTAGCAAAAACTTAGAATATGCAAATGGAAGTACCTCAACAGGAACGGGGAATAGCCGACCTACTTTCTCCTCAGTAACTATGATTATTAGCTCATCAGCGAAGTAGTCCACAATTTTTTCCCTTAGAAGAGCACCGCCCCCTCCTTTAATAATCACGCCTTTTTCCAGAAAGACGGAATCTGCGCCATCGATAGCAAGGTCTATTCTATCAGTATCTTGTAATGATAGGACGCTAAGATTTTTCTTCCTCAGAATGAGCTCTGTATCATAGGAAGTTGGGACACATTTTACTCGGAAATGTGATGCAGAAAGCAACTCAATGAGCTCGCGGACGGTAGAACCAGAGCCTATTCCAAGGATCATCCCGTCATGGACGTATTGTAGGGCTGCTCTAGCAACTATTTTCTTAAGTTTGGAGGGATCAAAAAACATGAAAGATTCAGCCTTCCTCTACCATCTTTATTGCCTTTGGGGGGCATACATTAGCACAAATACCACAACCTTTACAGTACTCATAAAGCCATTTAGGATAATCATTAACTTTCTCTACAACAATTGCCGAATCAGGACAGGAGATATAGCACTGATAGCACTTAATACACTTATCGTAATCCACAACGGGCTTAAAAATCCTCCAAGCCCCTGTTTTTCCAGCTACACCAGAGGTGGGTTTAGAAACAGGTATTAGAACTCTCTCTTTATCTCTCATAATGTCGATCTCTCCACTGGGAATTATTATCTTTTCTTCCTCAAAATCATCAGATTCCTCTTTTGTCATACCAATCCCCCAGAAGAACAACTAGAAATAATCAGTTAAATATTACTAATCAATAAAGATTTTTGCCTCTTCAAATCCTCTTTTCGCAGCTTCGATATTGACATCTGCAAGTCTTGGATTATGGGACCATTTATTCTGTATGGCTTTGATTAATGAATCTATGGAAGGTATTCCAACAAGTTTCGAGAAAGCTCCTAGCATAACCGTATTGGGAATCACGAGACCCGCCACTTTTAGATTTAGATCTAAGGCAATTTTAGTAGCGTCAACGCCTCCAACTTTAACTTTCTTATTTTTTGGGATGTACTGTTTTATGGCTTCGGGATTTGGAGCGTTTACAATTAGGAGGCCCCCTTCTTTAAGTTCATCAATGATATTAACAATGCCTAGAAGCTCTCCTGAGAAGACTACAGCAATATCTGGATTATGTACGAAGTGGTGATGCTTAATAACGGTATCAGCGATACGATTGTATGCCCGAACAGGCGCTCCTCTACGCTCAGCACCGAAGAATATTATTGATTGTGCGTATTTTCCCTCGAGAACTAACGCTTCTACAAGTAGACGGGATGCAAAAACTACTCCTTGTCCTCCTCGGCCTAACCAGCTAATCTCAATCATTAATATTCACCCAAAAAAGTTAAGGGTAAACTCGATTAAAAACACTATGATAATTATCTGCATAAATGCTTCTTTTCAACAAAAGTTTTGTTGAAGGATCTGTGGAGGATATATGAAAGGCACTTATAACGTCTATTCCATAGATTACCTATTTGGGGGGTGGTGAGCGTGTCGGAAGTATTAGCATTAACAGGAAATGAGGCGGTAGCATGGGGCGTACGCCTAAGCAGAGTAGAAGTAGTAGCAGCCTATCCTATCACTCCTCAGACAGTGATAGTAGAAAAGCTAAGCGAATGGGTTGAGGGAGGAGAGTTAGATGCTGAATACATAAGAGTAGAGAGCGAACACTCCGCAATGTCAGCTGTTATAGGAGCGTCTGCAGCGGGAGCAAGAGCCTTTACAGCAACATCTTCTCATGGTTTATTCTACATGTATGAAATGGTAGCTTTCGCTGCTGGGGCTCGTGTCCCAGTTGTTATGGGTGTGGTGAACCGCTTTGTGGGTCCTCCGTGGAACATCTGGGCGGATTGGATGGATGCTCTAGCAACGCGAGATTTAGGTTGGATTCAGATTTGGGTCTCCAATAATCAAGAGGCTTTAGACTCCATTATACAAGCATATAGAATAGCTGAGGATAAACATGTGCTATTGCCAGTTATGGTAATGTTAGAGGGCTTTGTTCTCTCGCATACTTCAGCCCCAGTTCGCGTCCCCGACCAAAAAGATGTTGATGAATTTTTGCCTTCATACAATCCACCACACTATGTTCTTAATCCAGAAATTTCGAAAACTTTTGGTTTCGGTAACATAGTATGGCCATGGGATACTGTGCATCTGAGATGGGACATGCATAAAGCTATGCTTAGTGCTAAAGGGGTTATTAGAAGAGTTGTTAGAGAGTATGAGGAGAGATTTGGTGTTAACCACGGTGGACTCATTAAAGAGTACAAAGTTGATGATGCTGAGGTTGTAATCGTCTCTATGGCAAGTATCGCTGAGACGGCAGAAATAGTTGTTGATGAGCTTAGGAAGGAAGGTTTGAAGGTTGGTGCCCTTAAAATTCGTTTCTTTAGACCTTTCCCTACAAAGGAGGTTATTAAGGCACTTAAAGACAAATATAGGGTAGTTGTTGTTGAGCGCGACATAAGTCTTGGACATGATGGTGTCTTAGCTATGGAGCTAAGAAGTGTGCTTCATAGGTACGATCTCCAGATACCAGTGTATTCGATTAGTCTTGGTCTTGGTGGCGATGAGATCCTCCCTAGGCAAATTAAGAAGGTTGTTAAGGAGGTGATGTAGATGAGTTTAAGAGAAATAGTTTCCAAGCCAGACCTACTTCTACCGGGACATTCTGCATGTCCTGGTTGTCCTTCTGCGATAGCATTACGTATGGCCTTAAAGGCACTAGGTGAGAAAACAGTATTGGTTATACCCGCAAGCTGCAGTTCTGTTTATCAAGGAATATATCCAGGAGAGTCATTCAATGTTATCGTCTATAATGTTGCTTTTGCCAGTGCCGCTGCCGTGGCTTCCGGAATCCGCCGTGCCCTTACGAAGAAGGGCTATACGGACGTAAATGTTGTTGTTTGGGGCGGAGATGGAGGGCTCGTGGATATAGGTATGGCTACGATGTCTGGCGCCGCTGAGCGTGGCGAAGATCTTATTGCAATTTGTTATGATAACGAGGCCTACATGAACACGGGTATTCAGAGGAGTGGTGCTACTCCCCCTGGTGCGTGGACAACAACTACTTGGACAGGTAAGACTGAAATTAAGAAGCCTATGCCGTTTATAATGTTGGAACACGGAGCGAGGTATGTTGCTACTGCCAGTGTTGGATATCCCATCGACATATACAACAAGGTCAAAAAAGCTGCTTCGCTTCGAGGAGAGGGCTTTAGATATATACATATACTTGCTCCCGATCCACCTGGTTGGCGTTTTGATGCCTCGCTTACTGTTGAGTTAGGGAAGTTAGCTGTCAATACTGGGTTCTGGCCTCTGTGGGAAGCCGAGGTTATTAATGGGAAAATAAAGTTTCGTTTAAATCCTCCTAGCAACAAACTTTTGGACCCCTCTAAGCGGGTTCCTATAGAAAAATTCATAGAGAAACAGGGGCGCTTTAGGGTTGCTAAAGAGTTCCATCTTAGAAAGCTTCACCAACAGATGGATTTCTATTGGCAACTTGTTAAGGCCTATCTGTCGATAAGTAAGGATTAGTATTCTATTTTTTAGATTATTTTGTCACACGGGATCTCCTTCCTTGTAACCTTGCCCAGTAGCCTTATCTTTTTTAGTTTTATTTCCCTTTGAAGTTCGGGGGGGCTGATTCTAATTAGTGTATTTTTGATTATATTGCAATTAACAGCTATTCCTTGGAGCATAGGATTTATTGTAGGGACTATTATCAGTATCTTATTAGAATCGCGCAGGACATAGTTGGCTACTACGAATACTTTGTCTATATCTGTTGTTGGGTGTATGTGCCCTATTATGATGATGTTTGCCGCCATTAGATCTTCATATGGTGCTTTCATATGGCCATGTGTTATGAGTATTCTTCCTCTAGAACTGCGCAGGGAGATATGGTCTACGATACTTACCTCTAAGTCTAGCTCATCAAGAATATCAATAAGTTTGCCATCATGATTTCCCCTCACTATAATTACCTGTTTAAAGAGTTCTGTGAGTTTAGTTAGGAATCTCTGAATAGCTTTTAATACAAATTTTCTCGGAACACCTATACTCTCCTTAATGTCTCCAAGAATTATAAGTTTTCTCATGTGCTTTTCTTTTGTTGCTGAGATCATCGAGAACATCGATAATGCTTGATACATCGAGATACGTTCCTTGGCACGGGTGGAATAGCGATATGTCTGCGTTGAATACCCGATATGCGGATCAGCTACGATGAGTGTCCGTCGAATTTTGAGTGCAGGAACATCGTAGATAAGTTCCAGTCCAAATATCTTAGTAAGATTCTGAATCAAGATTATAACACCGAGAACAATAAAAAATGTTATTTATCCTAAAACGAAAACCCTACAGGTAGAAATCCTCAGCCACAAAATTTCAAATCTAAGCGAATGAGAGGCAAATAAAGTAGGTTAGATTACTCAACATAAATTAGTGAGCAAAAAGAAGCCCGGGGCGGGACTCGAACCCGCGACCTCGGGATTACGAATCCCGCGCTTTAGCCAATTTCTCTAGCCGCTGAGCTACCCGGGCCTGTATGGGAAACATCATGTATTATGCCGGGGGCGGGACTTGAACCCGCGAGGCGAAAACGCCACCCGGTCTCAAGCCGGGCCACGTTCCAACTCGTGAACCCCGGCGCAGGATAATATCATAGGAGTGGTGCGGGGGGCGGGACTCGAACCCGCGAAGGCATACGCCACCGGATCTTAAGTCCGGCGTCCTGTAACGTGTCCGGCCCGTTTGTCCTCTCCGGAACCCCCGCTTTTGCTTCTTCTCAAGTGTATATTATAGTTTTATTCTTCGGTGATTTTAAAGTTTACTCAGACTATCAGATATTTAAGTGTTTTTGATAGATTTTAGATTTTATGTTTTTTGTCCTTATTTTACTGTACGTAGCTTGTTTTGCTTATTTGCTTCTATTTTGCTTGGTGCAGTATCCTTTTTAGGCATCTTTAATTACTGTCAGTATCTATTCGGATCCAACTAAGAACAATATTTTATCTCTCCGTGGCTGTAGTATCTTGCGGAGATTATTGTCTTGCTTGCTCATGGATTTCTGGCGTTTTTGTTGAAAGTTTTCGATCTATATTGTCAATTAGGTACGCATAAATAATGTCTTCTTGTGAGGCGATTTTGTCTTCAAATTTTGGATCCGTTCGTAGGATTTTTGATATACTCATTGCGAATCTCCTTGTATATTTTATCAGTATCTTCCTTCTCTCTTCTAGTTGTTTGAGTTTTTCGATCTTTGACCTGTAGGATCTTAGACGCCTTAGAACCCGCATAAAGGCTAGTTTTATCTCACGACGTAAGATGTCTACGTCATCTATATAATCTTTGGATGTTGTCGGGAAAGGTATTTTTGTTGATACTATGCTTACTGCGAGAACTATCGGATCTTGCTCGGAGACTTTGTATCTTGGCAAGTCTATTTCTTCTAGTGCTTTCCATGCAACATCGCTTCTTGTCCTATGTAGAAGTGGTACTCTATTTGCGAATCTCAGAAGTTTCAATCCAGGTGATATTTCTCCGCCATATGCTATTGCTACTTCCACTATTAGTGGGTGGCCCTGGAGAGAGATAGGCTTTCGCTGATAGGCGTACACAAATTCAGGTTTTAGAATAGCTTTTAGTCCCTGCTCCAATAGGTCTTCGCCAATTGGTGATAAAGTGGATGGGTCAGGCCGCTTAAATTTAAACACTGCAGCTAGCCTAACAAAGGAGGTTATCAGTTTATCATTCCTTAGAACTTCTTTTACAGGAGTGTTAGGATCTACGCCTAATGTTTTAAGAAATTTGGTTGCTGTTTTCTTACCTATTCTTTCAAATGTTATCATTAGAAATTCAAGCATTTTAAGCCCCCTATGTTCTCGCATTAGCTGAATCAATGTTTGTGCGTCTATACCAGATAGATGATATCTTGCCTCTTTGGGAGGGGGAGGCATTCTGTCGCTTACCCTCTCGTAGTATATTTTCTCGTTGTTTGGTCCCTCAAATAGGAATGTTGCGTATGGAGTTATTATCGCTAGTTGTTTTAGATATTCTAATACATATGATTTTGCCCGTGTCCAATCTCCCAGAATCAAAAGTCTTATTATTGTTCCATGATGTATTCTTCTATTCCAGGGATCCCTATATTTGCTTTTTGGTATTCTCTTATGTTCCTGAATTATGGGTTCGTTCTTAACTATGTCTATTTTTAGTTTGTAGTAACTGACAAAATCATAAGATCTCATTGTGGACCAGACTTCTACGGGACTATTAAGCTCCTGTAGTGAGTATATGATAGCCATTTTTAGTCCCAGCCCAAACCGCCCTCTGTGCTGTTTTATTCTATATTTAGTGGAGGTAAGCACTTTGCCCAATAGAATAGGGATCTTCTCATCGGGCATACCCCTACCGTTATCGGATACGATGATCTCATAGACC
>JAHKKZ010000029.1 GCA_029856685.1 Candidatus Njordarchaeota archaeon
ACCCTTAGAGATAAGGGAACTTTTCTTCACTCATAGAGAGTATTTTCTAAGCAGAAGTTCTGACCTAAAAGACATTGTGGAGGCACTCACAGTAGCGTTGTATAAGTCTGGTATCAGAGGGAACATTGCTAGGTATCTTGAGGATACCCTCGAAGCTCTTAGGTGATATATATGCGCAGATCCTTGGGGAGGATCGTAAGTGGAAGCATAAATAAAGGTTTGATAGCTCTACTAAACAAGGGTGAGAACATAGAGGACTATCCAGTCGGAGCACTGATAACTATCCACGGTTCTAAGCACTCCTATCTAGGGATAATAACTGATGCTGGTATCGAGTCCTCAGACGACATAGTAGGGAGCATCTCTGGGTCAGGAATTGAGGAGGAATTTAGGGTTGTAGCGGTAAATGCCATCAGAGATTATGTGAGCAGACAGAAAATAGAGATAGCTCTTATAGGCCAATATTGTGATGGTGTTGTGAGAAATGCAGATACAACACCAAGTTTCTACTCAGATGTCTTAGAGACGAGTCCAGAAGAAATAAAAATGTTCTTCATGGAGGAGGATAAGAAGAAACTCTGGAATATAGGGGTTCCGAAAACGCCAAAAGGAATACAGGCATTCGTACCCATAGATGTGGAGAAGCTTGTTGAGTTGAGTTTCGGAATATTTGGTAAGTCTGGGACTGGGAAGACTTTTCTTGGAAATATCCTAGCGGGCTACATGGTTCTCTATGATATGTTGAGAGCGCTGGAAGATCCAACATGTAAAAGAATTCGTCTTCTAATATTCGATATGCATTCCGAATATGGGCTTGAACTAAAGGACAATATGGGCAATATTATTGCTGAGGGGATCGCTAAGATATTCTCAGACAGATTTGTGCGTTTCACACCAGACCTCGAACTCGCAGAGAATAGGGGTTTAGAAAGCCTAAGGATAAACTACTGTGACTTGACGCTAGGTGATGTCGCTCTAATA
The DNA here is from genome assembly GCA_029856685.1 of Candidatus Njordarchaeota archaeon. Classification (GTDB taxonomy): domain Archaea; phylum Asgardarchaeota; class Njordarchaeia; order Njordarchaeales; family Panguiarchaeaceae; genus Panguiarchaeum. The sequence continues at coordinate 982 of JAHKKZ010000029.1, forward strand.
GCACCAATCTTTGGGGTTTCGACGAGTTTTCTCAACTATTTATCGGACTTCGAGAGAATTCTACGAAAGGATGTTGGTCTGGGGGATTACTGGGTGTGGGGCCTCATACTTGATGGGCATGCTCAGAGAAGATTAGAAAGGAGTCCAGAAGGACAGAAAATACTGAATGAGATAGCAAATAAGACAAAAATATCCGATATGTCGATTCTGAGAAAGAGAATTTTGGATAAGATTAGGGCGGCACTAGGTGTGGGTGCGGAGCTCTCATTTAGATCACAAACATCTAAGCTTAGGGCATTATTAAGCTATCCATATACATCGGAGGAGAGAGCAATAGACATCATTGTGGATAACCTAATATCGCGGGAGGGTCAAAATGTTGTTATAAGTATGGGTAGATATGAGAAGGAAACTCCCCTATACATGATGATAGCGAATCTGATAGCAAGGAGACTAAGGGAGCGTATATTAGAAAAAACCATGGCGGGGGAGGAATTAGAGACAAAAATAATAATCTTTTTAGAGGAGGCACATAACTTTCTGGGAAAGGAAACGTACCGAGTCTCACCATTCGGAGAAATAGCTAGAGAGATGAGGAAGAAAGGTGTTATGCTGTGCGTAATTGATCAAAAACCAAGCGAATTGGATCGTGATGTTATAAGCATGTTATGGACAAACTTTGTGTTTACATTAACAGATAAGGCTGATGTAGAATCGGCCTTGATAGGCGTGCCTAGAGCTGAACTATTCAAAAAGGTAATTCCGATGCTTGGAAGGCAGGAGGTTTTGATATATGGGGAAGCTGTGAGGTTCCCTGTGGTCATAAGGGTAGAGGACTACTCAAAAATATCTAGAATATTCAGTGAGTATGCTAATAGGGATAGAGAAAATCTGAACCAGAAAATAGATTTCCTGCGGAAGCAAGGAATTATATAAGTCAACGCAGCATCATATTCTCCGAAGAATTTCTAGCGGTGTTAGCCCAGTTCTCTTAGATATCTCCAATATTTGGAAAAACTCTGGTTTTCCCTCCTTGAATATCACTCTGAACACATGTCCTTCTATGACTATTTCCCTCATCTTGTATCTCCTTGGCCTAACGTATCTCTCAATAACTCTTCTTCGAATACCGAGTGTTCCTGTCACCCTAAATATTTTTTCAACACATTCATTTTCTCTGTCTTTTGGGCATAGCACTCTAAGAATCATGGTGAGCCTATTTTTCTTTCCAACTGCTGGAATTATTGTTACTTCATGTGCTTCCAGCGCATCGTATATATAGCTGATATACTCAGGAGCAACATCATCTATTGTTGTCTCAAGCTCAACAACTTCCTCGATGTAGGACCTATTCCTCTCCAAGCCAACATAAATTTTAAGGGAATTAGGCTCAGGCAGTTCTTTATGGCCTAGACCTACACCTATCTCCTCAATCAGAAAGTTTTTATTCAGGTCACGTCTATCCATAAAAACGGGTTGCAATGCGGCGATTATCGCAGCTCCTGTTGGAGTCAACAGTTCCGCATCATAAGGCCCCTTCTTGGTGGGAAGCATATAGCGGTCTATTATCCATCTTGTTGCGGGTGCTGGAGCCTCAAAGACACCATGTGAAAATCGAATAATGCCTCCACCAACTCTAATTGGGTACAGACAATATATTTTCTTGATACTCAGCTTCTGAAGCCCATACGCCGTAAGTATTAGGTCAAGCACAATGTCTGATGCTTCATGTAAATGCGTTGCTTTACCCATACCAAATGTTTCATGAGCCCAAGTCTCCGCATCTACTAAGATGTTAAGAGCGGATACAGCGAAATCCCTATAGAACCCTTCTAGCCCTAACCTTCTCGCGATACTATTTACGAGATTCCGTGCGTCTTCGAAACCTAACTCAATAATCTTCGAGTGCGTTGAAACCCTATAGCCTTCTGGGGTCCTATCTATCACTACGTCTCCAACATCCGACAATAATTCTAACGCTTCGGAGAAATCTACCCCTAACCCCACTAGCGCACCTATAAACATATCCCCTGCGGCCCCCATATATGGGTCAACTATGAGAGCTCTGCTAGCCATAGTACTTCGCCTCTAGGTTCGATCAGCAAAAATTTCTTAGAAGTCTATATAACTCATACATACTTCTTACTTCGATATCCGCAGCCGCTTTGCCCTCCCAAGCCTTAGTAAGTATTGTTCTAAAGAGAACTCTAATAGCGAAGATTTCGGGAAAGGCCTTCTTCACAGTGTTTATTGGGTGAGGCTTATCATCTATAACAACAATCTCCCTTTGTTTGACACCATATTTTTGTAAGACAATCCTTATCGCGTCCTCCCTCGAAGGCACATCGTCACCAACAATGAAGATATCTCTAAAGTAGTGGGCTAAGCCGCTTTTTTCTATCCGCTCCCTCTTCTTACCCTTAATACCATCTGAACCAGCCACAATCACAAGTATTTTGTCCATCCTCAAAAAGCACTCAAGGAGATCTCTGACCTTTGGGAGGATCCGCGACCTATTTATCCGCTCCTCCTGATAAAGATCCGATAGTTTTTGTAGACTCCAGCTATCGATATTTATCCCAAAACTTCTAAATAGCTCCGGCCACCAACTGGTTCTATCATAGTTCATCATGTAGTCTGCTTCATCCTCCATGGCTATAGCCCGAATAGAAAAAGCCATCGCGAGATCATCTGGCATGCCTATCTTCTTAGCGATAAGCATATATATTGCTGGTAGACAACTATAAGAGTCGACCAGAACCCCATCAAAGTCAAATATGAGAACTCTAGCGTCGAGGATTCTCCGGATATCTAATGCCAATCGCAACACCATGCTATATTTGATTCCTAGATCAAAAATTGTATCCACTAGGATAAGAATGTGATATAAAATAAATCAACATTAAATCAGCAAATATCTGTCAATGAGATGCTAGTCAAACTTTGTTTCTTCTTGTTTAGTAAGGCATATACCTATTCCCCAGACTACATTGGTAATACGAATATGTAGTCTGTGGTATCTTCCTGAGTATTGCCTACTGGTATATAAGTTAGAGGTATATTCGCATTTTGAAAATTTCCTGTTGCTAACCGTCATACATATGTCCTACTGTAAGGGAAATGTGAATCCGAATGCATATAGTTCTTGGTGTTGCAAACGGAAGTATCCCTATATGGGAAATCCTCGACAATGATATTATGTTTAATCATCTTGTGGCATCAAAATCACTTATTAGAAAATTAAAAGCGATCCGCCACAGAGGAATAGGAGTATGGGTTGATAGTGGAGGATATCAGATTCTAAAGAAGGGTCTTAAAATAAGCATAGATGAGCTTCTTCGAAGATATAGGATGCTTAATGCTGATTACTATATGTCGTTAGATCTACCTGTCCCCAGTATAAGATTTGCCTCAGTTGAGGTTGTTAGGAGAAATATAAGCAATTTTGTTGAGATAGTCCAGCGTCTACCAGATCATACGATAATTCCTGTTGTTCATCTCTACCCAAGCGATCTTCTTATATGGGCCGTAGAAAAATATCTTGAATACGACCCGCCGATAATTGCATATGGTGGTGTTGTTCCTTCCACACTGAATAGGAGAGAGTCGAGGCTAAGAAGTCTACTTGGCTTTCTAATCCTCCGCAAATATTTTCCGAATGTTCGTTTTCACGTTTTAGGCTTAGGTTCCTATGTCATGGTGAGGATACTTAAAGCCCTTGGAGCTTGGAGTATAGATACTAGTACTTGGCGTGTAAAGGCTGCCTATGGTCATGTGATAATTCCTGGTATGGGAGAAAGATATGTTGGTAGCAGAAAAATAAGGTTTGGGACACCACCAATAAAACCAGAAGAAATCGAGATCCTATATCGGGAACTCAGACGGTCAAGGTTTCCTCTAATAGATCGCTTCCATGAGCTCATATCAAGTTTTAAGGGACGTGCAATAATAAATGCTTGGGTAATAACACGTATTGATGGCGGAATTTCCAGAAGAAGCTCCTTCTATAGACTTTATAGGCAAATAGTTGAGTTTGCTCAGATGAGTATTGATGAACTTGTTGAGATATATGATGGGGGGAAAGAAGCGTCTTAGGGAAATTGCGATCCGTGTTCTCAGAGAGCTTGAGAAGAAAAGACTGCTGAGTCCGAAAGTCGAGATAAGTATACTCGACAAAAAAGATGTGATATCGCCTCTAGGATGGATTCTCTATAGGCTAATAAGTATGGGTCAATGGGACGAGGTGGAGAGGATCTTATGTACAAAGCCAGGTGAGATTGTAATCTACAAAAAGGATTCAGAAGACCTTTTTGAACACCCACACGTAAAGCTTTACCACGAATATCTATTCTATGTGTGGAGTCCCGAACAGACCGACATCTCCATTCTTCTCCCATGCACAGGGTCTAAGCCATATAGGGAATCCGTAATACATAGAACAATGCTGAGCTATGCGAATAGCATTTCTAGGCTAGGTGTGAGTGTTGAGGTCTATGTGATTTCAGAACCTATGCTTGTTGTGCCTATGCGCTACGACAAGCTATATCCATTCGCAAACTATGAGTTTTCTCCAAAGAATATGGAGGAGTATGAGAAGAGAAAATTCTCCGACCTACTAGCGAGGATATTACCTAAAATCATAATAAATTCGAAAAGAGTAATAGCATTCATGCCAAATCACCACGCCTCAATACTTAGAAGAGCCATTAGCAAAATAGATAACCCACAAAGAATCCCCATATGGCCATACGGCAGACTAGCGTTCCAATCAGCAAGAAGACTATACGAACATATCCTCAGCCAAATATTGGGGGAGCCCAAAGGATCTATTAGGTCACAGTAGGAAAAAACTCTGCTCATTCCATAGGGGTTCTCTTTCTGGTAAGCTTTTTAGTATATAGAACCTCAGAAAGCGGTATGCCTAATCTTCTACAGATCTCGCCTATCACAAACTCTCTAGTTTCAGCATCTATTACCGCCCAATCATGCGCCCTTTGGAGGGGGAGAGGATACCCCCCGCCCAGCATTGACTGTGCTACTACAATAAAATGTATATCATCCACATAGGCACGTAGATCCTCTGGGAACTCAACTCTCAAAATATTTCTCTCTCCAACCTTCGTGTAGAAAGCTAGAATTCTTAGACCAGAACCCTCTATGGCTCTGCTGTGAGCCATGAAAAGTTGTGATCGCCCAAATAGTCCTAAGATTCTATCCATTAGTGCTCTGTCTGGGACACGTGTAATGTTTGTGTCTGGTCTCAGAACGCTTAGCCCCCTAACAATATCATGAGCCCTTGTATAAAAAATACCGATAGGTATAGCTCCCCTACTCTTAATGCTGTTCAGTAGCTGAGATATTTTGCTGATGATCTCCAATCGGTCTTTCTCCGCCCAAGATAACGTGTAGCTTAGGGACAAAGATTCATCAAGCAAAACAAATACTTTCTTTCCATGAATTCTATCCATAAGTTCCTCGACAATACCTATCTCAAGCTCCTTCGCTAGAGTCTGTATCTTCGTTCCTTCCTCAACATCAACAAAAATCCTAGCTTTGTTCCCTCCGCCCCCAATCATCTCCCCGTAGTTAAAATACCAGTACCCAACATTTACTATAGCAAAATCGATTGAGACATGTGGGCCAGAAACATAAGTACCAGAATCCACAGCTACTACGGAGATCTCTTCTTTCTCAAGGAAATCTACAATCTTCTCTGAACCTCCCTGTAAAATATCCTTGAGGTCTCTTAATCTGTATTCTCCCACGGGCTCAATGGGTATCAATGCGGAGCCGTAACGAATTGTGGGGATTACCGGAGGGATCGGAGTTGATTCGTATATTGGAATGAGCTTCGATATTTTGTCCTCACGTATGTATTCTATGACGGCGTCAAATCCTTCGTCGATGGCTCTAATAATATTGAGAATTTTATTCTCTTCGACCCAACGGATCTGGGAGCCCACTATACTGCACCTAAAAATTGTCACATAATAATACACTTTAATGGCAGAAAAATCTTCTGAATATTTGAATTTTTTCCTTTAATGTGAATAAAGAATGTCCTGCTAGGCGAGGTGGATGGGTCTAGAATACAGTATAAGAAATGCCACTAGGGAGTTCCATAGGAGGTTTTATCCTGAAGCTAAAGCCGAGCTTATAGGTATAAGTTCGGAGGGAAAAATCGCGATTCTATTTACAGGCAATATGTGCCTGACATGCGGTATGTCAGACTACTTTGTAGATTTTCTGGAGATCTTAAATTCGCTTCTGGAAGAGGAATATGCTATCGAGGATATGAGGGAGCTCGACGATGAAGGGACTGCATGGGTCGTTGTCTACACCCCAAGAAAGCATATTAAGACTGCTAAGCAAACAAGAAGGATCATAGTTTTTGATCCTAGGACTGGGAGAAAGATTTTAGAGTACCTAATGGAGGTGTAGGAGGATGTATTTGCTTCTCCTATTTTTGCTTTTGCTACTTAGCATTATGGTATATCTAATATGGAATTTTCCTTGGCTAACAAAATATTACATGCCAATAATATACAGGGAGAAAATCCCAGGCAGTAAGATTGTTGTTTTCTCAGACACACATATAAGGAAGGGAGCACTTCCAGAGACACTAGCAGAGTTTATTATCAAGGAGAAGTTTGACATAGTGGTGGTCGCTGGGGACCTCCTCGAATATGGGCATAGAAAAATCAGCAGAGAAGAACTAAGAAATAAGTTAACCGAGGTATTCAATCCTATACTTAGCCACCATTTTGTAGGACAGATATTCTATGTGACGAGCACAAGTACACATGATCCGAAGATAGAGAATGTAGAGGAACTTATATTAAGGGGTGTAAGAGTGGTAGTCATACCTGGTGTTCTTATCCTAGAGAATACAGCTGAATACTATGTTACGCATGGGGACTACGCTTCGAGGAATGGTGCGGTTTCTAGGATACTCAATAAGGTATCTGGACTTTGGACTGAAAGAAAACTAAGAAAAATCCTTAGAGTTCCAGATAATGCATGGTTGATATGTGGTCATACTCATATCCCTAAGATAGACTATAAAGTAAGAATAGCAAACACTGGTGGTTGGAGGAAAAAGCTGTGGATTAAGCCGACATGTACAGTAATAATTATTGATAGTAAAAGTAATGAGGTATTCCTAAAGAGACTATGAAGCTTAGAATGGGTCGCAGGAGTAGCTAAATCGGAGGTCTCAGAAAGATCAAAAAACTAGTACTCCTGTGGTTACAATCTCCTTTGCTTTCTCATCCCAGATATCTAGCTGATTTTGAAGTCTTGATATAAATTGTTTTATTCCATCGTCGGTTCTCAGACTCATATCCATAGCGAATAGAACGATAGATCTCTCGCCGTCAAGTTCGTCCCAGAACTTTATGTGAAGGTCTATGCCTAGTTTCTTAAAAGTTTCCCTAAAAGCGAACATATATTTCTCGTATTGCTTATATCTGCTTGGCAACACTAGAATCGCTCCACTACCTGCATATAGGATTCGTCTATCAAGTTTTTTGCTCATGAATGCTTTTAATATAGAGAATCCATGTTCGATCTGGCTATAGTCGAGGTCTCTAGAACCTAAAAGCATTGCAGAAAGCGTTTGCGTGAAAAGGATAGTCCCATCGTCATTCTCGGGAGAATAGTAAATAGGCAGACTCAGATCGTGAGGAAACACAACAATAAGAGGTTTATATCCCTCCTTATCAGTCATTACCAAATCACCAAACAGCTTAAAACCTGGAAAAATCACTCTGATACATAAATAATTATATTAAATTAATATATTTTTCACGACTATGACATTTGCTTTAAGCAGAGGATGAATCTTCATAGAGCTCCCAATGGATTTGAGGATTTAGATTTCAGAGGGCAATTTTGATGATATGTCGAACTTTATTGATATTTTTTGTTTCCAAAAACCTATTTTTATTGGAAGAACAAAACATGACCTTTTCCCATTTTTGCTTTTTAATATTATGTTATCTATGATGAGCCAGCTGAGGACTGACAAGAATGATGATGGTCAAAAGCTCTGAGCTCTAATGAGGGGTGCCAGAACTTTGCGTGTGAGACGTGTTTTTATTAGGTTTCTTGGCACAATATTTATGCCAAAGAGGACATTTAGGAATATTGCCGGGGAGGGTGTAAGCATCTTTGAGGGTCCTTTAGTTTCTTCTATTGTTTTCTTAGGGTTCATAGCTACCGCCTATTTTGTTAGGAGGAATCTAGATATTATTACTGCTACGTATCTCTTCGTTATGCTTCATATTATATGGCTTGTGTTCGCATATTTTGTGGACCGGATACTTGTATATGCATATGGTATCTCAGCTAAATTCCCCGAGTTTTATGGTGTTATAAGTTACTCTTTGACATCCAGCATCATAATATACTGCTTGGCCATAAGCCTCAGAATACTTAGGATTCCTATACCTGTTGTCGTAATTAGTAGTGCTATAACCCTTCTGGGAATATGGTTTATATGGCTCGTTTACCTAATTTATATCGCGACTCACATATACTATGGGATCAAACCCTCTCAGTTCTTCACAACGATTACGATGGCTATAATGACGTTACTATTCGTCGGAGCATATGCATACATAGCTTTTAACGAGTTCTTCAAACCACTCATAGAGATGATGAAGCTGGGCTCTACGAAAGTTCCCGAAGTACTTTGAAATATGTTTCTCAGAGCTCAACCATATTGCTATATTTCTTTATTAGAAAACTTTTTTCCTGTGATTTGTATACGCCAATATATCACTCAGCAGGATTATACATTTTTTATCACATAAGTAGACTTCGCCTTAAATATGCTTTTTAATATGTCCGTGAATTTTATAAACTCTTTGTCTATGTATATATGTTTTATTGGCCAGTATTTCTTATTATGAAGATGATTCGCTATTCTCTCCGATTTCATTCTTAAAACTGATATCCGAGCTTTTGATTTGCTTATACGTTGTCGTGTGGAGAGGCGAACTTATCCTCGAATATCTGTTTTTAGCATATACCATACCCCTCCGAATTTATGTATTCAAGAACTTGAACTATTATTCTCTAGCGAATCCTCCTGTTGATTTCTGCAACATGCGACTTATATGGGGATCTTATATGGGGATCTAGGATTTCTTCTAACAACGACAGCAACAATGAAAGTCTAGTTTCCACTAGTGTCTAAAGAAAGAAGATAACTCATTATGACCACATCAACAAGAACAAAAACATTAAAATAATGAAACATTTGTACATAGGCTTAGGCTGAACCTCTGAGGCCCCGCCGAATAGGCTTGGGTACCCAGAGCTCATGCGGCCTAGGCTTCTTTTTATTTTTCTGTGTTTTCTTATGAATATATCCGTTTTTCATATGAGTTTAATCTAGCCGATAATTATTCTGAGCTAAGATGTCGGGGATTGGTGGTAGGATGCAGATTGGTGTGTTGGTGATCTCGTTTCTAATTCCTGTTGCTTTTAATACTGCTATGAAGATAGCTATTCCTCTTAAAGTGGTATCTGTTGGGATACCTAAGGGTCTGGCAATACTGCCGATACTAGTTAACAATGTTTTTCAGATATTTACAAGGCCTATTGCCGGTTGGTTGGCGGAAAAAACTGACCATAGGATAATCTTTGGATCCGCAACACTACTATATGGAGCAGGGTTCATGCTTTATCTATCTTCTAAGAGCCCCATTGATGTGTACATATCAAGTATTGTTCTTGGTCTTGGCATAGCATCCTTTTGGTCGACTTTCCTTGCTTATTCAAGCTACATGGATAGGAAGAGTGCATCTCAAGGACTTGCAAAGACATTATCGATTTCGTATGTAGGTGCGTTCGTCGGAACCGTTCTTAGTGGGTTTATATATGAGTACTATGGCTTCTATGGAACATTTATTTTCTCCGCAATAATCTCAGCCTCTTCTCTTCCTTTAGTATTTCTTCTTCCCAAAGCAGAAACATATGAGATAGAGCTAGAGGAGGCATTGAGGATAACCGTTAGGAATATTCGCGACTTGTTCCTCAACACAAACGCTATCTCTCTTGTACCAATAGTAAACACATATGCCCCGATAATCCTTATAGATGCTGGAATTCCACCAAGCATCGCTGGTTTGATTCTTACGACACTTCCCATATTCTCAGCTATTATGCAGATTCTAGGAGGATATCTATATAGACCAACGATAAAGTATCGGCGAGCAATAAACATCTTAGCTAATTTCTCAATGGTTCTCTTCGCACTATCAGCAAGCTTCTCGATGCTTCTACTAACCATATTATTTTTCGCTACATATAGTCTGGCTTCAAGCCTGCTATTCACACCACAACTAACAAAATCTATAGAAGAGGGAGGAAAGGCGAGAGCTGTAGGCTCTGGAGGCTTTGGATCTGGAATGAACGTAACCAGAGTGCTTGGATCAATAATCGCTACTGCGGGAGGATATCTGGCGGAGGAGGGGATCATCGGTATTCAGCCAGCAGGCTCAGCTATTGTCTTTACATCGACTACATTTATCCTTGTAAGTCTACTATCAATCTTTAGGAGCCCAAAACATAATTATTTTGTCGAGGAGAAACAAATAAGTAATGTAATATGAATCATTATGGTATAGAATTCGATATTAATGCCTTACTTCTTAAACTAAGAATTCTAATTTTTAATTTAGGTGATAGAAAATTCCACAAAAAGGTAAGATTTCAGACGAGAAACTGGTAAGATTACTTATGGAAAATGCTAGGATGCCATTTGTGGAGATAGCTAGGAAGCTGGGAGTAAGCGAGACCGCCGTGAGGAAGAGGCTACAGAAACTTGAGGAGCTCGGGATAATAAAAAAATATACGATTGAAGTTGATCCCCGAAAAATAGGATTCAACATAGTTGCTCTCATAGGCATAGACACAACACCAGAAGCATATGTTAAGGTGATTGATACACTTAAAAATGATGATAGAATCGTAAAAATGTATTCCTCTAGTGGCGATCATATGCTGCTTCTTGAAGTATGGTTTAGAAATTCTGAGGAAATGACAAGATTTGTTAAATGCCTAAACAACATCGAGGGGGTTACCCGTGTATGCCCTGCGATAATAATTGAGAGACTAAAATAAAAATAGGGAAGTTTATGCATTCTATATCTCTACTTTCTAAGGGATAGGTATAGGAGAATTATGGCTACTATCTGTAGCACTATCGAGTATATTACGGCGTAGAGCATGTATGTCGGATCTATTTTCGAGAGATCTAAAATATATCCCAGAACAGCACCAGAGATCAGGAAGCCAAATCCATATAGTGTGCTAAATATCCCATATCCAAGTCCTCTTTTCGAAATCCCTGTCAAATCTGCTACTGCGGCTCTATATATTGATTCCTGCATCCCAAGAACTATACCGTAGAATGCTGATGCCAAAACAACCGATACCACCGGAGACATTAGTATTCCACCAACACCTATGAATGGCAACGCTATAAATATTGTTGGGAATACTGATAGTACGAATGGAACAATAAGAACAGACCTACCCTTCTTATCATATGCCATACCGGATATAGGCGCTATTATGGCATCTACGCCTTGTATTAGAAGATATAGTAGTGGGACTATCCATAATATCTCAATGAATATCTCTGTGGCTCGATAGAGAATCAATGCTACTTGGAAAAGACCTGCTGTGTTCATCATAACTGCGAAGGAGTACAGATAAAATCTTCTGGATAATGGTTCTGGATGCATAGATGCTCTAGCACCAACTAGGGCTTCCTGTGTAGGTAGTTTTAGTCTAAGATATCCACTGAAGAGGACAACTAGAAGTATTAAATATGGTATTAGGAGAATCATAAAGGCGAATTGTAGTTGTGCGATTTTTGTTGCGCCTTGCTGGAGCTTATACCATATGGCGCCAGTAACTATGAGAGGACCAACAGTTGCTCCTATCTGATCCATCAGCTCATGGAGACCGAAAGCTTTTCCTCTGCCAATAGCCTTGGTAGTCACGGATATCAGCGTATCCCTAGCGGGGGTTCTGATAGCTTTTGCAACTCTTTCGAGGACTATAAGGAAGATAACTACTTTCCAATCCACAAAGAATGCTAAGAGCGGGATGGATACCAAAAGAACATACCCAGCAATTGTTAGCCCCCAATAAGCCCGTGTTGTGTCCGCAACATAGCCTGACAAGAATCTTAGCGCGTAACCAAGGAATTCTCCTAATCCAACAGCCAGACCAACAATAAATGCTGGAGCCAAGAGTAATTCTAAGTATGTTGATATCGCGCTCCTAGCTCCTTCATATATTATGTCTCCGAAGAGACTTATCAGACCAAAAATCATTATTGCTGTCACAGCTATTTTTTTCTGACGCTCATATTCACCTTGACTTGACATATATAACACCTATGTTATGATTTTTGCCAAACTTA
>JAHKKZ010000003.1 GCA_029856685.1 Candidatus Njordarchaeota archaeon
AATAAAACACCAACAACACTAAGGAGAACATCACTCAAAAGATAACCCATATAGTCCGTAGCATATGGAGCGAATCTCAATGCTGAACACTGAGACAATATATCCCCGCTGATGGGGGAGAGCTCATGAGGAGATACTACATGTATGATGAGAAGTAGGCATCTTCGTCAAGATCAAAAAAGACCTAAAGACACCAATCTAAACGAAAACAATCTAAGTAAGCACTAAATTACATACAAAAACTTCAAAAATCTACTACAAATTGAAAAAACTACACATAGTAAATCAAAAAAACAGAGTTATCCAGTAGAATCCAAAAAAAGACAAACCCAAAGCCCAATGATGGGCCCGGCGGGATTTGAACCCGCGACACCCGGCTGGCCTCAACAAACATTATAGAAGGCCGGCGCGCTTTCCTGGCTGCGCCACGGGCCCAGTTCTGTTTAATCTAAGTGTTCTTCAAAGGACGAGGGTATGGTAGGCCCGGCCGGATTCGAACCGGCGTCAGGGGATGGCCCCGCGGGGGATTTTAGAGCTCCAGAGTCCCCCATGCTTGACCGCTACACCACGGGCCTGCTAGGGGTTTGGTGCGCCGGGCGGGACTCGAACCCGCGCCACCAGCTTGGAAGGCTTATGCGCATTGCCTGGCATCCTTCCACTAGACTACCGGCGCTTTGTTTTTCTGGTATTTTATTTTAGTTATTATGTTTGTGGATTTTAAAGGTTTGTTTTTGTGGTTTGTTTGTTGGTTTGGTTGTTTTGTTTGTTCTTCTCAGATATTCTAGTATTGTGTTGAGTATTTGCTGTTTTATTCTTTGTTTTTGGGTTGTGGTTGTTCCTCTTGTTATTGTGTATATCTTTGTGTCTTTTCTTTTTTGTATGGCTAGTATGAGGGGGTGGTTTACACGTCCTATTACACCTATTATTGGTTTTTGTGTATTGAGTGCTTTTTTAACGAATTCTTCGAATTTTTTGCTTAGTAGCTCCATTTTTCCTATTTCGTCGATTAGTAGCACTTTTGTTTTGGGGTCTGTTAGCATTTTATTTAGGTGGTCCTCAACTATCTTTTCAAAGCCTTGGACGTTAACCCCATATTTTGATACTCGGTGGGGGCTTTTTATTGTTATGCTTGCGAGAATCTCTTCGGGGCCTCCTGGATATACTATTACTTTGAACCCCCATCTTCTCCCACCGATACGTATTTCTGGACATATAATTCCTCCTACCTGTATACCCTTATCCAGTAGTTCTTTTGAGATGCTCATAATTAATGTTGATTTGCCCGATCTTGGGGGGCCCATTACAAATATGTTCTTTGGGAGAAACTTTGTATTCATTTTCTATTACACCTTATTTTTAATAATTGTATATTGTGGCTAATATTTTGCTTGGTGTGGAGACTTGCTTAAAGAATTGAGAAATCTTGGTATTGTTTGGGGCGTGATCGTTGAGCGGAAAAAGGTTTCTTTGGAGGAACTTAGGGCTGCTGTTGCTGAGAGAGACCCGAAGATTTTAGAGTCCATCGATGAGATTGTTGAGGAGCTCTACACATTGGGACTCATAGACTATGAGGACAACAATATTGTTCTTAGTAATGTTGTTCCAGATAACATGGTTGAGATGCCCTGTATTCGTTGTGATAGACTTTCTACATGTAGAATTGGGGCGCGTAGCGATCCTTTTAAATGCGAGAAGTTTGTTGAGTGGTTCATAAAGAATTTCTCTGAGCATTCTTTGTGATTAGTACGTAGATTAAGGTTCTCAATGATATGCAGATCCGCGTGAGTAAATATGTTTTTAATGGCGAGCGGGTTAACAACTTTTTAGAGGTTTTTGTTCCGGTCAAAGTTTTAGAGCTTGTGAGTTTTGGAGAGATCCCTATAGGAGTTTGTATAATTACTGATATAACTCCTCTTCTCTTAGGTGATGTTACCAATAGGCTTATCTGCGGGTTTTCCTGCTCTACCGATGTTTTGATAATGAAGTCTGGTATCATATACATCTTCGATCCAATCTATATTATCATGGCTTAGTCTCCATCGGCCTGTTTTTCGATGCCGCTCTAAGAATTGCCTCGGCATTAGGATTTTGGATAAAAACCAAGAGTACTCACTATACGTCAGCAGAGCTATTCTTCCCGGCAAAGACTGAGGAAAATGTTCTTAGAACTCTGGAAAGGAGTGCTATTTTTGCTTAAACTTATCTTAAGGCTTGGCAGCTTCTTAGAAAAGAAAATTAAGAGCTTTCTCGAAGAGTTTTTGAAGAAACAGCTATATCAGTAGTTATGCTCTTTTAAAGGTAAGCTCAAAATACGTTATGAAGAGACCGGTCAGAAATCTTAATTGACTCAGTCTATCAGCCTCTACGAAGAAATCTACATAGCAAATCTTGTTTTGGGGCTCTAAGTGAGCATAGAATATATACGTTGTCCCTCTCCGTAAGCCTACTTCGGAGGTCTCACCTCTGATTGCGATCCTAGGGAAGTATGTCGCTGATAATCTTTCTTGGCCATCAGTTATTACTAGAATAAGTTTAGATTTCTCTTGTTTTATGTCTTCTAGCTTCCCCATAAACCTTACTGCGTATATATTTCTTCCGAGTTCTGAGAGAACCTCCATATCCTCTAGCCTCATAGTTAGGATCTCATGAATACTAGAAAATACATATACCATCACTTCTCAGCCTCTAGTTCTATTGTTATAGTCTCACCGTCCTTCAGACTATATTTTGCTCTTAGGTTACTTCTTGCTACTATCTCAACCACATCATCCCCATGAACACTCCTAGCAGGCCTTATTAACAATATCCTTTCTCCACGGAAAAAAGCAAGAGCATAATAAATTGCACCATGCCCATCAGGAGGCGAATATTTATTGCGTTCTAATCCTATATTATACCATCTGGCATTTCTTAGTTTTATGTTGAGTGTACCTTCAAAAACTCTCTGGCCTAATAAGCTTTCAAAGAATTTTCTGTATTGGGGAAGCGAAACATAGTATGATCCTCGACCCATGCCGCTGGTCACTACGCCTCTTATTCTCAGTTTTTTTGGCATTTTTATCTAAACCCAGCTAATTCTACTTAGACAAAAGCTTTATTACAGTTAGAGACTACTGTGGGAATATACAGCCCTACTATCTATGATTCAATAACCGATAAATTCGGTTTGATTAAAACACTTTCATTTGAATGATAAGTTATTTTTGAAACAACTTAAACCAACAATTCTAAATTAGTATATGTCCGATAACTGGTGAATTAAATGAATATAGGTCTTAGCAAAGAGGAAAAGAAGAAAAATTCTGATAGGAATACTGAGATGATACCGTTAACGTACCATGAAACAGCGGAACTCTTGGAGAAACTGTACAGGGAAAGAGGAGGTTTTAGGCTTACGGAACAACGTCGAGTTTACGAATATGTACAGAAATTTTTATTTGCATCAAAAGAGGAGATACTCTCTCTTGTTAAAAGTCTTGAGGAGGAACTAAAAATTCCAAGACAAGTAGCTATCCAGATTGCATATCTCCTACCTATCGCACCAGAAGAATTTGAGCCATTCTTCATCCAGCTTAGAAGAATGGGATATAAAGAGCTGAATCCTGAGGAATTCGTCTCTAAGGCTACCAAACTCATATTACCCGTGTGGAAGAAAAATCTAAATACAATACTAACACTAAGAAATATAAACATTACAGAGCTTAGAGCTGAACAAAAAAAGAAATGATATCTGTCCTGTGAGGTGTCCTAATGAGTATTGTTTTCTCAAGGCTACGAAAACTGTTTAATAGGATCAGAGGACGCTACATCGATGAAAAAGAACTTAATGCCATACTAATGGATCTTCAGAGGACACTTATTGATTCGGATGTCAATGTTCAGCTTGCGATGGGATTGGCAGAACGTATCAGAAAGAGAGTTCTCGAACAAAAAATACCTGAGGGCGTATCGCTCGATGTTATTGTTATGCGAGCATTGTATGAGGAACTAGTAAAGTTTCTTGGCGAAAGAAAATACACTTTAAATATACGTCCAGGTAAGAGAAATTTAATCGTCATGATAGGCTTGCAAGGTAGCGGAAAGACAACAACAGCAGCAAAATTAGCTCTATGGCTAAAAAAGAGGGGGCTTAGTGTTGGGCTGATATGTGCTGATACATACAGACCTGCTGCGTATGAACAACTAAAACAGCTTGCTGAAAAAATCAATGTAAAATTCTACGGGGATCCTAAAGAGAAAGATCCTATAAGAATTATTGAGAAGGGCCTAAGAGAACTCAAAAAAGTCGATATTGTGATCATTGATACCGCTGGTCGACATAAAGAAGAAAAAGGATTGATGAAGGAGATGCAAAAAATTGTAAATAAGTTTAAACCTGATGAGGTCATTCTTGTCATAGACGGTATGATTGGGCAAAGAGCATATGATCAGGCAAAGGCTTTTAGAGAGGCTGTTGGTAGGATTGGAGGAATTATCGTCACAAAACTTGATGGTAGTGCGAGAGGGGGAGGAGCTCTCTCCGCAGCGGTTGCTGCGGGAGCTCCAATCAAGTTTATAGGAGTCGGCGAACATTTGGAAGACCTCGAACCTTATGACCCACCTAACTTTGTTGCTAGAATTCTTGGTTTGCCCGATAAGGCATTCCTAGAGGAACTACTCCAAACAGTCCCAGAGAGGTTGTTAAAAACTAAAGAATTGACATTAAAGGACCTACGCGACTACTATGAGAATATTGTAAAAGGAAGATCTGGTATTCTCGGAAGAATTAAAGAATATTTTTCCGGTGCTATTAGTGAGAGAGAACTTCAGAGAAATATAGGTCGAACTCTTGCAGTTCTAAAGGCTTTAAATGGGGATGAACTTTATAACATAGAGCTTCTCAAGGATCCAGAACGCTTAGATAGAATTGCAAGGGGAAGCGGCGTGAATCGTACTTTTGTTAAGAAACTTATAAAACAGTTCTATAAACTTAGGAAGATGGTAAACACATTGATGCGTCAGCGAGGACTCCGAAAGGAGGAGGCATTAAGACAGATTATGGAACAGGGATTCGATGCCGAGACTCTAACGAAAATAGCTAAGAAAATCGGTGCATAGGATATGCGAAAGAGAACTAGAGACAGAGTGCTCCTACTCTTGGCTATAAAGCCTCCAGAAAAAACTGTAGATTTTGAGCACATCTATGAGAAGGTCAAACGTGATTGCGGTGCCTCACGTGAGGAGATAAAACAGGCATTAGATGAGCTTATCGCTGAGGGATTAGCTAAACGAGTAGAAAATAACTTTGCTATTACCGAGGAGGGAAGAAAAGCTGCCTGGGATCTAGCATTTGACCCCGAAATGAACCGCAGTTATCGACTTGTTTATGTTGCACGTTGGTACTACAGGTATGTCGAAGATCTAATATTACCTTTTATCGTTAACAGACCAGTAAGCTTGGTCAAAGTTTTTTCGGATGAATCAGATCCAATAGGTAAAGTCAAACCTATTTTCTCTAGATATGCAAAGCAAAAGCCTAAACAATACAATTATATTTATAACAAGAGGGATCTTTGGAGATATATTAATGCACACGCAATTGACTTTATTCCCTACGTACATGCGGATATCAACGCCAAGTATCCAGACTGGTTCATAATAGATATCGACGCAGGAGAAGAATTGAAATCTGCTGAGAATGGCTTCAAATTAATAAAAGAAGTAACCCTAGAGGTCTACTTAGTGCTATATGAGGAATTCGATGTGAAATCCTGTATCAAATTCTCAGGGGGTCGTGGATTCCAGATATGGACGACATTCGATCAGCCGCTTGGAAAGTTCGATGCTTATCGCGATGCTATTAAGCTCATTCAAAAGCTGGTCGAACAAAGATTAGAAGAGAAATACTATGAATTCCGAGAGAAATACGGGGCTATTTTTGATACCCCGATAACCACAAGCGATGTAGCACACGCAGATAGAAGAAAAAGGAGGATATTACTTGATTGGAGTAGTCTTAAGCCTGAAGGCGACGTCAGAGCACCTTGGTCAATTCACTGGAAAACAGGGCTCATTAGTGTTCCAGTGGACCCCCACCAGATATTGGATTTTGATATAGAACAGGCAGATCCTCGTATGGTTGTTGAGAATCTTAATAAACTGAAGCATTTATTTGAGCTTCCCATATCTAGTTCAGCTATGCTTAGGAAGGCTTTGAAGCCGTCGTTAGACCTCTTCTTTGGATAACCAGTACTGACTGTCCGAACCTACTTAGGGAAATCAAAAACAACAACCTATCGACTTTACACTCACCACTGTTGTGTAATATTATTACATATTAATGAGGTATAACTGTGGATACCGCTCTTAAATGAAGATTAGACACTTAGAGATTCTAGGATTTTAGGGTGAATTAGGGTTGGACATTGAGCATATATTTAGAGCATATGATATTAGAGGTATCGTGGGAGAGGATCTTCTTCCCGATGTCATTTTGAAGGCATCAGCAATTTTCGCAAACATCATAACCGAAAAGGGAGGAAAAAAAGTAGCTGTTGGAGGAGATATCAGAATATCAACACCGTCTCTTGTTTATGCTGCGATGAGCGGAATAATAGCTGCAGGAGTTGATGTCTATCTAACATACCCCCTGCCTATACCCGTGTTTTGCAATTTTATTTGGCAAAACAAAAACGTTCATGGAGGAGCATTCATTACAGCTTCCCATAATCCACCACAATACAATGGAGTCAGGTTCAGAAGGGATGATGGTACAGGCTTTTCACACGAAAACATTGAGATCAGAAAAAGATTCTTCAAAAACAGAATCAAATTCGTTGGATGGGCGGATTATGGAACTTCAGAAACTATCCAAAATGATGAAGTCATCGATATGTACCTGGAGTTCATTGCATCAAGAATACCCAAACCCGACAGATCGATACGAGTTATCATTGATGGAAAACATGGAGCAGCAAACTTAGTTTCCTTAAAATTATTTGCCCAGTATGGCCACGAGACTATAGCCCTTAACAGCACAATAGATGGAACATTTCCAACGGGAATTCCAGACCCGCTTCATGGGGATGTTAGTCAAATAAAAAATCTAATGATTACCACTAAGGTACCGATAGGAATAGCATATGATGGCGATGGAGATCGTGCAGCATTTTTCGATGAGAAAGGTAGACTTGTCCCATCCGAAATTATCGGTCTATTTCTTGCGGAGAATCTACTCAAGGCAAATGATGTTATAGTGTATAATACTATGTGTAGCTCTGTGCTTAGACGAAGAGCTGAGGAGATGGGTTTCAAAACCGTTGAATGCCGCGTAGGAGATGTCTTTATGGCCGAAGCTACTAAGATCCACAATGCTAAACTTGGTATCGAGGAGTCATATCATTTCTTCCTGCCAATATTTGGTTTTCACTATGACGATGCGATTATGACTTCCATTATTGTAACAAACTTGCTTGCAAGTATGGAAAAAAGTCTAGCCAAGATACATGATTGCTATGGTCCGATATTTACAATAAGGCAGAATATTCAGGTTGATGATAAAGTGAAGTTCAAAATAATAGAAAAATTTAAGAAGTGGGCAACAAGCGAATATAGCGACATAAGTACAATTGATGGTGTAAAAATATATCTAGAGAACGGTAGCTTCTTAGCTCGCCCCTCGAACACCGAACCGTTAATAAGAATAGTTGCTGATGGAGAACGCAAGGATACTGCCGAAGAAATCCTAAGGAAATTCACTAAAAAACTTAAGGAGATAATCACGAATTTTTCAAAAGGTTAGATTACATAGACCTAGCTTCTTTTATTTTGAACCTAAACTGAACCTTAAGTTCACCATTAAATGCTTTTTCGGCGCCCTCAAGTATCCTACCTACGAGTTCACTAGCAACAGCATCAGCGTTTTCAATGTTTATTTTACCCTCCTTAAGATCTAGATAGAACTCGTAGAGAACCTTCCCAACATACTTAGCAAAGGGTGAGCCTCCCCTTACTTTTAGTACGGGTTTTATTACCTTCTCTATGAATTTACGTCCACGCTTAATGGCCTCAATTCCTATATTAATACTTACTTTCTTTATGAAATCATCTGTTATTCCGAGCTCCTTAAGCTTATTTTCTAGTCTTATAACCTCACCATTCTGTATAAATCTTACTCTGTAGAGACCATTCTTAAGTACTTGAATCCCTATTCTCTCTACAAGTTTAGATAAGATTCTATCAGATAATATAGATTCCTTTTTCATTTCCTTTATACTTTGGCCTCTTCGAGATACTATCACCAGATTTACTTGCCTCGTATACTCACTAAGAATCGCTCCTCGCACAGTTTTTTTGCGAGGAATACCTCGAAGATTGACATATCTATACCCTCCACCCTTTTTCTCAAGTTTATAGCGAGAAAATCTTATGCCAGGTGGCTCTGTGAGCACTATTTTCTTGAGCTCTGTAGTTTCAAGTGACGGATGGTGCATAAACCCAAATTTATCTGTACCCCCCGTTATCTTGAATGTATATCCTGGGAGCCCTATAATCTTGCCATCCAGTATCTGTCCAATACGCTTACCGTATAAGGCATTTCTAAGTTTTTCATCTTGAAGTAGTATCTCGAATGCTAATCCGGTACCAAAGAATGCTTTCCCGTCGCTTATAACTAATATTATTCCATCCGGCTTAGGCTGTCTCTCAGATCTAGCAGGTTTTTTCTTTCTATGCGTCAATATCGATCACCTATAAGAATACCATGAAATTCTCAACGGGATCATCTATAGTCTCATCAACCCCAAGCATATCCCGTTCTCGAAGATACTGATTTGCTAGTAACCAATATATAAGTGCGAGTGCTTTGCGTCCCCTATTATTGCATGGTATGACCAAATCAACATTATATGGCTCGTTCGAGGTATCGGCTAATGCGACTACTGGGACTCCTATTTTATTAGCCTCACGTATAATGTTGGCTTCTTTCATCGGATCGGAGACAAATACGATTTCAGGTTCAACATACTGTGGGAGAGAAGGATTTGTTAATATTCCAGCATAATATTTTCCGATGCGAGCTATAATTCCCGTCCACTTAGAAAACATCAATAAAGGCTTCTGAGCATAAATCCTCATAGCAAAAGCGAATATTTGTTCAGGTTCGTAGTTAGCCAACATCTTCGCAGCTATCCTTATTCGCTCATCTGTCTTCCTGATGTCAATCAAGTATACCCCTGCTTTTTTCGAATGTACATATTGTCTCATTGGTTCTGCAAGACTATGAGTTCCTATGTGTACACCAAACTTCATATATACCTTTGATGGTACTAGGAGCTCTCCCGACATCTTATCACCGCTCAGACCTATCTACTTCTCCTTAGTCTCGACACGTATACTCCTAAACCATTTTTGTTCATATAAAATCAGTGAGTCAATGAGCTCAATATGGCTAAGAAACATTCTTCTGCAACATTCCTTTTTAATACCTAAGCTATCTAGAACCAATCCTGGGTCTTCACCTGCTTTTACGCGTTTAGCAAATTCTTCCCATAAATGTCCTATAACCTCCCCACAACTAAAGCAACGAATTGGGATTATAATTTCTGTTCACCTCGTCTTTAATGTTTTACTGTCTAGCCCTAATACTCCGACATTGACACCTTCTTAACATATGATTATGACACTATAAAAGATAGCCTTCACTTTTAGCAAAATTAAAGCAACGAGATATACTATTAGCCGACTTACGTATTTCCGATACCAATTAATCTAACCTTAAATTTGTAGAAGTTAATGATAGGAATTGTTCGTATTAGTTGGTGTTGGCTCAATGAGAATAACAAAGCTAGAAGATCTACAAAAACCCCTTCATAGTTCTATTGAAAAGGCAGTAATGACAGCCCCACCAAGAAATTTTGAGGAGAGTGTCGAATGCATAATTGTAATCCGAGATATAGATCTTAGACGCCCAGAGAATAGATTCAGAATGTTTGTAAAGCTTCCTCATGAAGTTGCTAAGGTTGATAGGATAGGCGTATTTGCTGATGGCCCCCATCTTACACAGATACAGTCTGCTAAAATTGATGGCGTGATTTTAGAAGTAATAGACCGTGCGAAACTTGAGGTTATAAGAGCTAGACCGAGAATGACAAAGAAACTTGCTAAGAATTTCAGAATTTTCGTTGCAAGCGCACCGCTTATGACGGTTGTAGCTAGGTATATAGCAAGATACTTAGCACCAAGAAATAAGATGCCAATACCAGTTCCACTAAACAAAAATATGGTTGATGCCGTAAACGAAGCCAAAAAGACCGTAGCTGTTAGGCTTTCTACAACACCACAAATAGCTACGAAAATTGGATATAAATCTATGCCGGTCGATCATCTGACTGAGAATGTTATGGCGTTGATAAGCAGTATCGTTAATAAACTGCCAAACGGCTTCAGAAATATAAGCGACATCTATGTCAAGACAACAATGGGGCCTGCTGTTAGGATTTCGATAGATTAAGGGATTATCGATGTCTTCCTATATGGTATATAAGCGGAAGAAGCCTTATCCCGAGAAGAAAAAAAGAAAAATAAAGGAGATTGCAAATTTGTTTAGGGAATATCATAACATTCTACTTATTGGTATACGGGACGTTAATGCTAATCAGATGAAAGAACTGCGAAGGAAGCTTTGGGGCAAAGCTATCTGCAAGGTCATAAAGAACACTCTAGCTGAGTTGGCAATTGATACTGTTGCTAAGAAAAGAACAGAAGTCGCAATTTTGAAGGATTATCTGGTTGATATGCACGCACTAGTATTTACAAATGATGACCCATTTGAAATAGCACGAATAATAGATTCCATTAAGGAAGACAGACCTCTTAAACCAGGACGAGTATCGCCAGTTGATGTTGTTATAAAGAAAGGTTTTACGGGATTTAGGCCTGGACCAGAACTTAATGAGATGAGAATGGCAGGGCTTCCGGTCAGGATACTTGATGGTGAGGTATTCATAACAAAGGATCATGTTTTGGTGCGAGCTGGGCAAGTAGTATCACCGTACGCAGCACGTGTCATGGCTCTCTTAGACATCAAACCTTTAAAGATCGGACCTAAAGTAATTATGGGAATAGTTGATGGAATGCTTGTTAGTGGTGAGATTCTCCTTAAGCCATTTGAGGAGTATATTAAGGAGATTCAGATTACTATAAATGAAACAAAGACATTAGCTATTGAAGCGAAAATCTTCGTTCCAGAACTATTTGAAGACTTCGTAGGCCTCTCTATTAGAGAAGCTATAAGCTTGGCTACTATTATTGGATTTATCGCTCCTGATACACTACCAG
This sequence comes from Candidatus Njordarchaeota archaeon, assembly GCA_029856685.1. Classification (GTDB taxonomy): domain Archaea; phylum Asgardarchaeota; class Njordarchaeia; order Njordarchaeales; family Panguiarchaeaceae; genus Panguiarchaeum. The sequence continues at coordinate 11,317 of JAHKKZ010000003.1, forward strand.
AGGCGATAAGAGTAGCACTAAGTGAGATCTCCACGCTCCTAAATACCATAAAAGATGAGATTCCAGAAATCCCGGAGGATCTACAGAAACTAATTTCTGCGACACCCACTAAGGAGAAAAAGGAAGAAGAGAAGAATGTGGAGAGAAAGAAAGAGGAGAAAAAGAAGAAAGAGGGTGAAGAGGAAGCACTAGCGGGATTAAACCTACTTTTCTAAAACCCTTTTTACTTTCATAACGATACTCTGTATTTTTTCTAAGTCTAAACTTTTTCTAGACATCGCCGCGACAACAAGACTATAATCACCATGTCTCACAAAAAGCAGGGCCAAACCACTTTGTAAGTATATTGTGAAAAAATTTATTTTGCCTGACATCGAAGGTACTCTATTAAGAGCATCCTCCGCGCTTTGAGCAATAATACCTGCGAACTCCACTATTTTGTATGCATTTTCTAGGTCTAAGTTCGCCTTTACTATCTCTTGGTGCCTACATAAAACGACGTATTTTATGTCTTCTCGGTTTACTAGGGCTTCATATATCTCTTCTAAACTCAAACATACCACCTCATAGGAGTCTACGTATTTCCAAAAGCAACCTTAAAATTTCTAAGAGATCCTTGATGCTGAGTCTTCTAATTTCGAACTCGAGGGTATAGCTTATTTGATCCAAAATTCTTTTAACAAGTAGTTCTAGGAGCTTATCGATGTCTTCCATTTCGCTGGTTGGAAATCTAGGCTTTTCTTTCCCTGTATAAGCTCTTTCTTTAATTGTCTTATTCCCAACTCTAGGTTTCTCCTTAAATTCTACGATCTCTCCGCCACCAACTTCTCCTATAACTTTTATCCTTGATTTATCAATTCTTTTAAGCTCTTCTGGTGTGGCTAGGAATACCTCACAGTTAGGGCAATATCTTAACCCTACATCTTTTCTTAGAAATAGAATAGCTCCACAGCGGGGACATGTCTCATCGAGCATCCTGTGGCCTTCCCTGAGAAGCAAAACCATTTTTTGGATAAGCTTATCTTTAAGCTCTGGATTTCTTATCCAACTTTCCTCTTTATCATCTTTTCTCTTCAATATCCAGCACCTAACTAAGTATGTGGTAAAGAACTGCAAAATCAGATATCAGCATTAATTATGATTAAGTTAATATCAACACAAGATTAAAGAATTATCAAAGCGTTACCACATTATTTTTATGCTAACAATGTTAGTATGTATGGTATTCGAGGAGTACATGGTGATTCAAATGCCAACTAAGAGAGAGGCAAAATGTTATAGAAAAATACCTAATCACCTATACACGCGCAGAGAATACATAAAAAGTATACCACAGTCGAAGATCAGGATTTACAACATGGGAAATCCAAACAACAAATATGATTATAAGATATTCATAGTGTCCGATCAACGTACTATGATACTGGCGAGGGCATTAGAAGCTACAAGAATCACAGTGAATAGATACATGAATGAAAACGTAGGAAGAGGAAACTTTTTCTTCCGAATAAGACCTGTGCCACACCATATTGTTCGGGAAAGAAAATTCCTTGGAACTGCAGGAGCAGATAGAATCCAAAAGGGTATGAGACGAGCATACGGTAAGCCATCCGACCGAGCAGCTGTGGTTGACATTAATGACATTATTTTAGAGTTGTGGGTATATTCCAAAGACCTAGAGCACGCTAAACGTGCCGCAAAACTTGCGACATATAAACTAGGCATAGATACCCGAGTGGAGATCGTTCCGTTTGGCAAGCAATAATCGCTGGATTATGCTGACCATATATAAGGAATCCTATTGTCTATGTGTTTTTGGTTTAGCTTTTAATTCTAAGAATTATTATGAGAGATTGTTTGCTTAGTGCAAATGGGTGTTTTAATGGCGAAGAAAAAAGCCAAGATGACGCTACCGAAGACTGTCATAAGCAAATTTATGAGACCTAGTGAATTTAAAAATGTTGTCCGTATAACCGACACGGATTTACCTGGTGAGATGCCAGTACTCTATGCATTAACTCGAATTGTAGGTGTGAATATCAGTTTTGCAAATGCTGTTGTTAAACAAGCTGGTGTGGATCCTAACCGGCTACTCGGCACACTCTCGGATGAGGAAATTGCTCGTCTTGATAGCATTATCAGGGAACCTATTAGACATGGAATTCCTTGGTGGTTAGTGAATAGACGATATGATCGTAAGACCGGTGAACATAAACATCTTATTGGTAGCCATCTTACTCTTCAACTTAAGAGGGATATTGAGTACCTCATAAACCTGAAGCATTGGAGGGGAATACGCCATGCAAAAGGACTTAAAGTAAGAGGACAAAGACTTGGGCGGAGTAGGCCTAGGGCTATAATCCACCATCTTAAGAGGTGATTAGAATGCGACGTTTAAGAAAGAAGTATAAATCTCCTAGAAAACCTTTTGAAAGGGACAGGTTAATCGAAGAAATGCGCCTAGTCGGAGAATACGGTCTCAGAAATAAACGTGAGTTGTGGCGTATGAAGACCCTCCTCTCGGAGATAAGAAGGCGCGCTAGAAAACTCCTTGCTATCCCACCAGAAGAAAGGAAAGAAGAGGAAAAAACCCTCATTGAACGCCTTTATCGGTTAGGAATTCTCGATAGGGACTCCACATTAGATGACATATTAAGACTTAGAGTAGAAGATCTGCTTGAAAGACGACTTCAAACAGTTGTTTGGAGACTTGGCTATGCTAGGACCCCTCATCAAGCACGACAAATGATTGTTCATAGACATATTATAGTTAATGGAAGAATAGTTACAATACCTTCATACTTGGTCAAAAGAGATGATGTGATTGAAATACATCCCCGATCACCATTTGCTAAAATGTTGGCCGGGGAGAGAGAAGCTGCTCAACAATCAGAAGAGAGTAGACAATAAAAATGTCTAGTGATAGGAAGTATTACTTACTTATTTTTGAGTTAGAAACTCCCAGCGATCTCTGCCGTGTGCTCTATTGGGATTTTCTTATACATCCATCACCAAAATTGTTGTTGAGGGAACATAATGAGATTTTCTTCTTTTCATCGTGTTATTTGAGGGGCCGAGATAGTAGCTATCTTTGCTTCGGGTTTTCTGTTGCAACTTCAAAAAGACAAAACACATACTTGGTTTGCTCGGAGGATAAGGGATACTTATCAGAGACACCAGATAGCAAAGCGTCGGCTTCCATCCGGATATTCGATGTAGTAGGTCTCTTTGGAGAGCATGTAAAAAAGCTTGAGTTTGATCACAAGCATTTCTTAGATTGGGCTTATTTCGTCAGAGCGGATGGAAAAGCTGTTAAGCATATAATTTCTAGGAGAAGACGAATATTACTAATGCCAGCATTGGGAGACTATCTGATATTCATTGGAAAAAATATCTTTAAGATCATTCAACCAAACGACAAACTCAACTTAGGAATTTCTCCAGCAATATTTCGTAACATAAAACTATATCAGATAGCCTCAAAAAATGAGGCAGTATGAATCTAAAATATTATTGTTGGAGAGATGATCGCTGGTTTTTACCAATATGTTATGTCCTCTTCCAACCCTTCTTTCTCCTCTTCCTCCTCACGTTCTAGTTTTAATAGCTTTTCTGATACATAGATCTCCGCTCCACACTTAAGAGCCACTAATATTGCATGCGACGGTATCATTCTGAAAACTTTTTTCTCATTATTGCTACTAGGAGATTCCTCAAGCTCTACATCTGCTACGTAAACTCCTAATTCGGGAATTATATCGGATATTATGACCCTCTTTACTTTAACAAGTTCGCATATTAGGTCTGTCACTGATAAGCGAAAATCCTTAGTGGGTTTTTGTTGTTTGTTATTTGTTATAAACCAGATCTCCATGGCCACTTCCACGGGGATTCCCATTAATCGTAATGTCCGATTATCCTCTAGACGGAGTTCGATTATTGGTCTACTCAGCTGCTCCCTAAGTTCTGGTATCAATGAGAGAGGAGCACGGGTATATCCAACGGGAAAGAGAGGTATTACCGTCTTAACCTTTATATATCTTTTGGCTGTTGCTTTTCTTTCGGACAATTCAGACTCCCAATAACTTTGACTATAATTATGTAAGACTTCATCAGCTATATTATTTTTTATTTTTCGGGTGGGATACCCAATTTTCATGAAGGATCTCTGGGATTCAAAATGACTGTGATTCAGCCAGTAAATATCCTGAAAGCTTATAGAATCTTAATCTCGCTTCCTAGCGGAATGGCGAGGGAAGAAATATTAGAGTTCATCATGGAGAGATTCAAACTAAGTAAGACAACGGCAAAGATCTATCTTCGCGCCCTTAAATCTTGGGGTTTTCTGAAGGGAGAAAAAGAAATCTATGTTGAAAAGACAAAACTTGAAAGCTTTATTCATCGATTACGTGAACTTATACTTGATGAGCTTGGAAATGATTTCATTTCCGCGCTTAAATCAGCTATTAATATGTTACCCAGCAGCTCTATAGAGGGTATAGCACTAATCCTTAAGACCCACGGTTTTGACATCAGTCTCTGGAAGTTAAAAAACATTATTCGTATCCTGAAACAGACGAATTTGCTGTCTAGAAAATACTTATACGAATTCCTAGAAATGGGCACTTCATTGTCTGATATTGCCTATAATATGATTGTAGCACGAGGTCGTTACCAGTTGAACAAATTTTTGGAAATTTTCATATCGAATCTTAGCTTGGATTGCTGTGAAGCCAAGAAAATTGTTGTTCAGCTAGTCCAACATAAAAGAATCATGCTTAGTGCACCTAGAATCCTAATAAATTTATGGATCGAGGCTATCCAAGAGGGCATCTGCGATGTACTAAGGATTCATAGGGATAGGCTCAGGAAATATGTAGATTTAGACGAGTTAAGAAATTTATCAGCTGAGTATCCAGATATCGTATCCATCGAGGGAGACTTCATTATTATCAGGATTCTAGAGGGAGACTTCCTAATGGTTCCAGTATATCCACATAGTGAGTTGAAGTCTAGCTGAAAGTTCTAGTGAATTTCTCTATAGCTGCTGCTGGGCCTCTTAGTATTAGAACATCCCCGGTTTCTAACCGCATTTTATCCTCGAAACTGAAATACCATGTTATTCCACGCCTAATTCCGAGTAGAAATACGCCGAAGTTTTCTTCCACATTAAGCTCTTCTAAAGTTTTACCCACTAGCTTGGATGATTCCTTGACTTTAAATGATATTATTTTTTCGTCAGCGACATCAAATATTATTCGGAAGAAAGAAGAGACTTCTATACCTTTCTTCACTATTTGGGCTAATTTATACGCTGAGTCCGTTATACGCTCTGTAGCATCGATTATTGTGAAAAAGCCTCTTAATGCATCAATCTCATCAAAATGCCTACTGATCCGCAAGGTATAGAGGTATAAGACCTCACGCATATAGTCTACCCACTGTTCTAAATGCTCAACTTCCTCGGCTAGTTTCACGTCTTCGGTTAGTAAAGCAAAATAGCTGAGAGCCAGACTTGTTTCAGCCATATATTTGAGTGATATTAATATATCGAAGAAATTCCTAAGATGTTCCGCGATGTTAATTTTTGAATACATATCTCCTAGTTCTCTTCCTACGAGGTATTCATATGCGTCATCTATTCTCTCTTCGGGTCCTGTTAGGTATAAGGTATCGCCACGCCAGATCTTAAAATCACCCTGTGGATTTAGAATCCAATGCTTAGCTCTTTTTACAGCAATGACCCTCATACCTGTCTGATGTTCTATCTGGTCTATCTGCATACCAGAAACTTTCTCATTTAGAATCTCAATCCGTATTGTCACCTCATCAGCATGTAGCAGAGCTTCTTTGAACACTCCAAGAGATATATCTTCTATCGTGAGTTTCGCTATATCTGCAGCCGCATCTGATATCTCTTCTAATGCACTAGCAAAAAGTATCAACGCATACATCTTCTCTGCGAGATCTAAATCCCTTCCTGCCATAACTGCTCTAATAATAACGTATCCAAGATATTCCGTGATTTTTGACTCAAGTCTGAGAGCTTCCTTAGCTGCTTCTTTATCATCATATATCACTGCTGAGTATGCTAGGTCAAGCTGTATTTCTGCTAGATCTTTTATTTGAACCAGAAGCTCCTTAAGCGACAAACTTGGTGTTTTTAATTTAGACATAGTGTTTTGACCCCATAGTAATTACGGATGTTTCCTTAATAAAAACAAGTATTAGAAGATTTAGAAAAATCAGGTTTTTGTGTTTCTGATTTATTCCCCATGTTCTTTTATTCCTACTCTTCGTTCTATTAGCTTCTTTAAATCAAAATATTGTGGACGGGGATAGTTTGATGCTTCTAATCCTCGCGGGATGTCTCTAATATATTTTCTGACGGTTTCTGGCCATGAATCCCTTTCGAAGCCTTTTTGAGCAAGAAACGCTAATACCCAACGCTCTATTCCAAAACCGCTACAACCAGTCCACAATGTTTTTTCTGCTGCATGGCGGATTCTAAAAGCTTTTGTATATTTCGCTCCATGTATTGAGATATTCCCTATTTCAAGCCAATTTCTATGATCCTCTCTATCGCCTTTATATGGCAGATATGCCTCGAAGTCTATTGTTCCCGGTTGATTAATATCAATTTCCTCTTTCATCTCTTCTGTCTCCCCCGCATGAACTAAGAACCATGGTGTAACCCAAGCCCATCGCCATTCCAAATCTAGCGCTTTATCCATGAAGTATTCGTATCGTTCAAGTAACCTATTTCTAATTTCTATCACCTGTTCTGGAGTACCTAACCAGACAATCTCAACTCTATGGAATTCAACTAGTCTTTCTATTCCTCTTAATCCCCCTGCTCCTTCCCATCTAAAAGATGGACCTGACCTGTCAAACCATTTCAAGGGAAGATGCTTATCTGTGAATATGGTCTTTGATAAGAACCTATAGAAGGGAGGGCATTGAGCGAAGCATAGGTAATATTTTGGAGGCTCAACGAATTTTTGTAGAAATTCTAAGTCCGCCTCGCCATAGATTGATACATAGTCTTGCCACGCCTCAAATTCTTCGATATTATAGGATATTGGAAGACTTGCAAACACCATCTGGTTCGGCGTTCCCTTGAGGTGCCCAGTTTTGAGGCCTATCTCTATGGGTTCCATTTTCGGGAATATTGCTTCAACGAAGCCTAATGGTTTAAGAACAATATCAATTAGCATTTCCTCAAATTTCCTGAAGATATATGTGAATGGAGGAGTAAAGAACCATTGGCCAGGCGCGATATTGCTTATCCATCCTATTCGTTCTAAAATTACGTTAGGATCATCTTTGAATATTATTCTCTTTTTTCTACTTTCCTTGATTTTCTGCCAATGTTCTATCTTTCCACCCCATCTTTTTCGCTGCTCCTTTTCTTCGATTAGGGATATTAATCTTTGAAGTATTGGTTTCTGCAATAAGGATTCTTCAAGGGGTTTCAAGGTTATTACTGTTTGGCCCTCCTTAGTCTCAATTTTCTCAACTATCGGCACCTCAACACCAACACTGAATTCCTCATCTAGCTCTATCCTCACATCTTTTAGGAGAAGGGATCTTATTCCAATTTTATACTTTCGACCAAGTATTGGAGCTAGATTATTTTTTATTCGAAGTATAGCCACATGTATAGGCACTGCTCTCCCAGATTCCATATTGAAGAATATTTCATCATCCTTTATAACAAAACTTGTTATCCTTGCTCCGTCTTCTGGGTGCTTAGCACCTTTCAGTAAAACCTCCTTATTCAGTTTCTCCACGAGACTTTTTAACTCTTCGGCAAAATCCCTAGGCGGTTGTTTTGAGAGTTTAAGAACAGCTTCCCCATAAAACCTCATTATTAGTGCACCATATCAGCCCGCATCGGAATACTAAGTCCGGCCATCGACTCTAGATATCCCGCCTCAAGGCGAGGCTTGCTTCATCATATATACACTATTCGGCCAGACAAACCCCCTCATTGACAAGCCCATAAAGCCTCTGGGGGGCATTTCATCCACGTCAAATATCATAATATACCGATTCTCACATTTATAAATTTTGTGTCTTATTCTTTAGACCTAATCACTCTTGGGTTAATAACTACTATTATTCAAAAGAATAGTTCTATGATTTTCCTATGATCTCTTTTTTGGAATTCTAAAACAATTAATTGAAATCTTCTTAGACTAATAAAACTCAAAATTTGCTAAATCCAATCGCCGATCTCGAGTTTAGAAGGCAAGTATTTCTGAGTCAGGAATCTAAATCCCTTTGATGCTAATGCCTGTATCTCTGCTTTTTCTCTTGTTCGTAACATAAGCTTTATTTCCTCAACATATTTAGGTCGTGCTTGGATAAATGGTTCCTCAAGCAGCTGTAGAGCTCTTTCTCGGTCTTTAGGAGAAAGCGGTATGCGGACATCTTTAGGTATTTGATACTTATCAAGATCGCTAGGTCTAACTCCTAGCCATTTTATGTCTGGCGTTACTAGGAATTGTGATTCATAAGAGAGTCTCTTTGAGCCTACAGCATATACAAGGAGTATGTGGAGACCATAGGGATCCGAGTCTACCAATCCGAAGACTGGTAGTTTGAGTTCTTTTACTAGAAGTTTCAGGAAAGCTCTTGTTCCTATGTCTGCCTGTCCTTTGCCAGTTATTATTATCGAGGGAAATCTATCGTAGAATCTATCTTCCGCCAATCGGATAAAAGCTGCTTCTTTCTCAACAACTAATATAAATTCTGCATCGGAGTCTAATATCTCTATTGTGTCTATAAGTGGTGTTATTGCTTTTCCACCCGTTCCCATTTTGGTGCAGTCTATTATATCCCTTCCCTCTCTAAAAACTAGTCGGCCTATGACCGCCCCCTTGGCGCTTGCAACCACATGCAATGACCATCTATCGACACCTAACATGGCTGCGACGTCTTCTAATGCCTCATCACTATCCCTTTGTTCTTCAAATAAAACAACATCATTATAAAACACTTCTCTCTTTGTTGCATGTATATCTTCTTCTAGGAGTTCATGGACTATATCTAATATGCGCGCTATTATCGTCGCTTTTCTTATTGATTGAAGAGAACCTAATGAGCTATGCCGGTATATCTGCTTAAGGAAAATAACATCTTGTATTGCATCGTATATGACGTTTTTAGGATCTCTAGAGGGATACACAAACTCAGGTACTTTGCCCCTGAGAATTTCTCTGAATATATTTTCTATTAATGCATGAATTTCCTTGTGTAGAATTTCCCGAGGTTTTCTTTCAACTTTGATAGCATCGGACGGCACCACTACTTCATGTTGTTCTATTTTTCTTAAAATCTCTTTCCGCAATTTCTTTACTTTCTTGAGAACTCTTCTTACTGAAGCTCCATCGGTCTTTCTTTTTGACATAAATTTTCACTCCGTGACACTCACGGTTCATAATAAGTATTCCTACTTTTAAGACATAAAATGTCTCAACACATAATTAGCACTTTAATTCTGAGGGAAAATTATTTTCAATATCATACCACTTCACCAAACTACTTCCCTCGAAACACACTTTTGTATCTATACTTTCTGAGTGCTACCTTATAGTCAGTATGAAATTATTAGGATAGGGGTGAACATCACTATGAATCGGATGATTAAACGATTAGTTAAATTTCTCCAAGATAATAGGGGATCCCCTCTCGTCGAAGAGGGGCTTTTGATAGGATTAGCTATGATACTTTTCCTCGTAATCGTGGGTATCGTGGGCAATATTATCGATTGGATCAATAGCCTTGCAAGTGAGATACCATGAGCACATCTATGTTACACAATATTATGAGGCTATCAGATACGGACAACGTAAAAACAATTGAGGATCTCTTGGAGGGAATCCTTAGGTTACCGCAGATTATCACATCATTAATTACTGAGGCAATCCTATTGATCGTACATATGATCCTATTCATCGGCATTCTACTTATTATGTGGGGTGCTTTGGAATGGTTATCGGGTTGGAATGAGATTTCTGGTAAGAAGAATGTGATTAGAGGCGTGGCATTATTGCTACTTGCCTCAGCACTAGGGATTTACCTATGAATTTGTTTCTACCGACAGTTTCTACCAATACGATATTCTTTGGAATAGCCCTAGCCCTATTCTTATTAGATTTAATAGTCGTCCTGAAAAATATGACGTCTTTAGGCACATATCTAAAAATGAAGTCTCTTAGTAACTACAGACACAATATCGATTTTCTACTTTCGCTTATTGCAGTAGAGATGAAATCTTTAGGACATATAATAAGAATGTTAGATGAATTTCAGATACCAGAGGCTCTTAGAAAAGAAGTGGTAGCTTATATTAATGATGCCATATTTTTTCATTCCAAAAGGGAAGAATTTACCCGCATGTATCCCTTTTTATCCTCCCTAATATGTTCCGACAACATATTTTTCCGAGTACCAAGCAAAATCCTAGATGACATGTATCTTTCTAAGAAGAAAGAATTGATTGAAAAACAACGGATATCCCTAGATGAACTAGATGAGATGCTAAGTATCTATTTTTTCTCCCTATTTTTATTTCCACTAGTAATGTATCAGATAGCGCTTCTAACAGGACGGTATTTCTGGCTTCTGATCCCAACTATCTTTTATTTGCTAGTTTCTATACATCAACGTAAAAAACTATTTGCTGAAAAAGATTACGAATCGAGCAACTAAAACTGGTCATTCTATGCCTAGAGAAGGTATTACTAGGCGTAGAATGTAACCTTCATTTTGTCATATGCCTTTTTCACTCTTCGGACAAGACACCATCCAGAGGCTTTCTAGCTATTGAATATATCGTAAATGAATACACTTAAATACGGCTAATAATTTTATCGAACAAGGGGTATAAGGTGATGGTCTATGGCTGGTGCAGAAACACGTAAGGCTATCCCTGTCTTAGTATTAAAGGAGGGGACGCGACGTTCATATGGTACTGAGGCCTTAAGAAATAATATTCTTGCAGCAACAACACTCGCAAGAATGATGAAGACTAGTCTTGGTCCACGAGGATTAGACAAAATGCTTGTAGATCAGTTTGGAGATGTTGTAATAACTAATGATGGCGCAACTATACTCGATGAGATAGATATTGTCCATCCTGGAGCCAAATTCCTAGCAAAACTTTCCAAGTCACAGGACATTGAGGTCGGAGATGGAACGACAACCGTTGTAGTCCTTGCCGGCGAACTACTAAGCAAGGCCGAGGAACTTCTGGATAATGATATTCACCCAACAAAGATCATAGATGGGTACCTAATGGCTTTGAGAAAATCACTCGAAATTCTTGATAGCCTGGCAATAAAGATAGATCCAAATAAGAAAGAGGAAGTATTAAAAGTCGCTAAGACCTGCATCGCATCTAAGACTATCGCTCCGTACGCAGATCACTTTGCAAGCATCGCATACGAAGCTGTAAAGACAATCAGGTATGAGGAAAACGGTCGACTTAGGATTCCACTTGATGAAATAAAAATAGAAAAGAAAGAAGGAGGAAGCTTAACAGACACAGAGCTTATTTATGGCATTGTACTCGATAAAGAAATAGTACACCACAGAATGCCTAGAAAAGTTGAGGATGCAAAAATTCTTTTGATAGCATACCCACTAGAACTTGAAAAAAGCGAATTTGCCGATGTTCATGTATTCGCAGGAAAAACTTCAATAGATGCGCTTCTACGCTGGGAAAAAGAAAAACTCCAAGAGATGGCAGAAAAAATTATAAAGACGGGAGCAAATGTCGTTATTTGCCAAAAAGGTATTGATGATATAGTACAACATTACTTAGCTAAAAACGGAATACTAGCTGTCAGAAGAGTCAAGAAAAGCGATATGGAAAAAATCGCTAAGGCTACTGGCGCGAAGATTATACAAAACGAAGAATTTTTAAGTTCTGATGCCCTAGGCTACGCAAATATTGTTGAGGAAAGGAAAGTTGGCGATGAAACAATGATATTTATCCGTGGATGCAAGAATCCGAGAGCAGTCTCGATTCTTATTCGGGGTGGCTCAAAGTTAACTGTAGAAGAGGCAGAAAGAAATCTAAAAGATCTGCTCCATGCAGTGAAAAATGTTATGCTTGACCCACGAATACTTCCTGCAGGCGGAGCACCTGAAATGGCCATTGCAATAAAGCTACGTGAATTTGCTGAAAGAGAGCTAAGTGGTCGACAAAGCATAGTTGTCAAAGCATTTGCAGACGCCATTGAAGCTATTCCAAGCACACTCATAGAGACAGCCGGCCTTGATCCTATCGAAGATCTCAACAGACTTCGAACCTATCACGCGCAGGCTAAACATACCTATGGTGTCGATGTTATAAATGGCGGACTAGCTGATATGAGAGAACTTGGATACTTTGACCCCTTTGTCGTCAAGAAGAATGCTATTGAGTCCGCTGTCGAAGCTGCTGTAATGTTACTAAGAATCGATGATATAATCGCAGCAAAAGAGGCCTTTGAATTAAAGAAGGAAGAAACAGAAGCAGAAGAGAGAGAATCTGAAGAAGAATTCTAGCCTTTTTTATTTCTACCATTTAATCTTTTCTGGCGAAGTCTCGAAGGAGATCAGTTACCACCTACCAGCTTAGAAAGTTCTACTATAGGAGCCCAAGAAATCAGTGTAACTATGATTCTTCATCGCATTTTCGCTCTGGCTTGCCGGGTTCTCATCACCTGAAGGATTATATTAGTCGTTACAAATATTTTTTAACACATTTTAACACAAATTAATTTATATGTTTTTAGGATTTGTTGAACTGTTGAGGGTCTTGATAAGAATGTCGGACGATGAGCTAAAGGAGCTTACTCCCGAGGAAATAGAAGCTCTAAGAGCCATGTTTTTTAAGGAAATCTCTGCGGGTCCTGCTGAGGAGCTTAGATTGATAGTTCATCCAGAACTCGAACAGCTACTATACAATAATGTGGATATTATGGCTGCACTCTTAGTAGATTCATCGGGATTTCCAATAGATTTTGTTACAAAATACGAAACGAAGCTTAAACAGGAGGACCTCCTGGTGATTGCAAGTGCAAATATTTGGGGATTATTTGCTGCATCGGAACGAGAAAGCATGGGTCTTAACTTAGGGCACGTTAAAAGAATAATTACTAGGACTAAAAATGGTTTTCTGTTCATAACAAGATGTGGAGAAAATTTTGTCTTAGCAGCAATAATTAGGCCGCGAGCCAGATTAGGAGTAATAATGCGCGAACTCGCAGTAACTGCTAAAAAAATTGCAGAGAAAACATCAAATTATACGCTATAATAAAATAGAATTTTGGAATTCTGCGACCCCTCGTTTTTCTTAGCTATATTTTCTCAGCTATAAAGCCTATGTATCTCCCAACGCTCCGTAGAATTGGAGCTGACGAGAATTTATAATCGACACCTGCCAGAAACTTATGAAGTATTGAAAATCTCTTCGATTTAAAATCCATTGGAAGTGTAGAGAAAATTCCCTTCAGGTATATAAGCCTTAGGCTATTTTTTCGTAACAAGTTATCTAGTTCAAAAATTGTATAAAAGTGTGTTGGTATCCTTACATAGCCCTGTCTTATAGGCACTCTAATTTTTGCAAATGGTCTATTAGCATAGCGTAGGGTCTTCACGAACAGAGAAAAACTACTAAGAACTTTGAATATCCAATCTAGAGCAAATTTGTTAAGAACGGTACCTATGAAAATCCCGTTGGGACGCAAAACACGAGATATTTCCTTAAATGCTCTTGGAAAAATTATAGAGTGATCAAGAGCACCAAACACTGCTAAAACAACATCAAAGATCGCATCTTTGAACGGCAAAAACTCCGCGGGGGCGCAGATAAAGTCTATGTTTCTTGCAGATAGAGCTTTAGATACTATCTTAGCTTCAAATAGGGCTTTAAGAGAGATGTCAATCCCAACGGCCCTAAATCTAATGTTTGTACTTATCCGCTGGAGGTACTCTCTTATTAGCCATAGTTCCCAACCGCTTCCACAACCTACGGACAGTATGTTAAGCTTTTTGATATTTCTGCTACCAATCAGATATCCCAGTCCATGGATAATAAGCTCGGCTTGTTGTCGCCTTAAATGCCTAAACCAATCACTTCTTGATGCTCTCCAAGTATTTGGGGGGATCCGCCTATAAGCAGAGATTACTTTTCTAAGATGCCTATGAAGGATTGTTGGATAGATTATTGGAACTCCGTGATATATCCTATAGATGCGATTTGAAGATTTTATGTATCCACCTAAAATCTCGCCATCAGACTTCGCTGCATATAGCTCATCAACTCGTATGAGAAGAAAATCAAGGATCCATTCATACATTACAGCACCACACTTTTGCTGTTTTTATTCTGACATCACAATTTCTGTTTCAAGAACATCATAAAATCTCATTATGTAGATCTCCTCATCTTTAGAATAGGCCTTAATAATTACTTCCTTATCCTTCAGCCGATCTTTGGGTGGCTCTTTAAAGTATATGGCCTGAAACACTCCCGAACTGTCAGCTAGAAGATATCGCCATATGCGTTCTGTTACTGGTTGGTCTATTTGACCATGTTCTGGGCAATACCAAGAATCTTCGACCATCTCAACACCCTTGCCACACAGCGGACATGCGGAATATTCGCTGGTGATCTCTTCTAAAACGATAGCTTTCACTAACCATGCGCCTCTGTGCTCCATTACAAACTTTAGTGACTCAGCCCAAGCAGGTTTGAGCTCTGTTATCGGAGGGAGCGTAGTATCGTCTAGAATCTCAATGACAGAATTCTCTGTGACTTTTATTCCAGAATACTTTTCGAGCCTCATCTTAGTATAGCCACGTATCATTATGACATTATCCTCATTACTGCGAAGAATTTCAACGTTATGTTCTCCGAATGCCACGCCCAGAACACGCCTTCGCTCATCAACTATGCTAAAAAGAACGAATGGCGTTCTTTCTTGAGTACCCTTCGTGTATCTCACTGGACCTACTTCCACAATCCTACCTATAATAGGTGGGTAAAATAAATCGTATGACTCTACACCAAAACGCCTAGCAACAATAATTGCTGCCGCTCTAGGGCTCAGTTTCCCTTCCGTCTTATTCATTAGATCCCTAACTAGGTTATCAAACTCTTCTCTTGATATATCCGAACGCATTTTAACAAGCTTATACACATCGTTATATTCCTCCGAGCTCACCATGAATATTACCCATATTAATCAGCGAACCACATCATCTGATAAGTCAAACTTTAAAAAGACATAAATATTAAAAGACAAACTTCGAAGAAAAAAGCCCCGGTGGTGTAGAAGGCCAAGCATCCCGGCCTTTCAAGCCGGGGATCGCGGGTTCAAGTCCCGCCCGGGGCACTAACACTATATTCTTTCTGGAAGATAAATTCCTCAAACAATAAAATATCCTTGTCATTAAGGACGAATAACATCATATTGTTTCTTCAAACGTATTGATATACTCTAACTCATGTATATCATTTTATAAAAGAGATAATGAAGTAATATTCGGTGAAATATCAATTTAATAATAATGCTAGGAGGTGTCAAGTTTGGCAGGAGCAGCTCCAACTCACAAAATTCCTGAACTAGAAAGACCAGCAGTAGTAGCAGACCTTGGAACAGGATTCACAAAAGCTGGATTTGCTGGAGATGATGCACCAAGAACTGTATTTCCGACAGTTGTGGGGTACCCGAAGTACTCAGTCGTAATGCCAGAAGCCGAAACACTAGAATACTATGTAGGCCGCGACGCAATACACATGAGAGGGGTACTACAACTAGTATGGCCTCTGGAGCACGCTATCGTTGCTGATTGGGATGCTTGGGAGAAACTTATGTTTCATCTATTCTATAAGGAGCTTAGGGTGAATCCACAAGATCAAGCTATTCTCATTACTGAAGCCCCCTTAAGCCCTAAAGATAATAGGATTCGTATGGCTGAGATACTCTTCGAGACTTTCGGTGTTCCTGGGATATACGTTGCTACGCAGGCTATTCTCTCTCTATATGCAGCGGGTAGAGTTACAGGGTTGGTAATAGATTCTGGTGATGGTGTTACCCACATAGTTCCCGTGCAAGAGTCATACTTATTAGCCCATGCTGTTAAGAGGCTTAATCTTGCTGGACGCGATGTTACGCGATATTTAGCTAAGTTGCTTACGAAGAGAGGCATCTACTTTACTTCCTCCGCCGAAATGGAGATTGCTAGAGATATCAAAGAGAAGCTATGTTATATTGCTATCGATTATAAGGCCGAATTAGAGAAAGCCAAGAAGATTCCTAAGGCTGTTGCAGGAATGTACGAACTCCCAGATGGACGCGTGATTGAGCTTGTGGAAGAGAGATTCATGGCCCCAGAGATCATGTATAACCCTATGCTTATAGGGCTTGAAGCTAGACCTTTGGATGAACTAGTTCTCGAGAGCATTTTCGCTACGGACTTGGACGTCAGACCTGCGATGTATTCAAATATTGTGATTTCTGGTGGTAACACTATGCTACCTAACTTCGCTGAGAGGTTAGAAAAAGAGCTCAAGGAAATCGTCCCTGAAAGAGCTAAAGATAAGATCGCTATTGATGCACCTGAAGAGCGTATATACGGTGTTTTCATTGGTGGATCTATACTGGCTTCATTACCTGCATTCAAGAAAATTGTTGTTACAAGAAAAGAGTGGTCTGAAGTTGGTCCAGACTCTGTTCTCAGGACTCTATAGTTTTTTCGTTTTTATTCCTACAAATACATACTTAAAATTATCTTTATTTTTCAACAAATGTTGTTTTTTGATAGTAATGGCTTTAGTGGTTTTTTGTACTTTATTAGTGTACTTGTAGGGTGCGGTAGTCATGGTTTTTAAAGATAAGTATGGTCACTATCGATTTAAAATTGTACTGTATGGACCCTCACTAAGTGGGAAAACAACAATGCTAAAAATACTGTACAATAAGATAAGGGGCCTCAAAAAGGGGCGGTTACGCATGGTTGCTGACCAATCTGGACGAACAATATTCTTCGACTACTTACCACTTAAAACTTCTGGCAACATATTCTTCGATTTATATACTGTCCCAGGACAGAGAAGACATAAAACTCAGAGACGCCTAATACTTAAGGGTGCTGATTCTGTAGTATTTGTTGCGGATTCCGATCCAGAAGCTCTCGAAGAGAATATTTATAGCATTCAAGAGCTTAGAACTTTTCTGGGCAACGAATGGGGAGAGATACCAATAGTTGTCGCTCTAAATAAACGTGACCTGCCTGATGCACTCCCAGAAGTCATGATGTTACGTGTTATGCGTCTCGATGGTCCATATCCCGTATTTAAAACTGTAGCCATAGAAGGGTTAGGTGTAAAACGTGTATTCCAGGAAGCTTGTCGTCTAGCAGTTTTGGCCAGAATATTCCCTGAAGCTTTTAGAAGAGAGATCAAAATCTTGGCTAGAGAAACCCGACGAAAACTTGGTCTCTGACACTTCTATTTTAACTTATTCCTATTCGATAGCAGATCTAAGTTCTTTGGCTATATCTCTTGTGTAAGTAAGGATAATAACATTTTTTCCTAATCTTCTAATCCTAACAAGCTCATTCGAGAAAGACATGTTTGTTGATGCTTTTTTATCGAGTAGTTTGTTAATAATTTCTGGGTTAACGTTATAGCTTAATAGCAAACTCCGCACCTTTGAGCAATCTCCTAGAGCCTCAAGATTGAACATGACACGAAAATCATCAAGTAGCTTATACGCTCTCTCTTCGAGATCCTGAACAATATAGCGAGGAACCCTCTTTAGTTTCTCTATAAACGCATTTATCTTATCAAGAGTAAGATTCACGTTGCTCTCTATTTCCTCCAGCTCATGTTTTAGTATCTCTCTTATCCTCTCAATCTTATCTAATACCTTCCTCTCGACATACCTATATAGCTCTGCTACTACTAGGTCGCCTCTCCCCAACTCGCCATGAGCCAATCTTTCTAGTTCCTTCAAGTAGCTTGGAGTATCATTTTTTCCATAAATTCCTATAGCGATCCTTTCTAATTCCTTCGGACCAACACCAAGAATTATAGATGCTAATGCCAGAGCTTTAAGCCAAACACCCGGCGTATCAAAAGACCCTATTTTCGTTTCCTTAAGCCACTTAACAAATTTTTTAAAAAACTCCCAAGGATTATGATATCGGCTTTTCACTAATGGTTTTAGCTCAGTTCTATGTGCAAAAACATATGGTATCGCCCAGAGAAGGTCTTCTATATCAACTGCTTTTCTCCCCCTCAGCCATGCCCTTGCTCGAGCATAAGCAAAAAGCGCTATTGAAGCTCTCTCGTCAGGAGGTTCTTGAATCTTACTGCAAGGCTCATTAGCATATTCACATTCCGTACATGGAAGCCTCATATATCCTGGCATAAGGTCTAATCTACCAAACTTACATATACGGAGGGATGAAAGTATCATTATCCCCAAGAGTTTTATATGTTCGGGTATAGCTATAGACATTACATCATTCCATACACATTCCAGTTCTTCGAAAGACATAATTTTGGGCATGGTTTCGACAATAGCAAGTTTACCAGATGTTTCTTTCTCACTTTCTAAGAGTCTATCAATTATATTCTTCGATTCCTCTAAGCCTGGAAGTCCTATATAGCAAGACCCCCAGAACCTAGATTTTAAGGCCCGATCGATTTCTCCTCGGAATGGATTCATGTCAGCGAAGCATATGTAATCGGGAGTCTCAAAACGCATACCCCCATATTCAATATATCCTTCCTCCAACAGACTTAGAAGAGCATCTTGAACACTCTTAGAAAAGCGATTTATCTCATTGATAAACTTTACTCTTGCTTTTACTATGGGACGTACTATGATTTCCTCCTTACCAGTAGTCAGCAATTTAACAAGATTCGTACTAACCAAAACTTTTTGGAGAGTCTTCTCAGGAGCCCCTATCACAATTCCTAAAATGTCCTTCTGCCCCATTGAAAGCGCTCGGCTTATGAGTCTTACAAGAGTTGACTTTCCCGCCCCCGGATATCCAACTAATAGGACTTTGTTATTACGTATTAAGAGAGACGCGATAATAAATTCTTTGAGTGAACGATCCTGCGTAAACCATCTCTCGAAGAGTTCCTTATACAAAATTGCTATTTTGTCACGATATTTCTCAATCTCCTCAGAATTTTCCTCCAATGCTACTCCCCAAGGGCATCCATGCATAGTCTAGACATTTTGTTAACAACAATGTTTACTTCCTCCTCCTCAGTAGCATCAGGTGATACATATATTATTGGGACGTTAAGAAGATTTAGTGTGGTTTCGGCTTTTTTCCACAGCTCGTGTGTAATTGCAAAGATTACTAAAAAAACTCTTTCTCTTAGACCCATCAGATTATTTATTACTTCTGGGAACGCAATATCATATATTGCAGTATCCGTTATTATCGCTACTAACGCTTTCTCAAATAACACATTGAGGTGCTTTTCAATAAGCTCAAATACGTGTCGAATATTTGTTCCCCCTTCAGAGTCCAATCTCAGCAATAGTTCTTCAATAATATCATAATCGAACGTTGGGGGGGATCCCTCCCATGCACCTGAAGAAAAAGTTGAGATTCCGACAGACATATGAAATTTCTTCGCAATTTCAACAAGAGCAACACCAAGATCTATGGCACGCTCAATAGCATTTCCGTCCATGGATCCACTAGTGTCTATGCAAAGTTCTATATGACGTAGAGTTCCCCTTCCAAAGATCCTTTCACCACCCCTCTCATAGACGTCGCGTAGAGTTGATATCTCGGGTATCACATAACCAAATGTATCAGCCGATATTTCAATATTTAGCTTTTCTTCGTCGTCTCCAAGAAACCACTCACTAAATCCATATTTCGTCGCCCTAGGCTCTATGCTTATTATTTTCTCCTCGATTATCGAAAGTAACTTCTTTATACGAGCCCTCCTAGCAGCAGCTAAGTACCGTCTCTTATCAAGCAATTTCTGAATTAAAACTTTATTCTCAGAGAAAGCTGGTTGCTTACCTTTTCCGCCGAGTTTAGCATCCAATTTTTTAGCAATTGTTTTTGCAAAGTTATAGTCTATCTCACCTAATAATTCCAACTCACGGGGATTCAAACATATCTTACCGCTACGATCTATGATTTCATCGGCTGATATCGGAAGAATATATCTCCTTAAGTTTCTTTCATGGAACGACCATGGACTCAGAGAGCCCATCTCAGATAGAAGTTCCTTAAAGAAGATTTTGGCCTTGGCGTAGAGTGGGATTCTCAGGGAGACTATCCTGATAAGACGCTTAGTTCTTTCCGAAATTTGTCTCCCGAGCAGACCCTCATAGAACTCCATTAGAATCCTTCCTAGTGGGCTGTAGAAAGCTTTTTTCTGCTTAACGATCTTACTTATAGAATCCCTTACTATAGGTCTTATGCTCTTATGATTTGAGAATTGAGTAAATATTGAGAACAAACACATTAAGGAGACAAAAAACCCATGTATTTTCTTATCGACATTTCCTAGGATTTTTCTAGAAGCTGCTAGCATTATGAGTCTATTAAGCTCAGTTGCTGGAAGAATAGCATGATACCCAAGACCAAGCAATAGGAGATAGCGATCGAAGTCGTATAAAGTGTCTCCTTCTGGATATTCAGATAGTATTATTGTGCCCCATGAATTATACCATGCTGACTTTGGCGAATCTATGCGTATGGTAAAGCCAGGAAAAAGATCGTATTCTCTAGAAACCGTTAGGACAAGATTCCTTAGTTCGAAACATCTTATTTCGTCAAGGCTATATTCTTCCTTCATGGCTTCAAAGCCTATTATTACTTATTCCGCAGATTCACTTGGTATGGGGATGTTACCAACACCAACAGTATTTCCTATTCCTAGGATAACTACCTTACCGCCCTCTGGCACCTCCTCGACTATTATTTTTTTAACAATATCGCATGCTTTGTTTACAGCTTGAAGTAACGTCTCGTTAAGAGGTGTTAAGGCTTCAACATAGTTCTCCTTTATAACAATAGCGAATAAAGGAATTTTATATTTAGATGACCAAGACTCAATTCTATATTTCTCCGGGCCCGGATCGCCAATCGCGGCTCCGTAACCCACGTCTACCCGACCGGACCTTTCCGATTCTAGGCGAAGAGCAGCATCAACAGTTATTATCGCATTCACACCACCTCCTATCTTCTCAAGAAGTTTTTCTAGAAAGCGACCTGGATATCCTACTTCGCTACCGGGCCCCCTAGCCTTGACCGCCAATACGTAGCGACCATAAATCTCAGAAGAGCTAAAAACAACTTGTAGCTCCTCATCCGTATCGACCTCAGTACCAAAGAAGTTGAGCGCTACGAGGGCACCTACACTATCCCCTATGGGAACGCCCTCTATAAATCCTTTGAGAGCATCAAAATAGCTTAGGCAGAGCTCTCGGAGAAACGGAACAAGCAACTTCAATTGAAGTAGATAATAGATATTTTTCGTCCGGTACCCTATCTCATATATATGGGATGTTATTTTCCAGAGATATCTTATCGCCGCAGCGGCTTCTAAAGCGCTTTCCAGATCTCTTTGGACATATTCTGGAGCGTCAGGTATTATGTGTCGTGCTACATTCCTCAACCTGCTACGCCTAACATCGAGTATGTGCTCTAGCCGTTGCAAAACACCAGTTGGATCTAATGTCACGGGTGCAATAACAAAACTATTTATAATCTCATCAATCCACCTTAGGATCCGTGCGAAGTCATCTGATTTCTTCAGATTTTTTGCGATCACATCCACGTTCGTTGCAACTTCTGGTAGTATGTCCTGTCGATGCATCAAGATTAGACGCATAAACATTCTCTTCGAAAGCTTCTCATACAGCGTGATCTCATTAATAAATGACCTTAGGCTCCAAACAATGAATTGTACCTGTATTTCGTTGATTAGAAATATGAATAATAGGAATATTATGAGCGATATCAAATAGTCCATGCTCAATTGCACGAACACCCGCACAACACCAAAAATCCTCTTTCTCAAATTAAGGACACAAATAACTTAATTTTATTTATTCGAGTATCAAAAAGGTATTTGGGGGTATCAATGGGAGTTAAATTCGGACCCCTATTCAGGGAAAAAGGAGTCACAGGCCAGATAGTTGAGAACCTAACCATCTTAGAAGGAAAGATCATTGCTATAGATGCATTAGTGACGCTATATGAGATGCTTTCGATTATCAGAGACCGACAGGGAAAACCATTGAGAGATTCCCGTGGAAGGATAACATCACATCTAGTTGGGTTATTCAATAGGACATGCCGCATGTTAGCCTTAGGTATAAAACCTGTTTATGTCTTTGATGGTCCACCTCATCCACTTAAGCTGAGGACTATACAGGAACGCCATATAAGAAGAGAGGAAGCAGAACAAAAATATATCGAAGCCTTAGCTCGTGGAGACTTTGAAGAAGCGAAGAAGTACGCAAAACAGGCTGCGCGAGTCGAAGATTATATGGTAAGCACAGCTAAGACATTACTAGAGTATCTCGGTGTCCCAATAATTCAAGCTCCACATGATGGAGAAGCACAGGCAGCTTTTATTGTTAGGAAAGGAGATGCATACTCTGTGAGCTCACCAGATTACGATTCGTTTCTCTATGGATCCCCTCGGGTTATAAGAGGACTCAGGATCACCAAGGGGGGAGGAAGAAGGGGCGAGGAGGAGATAAAGGAGTATACCCTAGATGAGGTACTTACCAAGTTAGAACTCACATATGAGCAACTAATCGATCTAGCAATACTTATAGGCACGGACTTCAATCCAGAAGGTTTCCCGGGAATAGGGCCTAAACGTGCATACGAATACATAAAGAAGTACGGTAATCTGGAGAGAATTGTTAAGTTGGGTTTAGTTAGATGGCGCTATCCATTCGAAGTGGATGAAATCCGAGCGATCTTCCTTAACCCACCAGTAACAACTAATTATAAGATAGAGTTCAAGGAGCCTCAGCGAGAAAAAATCATAGAGTTTCTTGTGGAAGAGCATGATTTTAATCCAGAGCGTGTTAGCAATGAATTAGAGCCCGTCTTTAAACGATTGGAACGCGAAGAGAAGGCTGGGCGCCAGGCTAGTCTATTTGATTTCTTCAGATAGATCTAAATACCTATTCGGCATAGATCCTACTATTCTTTGTCGCCAATTTGTCGAAAAAGTTTTTTAGCATTTTTTCTATATCTATCCTCAGTAGGGTAGCTAGGATCACTATCTCTAACAACGCTCCTTCCAAATATTGATAAATCATATGAACATCCAGATTTGCCTCTACTAGGAGTTCCTCCGCCAAACGTTTCGCATCTTTCAGAAGGTCACTTATATCAGGATCTTTCTCAAGTATCAATTTTTTAATAACTCTTTGAAGTTCACCTAATCTCACTAGCATGCACCAATAGGCTTCAGAGCTGAGCAATAAAAAAGAAAAGTCATATATGGCCTCTATCCCAAGATACTCCCAGACATGTATCATTGTCATACAATCTTTAGTCTGCGCAGCTTCAGACTCACTTTAAACCTTAATGTGCTTTCAATGTTATAGTAAACTATGTTTCCATCTTGATCTATTATTGCTAGAACTAATATTTTTCCTCGATTTCTTGCCTTCTCAAGCGCGTTATAAAGTATCTGAACCGCAACACTTTTTTCTGAGGGAAGTATCATCACATAGTATTTAGACTCGGACATGAGAGGGTCCGATCCCCGCCCGAAGACCTCAAAGCTTATAGGATACTCATCTAGTACTCTAACTATGAATCTCCTTTCTCGCAGATCCAGATATACCGAAAATTTTAATGGGAAAAGAGGGTCACTCTCAGAATACCTATATATTATGTCCTCAACAGTCATAGTTGGTTGCAGGCAAACCTTGTTTTTAAGGATCAAATACGCAATTTCGATGGGACTTAGAACTATATGTTCTCCTTCTATATAGCCAAAACCTTCCGCTATGAGGATACGCCAATTCAGATTCTCCTTTTTATGCATTAGGAATCTATCATCCTGTAATCTCACAACAAACCTTGGCAATGAATGTCACTCCCCACAACTTATCCTATCCCTAACCATCTTCCATATGTCCTCGCCGACCGCCTCAGGATCTCTATCCGCATTGATGACCTCAATTTGTCCATCGAAATTTTTCAATATTTCTGGTATTCTCAGATATATTTCTCTCACACGTTCTAAAAACTCTCTGGTTTCGAAAGTATCTTTTTTCTTTAGCCTACCTAGTGCTGTTACAGGATCTATATCGAGTATTATTATTATGTCTGGTTGTGGAAGGTTTTTATGATCGTTCAGAATCCTATCTATAGGTATCCCCTGAGCACCTTGATAAGCTATTGTTGATATATAATATCTATCTAAAATCACTATATACCCCCACCTAAGTAAACTTTGTATATTTTTTGCGTTTAACATACGGTCTTTAACGAATAGCTCATAGAGCTCTTCAGCTGTATAATTTCCTTCTCTAAGTTTTTCTCTGATTTTCCTACCATAAACACTTCCCGTCGGCTCTGCAAGTAAAGCTACTCTGTAGCCTCTTCGGATTAATTTCTTAAAAAGCATCTTCGCCTGCGTGGTTTTTCCACTTCCGTCGATACCCTCTATCACTATGAATAGACACAATCTCACACACCTGCTCTGAAATTACTAAAAAGCGTTCAAAGTAATCTTGTTAAATTGACGGGCGTTGACTCTAGTGAGTGATTCTAATGGTGGAATACCTAGACGAAACAACAAAATTTGATGGAATTTATCTTAGAAGAATAAGAGAGGGGGGAACACTTTACTGGATACCAGATCCACAACACTATGCAAAACCAGGTTACTATCTCCCATTTGAGCTACCATTATTTTATAATCCCATGATGGAGATCAATAGGGATCTATCAATAATAGCTCTCGCAACATTCCTAAGAGTGTCTGATAAGGAGCCAGAAGAAATTACATATATAGAACTGCTTGCTGGGACAGGGATACGAGGTTTCAGAGCGCTAAATGAAGTTGGATTGCTTAATGTTATTATGAACGACATCAACTCCAAGTGCGTGAAATTTATGCATTTCAATGCAAAATGTTTTTCCCCAGAGATACAAAGCCATGCGACGATACTAAACTATGAGGCTAATCACCTACTCAGCTCAATTAGGCTCTGGAAAAAACCAATAGACGCCATAGACATAGATCCCTTCGGGACACCCACACCATTCATAGACTCCGCGGTAAGAATACTTAGGAGAAAAACAGGCCTATTACTAATAACAGCAACAGATACCTCGGCTCTCATAGGAAAATTCCCTCAGTCAGCCCGTAGGAAATACGGAGTCTACACAAAAATCACACCTTTTGGCGGAGAAATAGCCATCCGTACATTGATCCATTATGCTCTTAATACAGCCACAAAATACGGAATAGCACTCAAACCGCTATTTGGATTCTTCTTAACGCACTTCATAAAAATCGCACTTATCACAATTCCAGGAAGAAGAGTCGCAGATAAGTTTCTTTGGGATAGATCAGGCTGGATTGCCATCGAAGATGACAAAATACACATACTCAGAAAACCAAAAAACACACCCAAAGGTGACCTCATAGGCCCAATATGGCTAGGACCCATATACGATGAAGAATTCGTAAATGAGGCCCTAAACATAACAAACAAGCTACCCATAAATAAAAAATCGAAAACAAAAATTGAGACATGGCTCAAAGCAGAACTTAAAACAGCTCTTATCCCCTTCTACTACAATATAGAACTAATAGCATCAAAACTCCGAAGAACAACACCACGAATCAAAGACGTCATAAACGAACTACAGAAACAGGGCTACATAGCAGAAAGAACACACTTCCATCCAAAAGCTATAAAAACAAATGCCCCTCTCGAAATCATACAGAAAATTATTAAAAAACTCTAACAGAAAAGCTCAGCTTGCCCATCGGCGCTCATGATTTTTCGCACAAGGCTGAATTCATCATCGCGTATAACTACTAGTCAAAAACCTGGATCATCAGAATGGTTGACCCACGCAGAAGAACTGTTCCCCATTTACGTACAATTTCTCCTTTTTCATTAACTTCTTTCGTATCCACAAGCATTATGTTCATTACCTCATCCGTCGACATTACTACGCCATCCAGTATCGTACCATCTTTAAGCCACACTTTTATGCGTTTGTTTACTGAACGCCTAAGAGTCGCTAGGGGTAAATTCGAGGATGACATTGAGAAGCCCCCCAAGGAGTAGTATTTAGCCGAATAATGCTGCCAAGCCTGCTAGCGCTTCCTCTTCCTTCTTTTCCTTCTTCTTTTCTTCCTTCTTCTCTTCTTTCTTCTCTTCTTCAGCAGGTGGCGCTGCTGTTGTGGCGGGTGCCGGAGCTGCAGCCACTACTGGTGCTCGTTTTGCTTGCTCTATTATCTCATTGAGATTCACTTTACTTACAGCGCTCACAATTGCTTTTATGTATCCCTCTTCATAATCTGTTATGCCTGCCGCCTGAAGGATATTCTTGATATTCTCCTCATTTATCTCTTTTCCCGCGTAGTGTAGTAGCATGACGGCATGCAGATATACCATCCCAGATGTCATGTCGATCCCCATTACTAATGTTAATCTCAGTTAAATTCAGCAACAATTATATGTTTATTTGACTTTATAAAAATACCACAATACTAAACTTAGGAAAGAAGAAAATTCCTTCTAAATCTTACATTAACAAGCGGTGGTATTTTCTTTGAAAATTCCCGCCTCTGGCTCCTAGTATTTCCACATCAAATCTATGAGGATATTACCCTTATAATATCAGGTGTTAATTATTTCTTTGGGCTTCCCATTTCACGCTGAAATGGAGAGAATTATGTCGGTAGATGAGATAAAGCTTTTTCGATGTGAGAGTATCGAGGGGGTCATTGATTATGTCAAATCTTCAGAAATAGATGAAAAAGCAAGACATCAGATACTTCTATTCGTGGACGAACTCAGGATGAAGGGATTTAGCCCATTCCGTATAATGGCATATGCTTTCACACTAGTTGAATTAGCAGATATAGTGAAGAAAGATTTTGCTGAGCTCACAGCAGTAGATTTCAGATACTATGTAAGCTATCTACTCAACAAAAAGCATAATAAGCATAGCACAATTCGGGAGAAGATGATGAGAATCAGAGTATTTATGAGGTGGCTTCTTGATTTGCCGCCTAGAACTACTCCAGAGCCCATGCGCTGGTTCTTTACGATAAACCCAAAATCGACAAAGGGAGAAAGAAAACTCGAAATACTTGAAAAAATAATTAGCTATAAAGAATATGTAAAGCTTCTACAAGCAGCCAGCAATCCAAGAGACAAAGCATTGCTTCAGTTTATGTATGAGAGTGGAGCGAGGATCCTTGAGATACTTAAGGTTCGCATAAAGGATCTGCACCTAGATGAGAACTATGCTGTGGTAGGTGGAGGAAAAAGACTAGTTCCTCTCGCAAACAAGGAATTTATCGAGGAGTGGCTCAGAATACATCCACTAAAAAGCGAACCAGAGGCATACCTATTCTGCAACTTAAGAGCCCCAAAAAAGCCTCTCAGTTATCCCGCGGTTAGAAAGCTTCTAAGAAGAATATCAAGAAAAGCTGGGCTTAGCCGAAGAATAACAGCCCATATGTTTCGGCACTCACGAGCGACGCTTCTAGCTAAGCTAGGGGTTAGCCCATACACGATGAACCAGGTGATGGGATGGAGCACATCTACGAGAATGTGGCAGGTATATCTACATATTACACAAAAAGATGCAATACAGGAGGTACTTAAGAAATATGATGAACAAGTAGCAAAACTGAGTTATAACTCTAAACCGGCTCGTATGTCTCCATGAATTTTTAAAAGGTCTGATTGTTATCTGATAAATAACTGGTATAATTCCTTAAGCCTTTTCAATCAAGCGGGGGTTCCGGAGAGGTCAAACGGGCGGGACTTAGGATCCCGTGGCGTATGCCTTCGCGGGTTCGAATCCCGCCCCCCGCACTTATTTTTTCACTCTTTATGGGCCGGTGGCCTAGTGGCTATGGCGTCCCGCTCACAGATATTTTGAGACACGGGAAGGTCGGCGGTTCGAGTCCGCCCCGGCCCACTTTTCTGTGTCTTTTGTGTATTACTTCCATGTATTACACAAAACTATATGCCCATCGCACCAGAATCATAAAAAGCATTAAAATACCTTTGCTTCCTTTGCTAGATAGTGTTCAGGTGCTAGTCTTAATGGTTACCGTGGTAAGTATGGAAGAAGCTGATAAACTAGATGTAGCTCTAAGGAAGATCTATGATAAGCTGAACAAGCTCATTAGGGAAATGGCTAGAAGTCTTGGAAATGTCGAATTAATAGTTGTAAGCGCCGACGGTGTTCCTATAGCCGACTATAGTGCTAAGCCGAGAAGCGATGAGAGAATAAACGAGATAGCATCGCTCCTTAACGGATCTTTAGAGGGGCTTCAAACGCTCTTCACGGAAATCTTAAAATTGGACATAAGTTTTGGTAGGGATTTTCTTTTCCTCGAGACACAGGACTCTATAATTGTTTTGCTTCACATAGGCAAAGCAACATTACTCACACATGTCCGTAAGCCAGCTTTATTAGGAACTGTTCGTGCTATCATTAAGAATTATCTACCCAGAATCAGTAAGCTTATAGAAGAGCTTCAGAACGTCCAGAACAAACTCCTTGTCGCCGAGGTATATCGAGATATAATTCCGCAATCGAAGTAGAAATAGATCTGTTTAGGACAACTCTTTTATTTGTGCTCCTCTCCCAATCAGCAATTCATAGTTTTTCGTGGGAATATTCGCAATAGTTCCTTTTCTCAAACCTCGATAAACCAATCCATCCATCCCGACAAGACTCCTTATTTCAGTTTGCACTATTACTGGTTGGCGTTTGATTTTTTTGTCTACTCTTTTTTCTACTCGTATAAGCTCTAGGGGATCACCAATAATTTCTTTTTCTCTTCGTGTTGTCTCTATGATTTTTCTAAAAGCATCGGCGAACACAGCTTCTTCTGGCAATAAATTTTTTGGAACCTCATTATGTGCTATGATAAACGCTACTATTTTTAGTCTTCTTAGAAGCTTAATATCGTCTAAAATCCACCTAAGAAAAACTCCATACATGGAAAATATTTTCCTATGTATATCATCAATATCCACGGATTCCTGTCTCTTAAGCTCCTCTAGAAAAAGATAGATATCAGATAATGTCTCGGGGCTTATGTTTTGTAGTTCTGCATTCTCATACTCTTTTGTCCAGATTAACACAAGATTCATGAATGCTTCAACGAATTTCTTCTCTATTGTAACCCCCTATTTACTGGCTATCTCTCATGTTATACCAAATTCCTCTGTTTCTGGCTCAAAACGTTCTTCTTTTCTTTGCCTCATTTCTTCTCGAGCTCTCATCTCCATGAGACGAGAAACCTCAAGTTGAATCCTCGTATCGAAGGGAGACAAATCTAAACCAAAATCGAATGTTTTTGCTATCCTCTTTGCTAGTTTCAATGATGCTAGACTATCAACATATCCTGCTTGGGCATACGTAGGAGCTAATAAGCTCACTGCAGGAACCCCCTTCAGTTCGGCAAACATCAGGAAAATAGCTATGCCTCCAGACACAACAACACCAGGTGGAGATTTCTCTATATCCCATTTAAATGCACCGGAATTCAGCATGGTTTTAAATACCGAGTTACTGGTATAAACTATATCCGCGTTTTCACGCTTAATGGAAGGAAAAACCTTTATGTCTATTCCTCCTGCAAGTATCAGTATTATTTCGTATTTCTTCGCAAGATCTGTTATTTTATCTGCAATGCTCACATGAAGACCGCTGGGAACTTGGTATCTGAAGAGAAGAACACTTGCTCTATCGCTTATCTGACAGAGCTCCACAGGATAATTAAATGTCCCATTATTATTTACTTCGACGATTGGTGGAAGGCTTGCTGACCACACGAGGCCTATTCGACGTAGGCAGCCGAGTTCCTCCGCCACTTCACAAAGATATCTGGAGGTTAAATATCCACATAAGCCAAGGCCGTAGAAACCAGTTACCATATACTTTATCTTTTGTAGAGCTTCATAGTTTTCTACTATTAGTTTGATTTCGCTAGTATTCCCTAGCTCCAATAAGCAAACACCTATTTATGCGAACTCTAACTCGGAGAGAGCCTTTAATATGTCCTTCTCTTTTTTCTTAAGCTCCTTAGGGGATACAGGTTTTCCCTCTTCTGTGTCTGGAGACACCTCAGGTATTGCTATTTCCTCAGCAGACGGGACCTCGGGCACTTCTAATTTTTCTAATCCTTCCAATTGTTCTAATCGCTCCAGATATTTTTCTAAGTCGAATTCCTCCTCAACTTTTCCTTTCTCAGTAGAAACACTAACTTCTTTTCGTTCCTCGGTGATACTTGGTACCGGAGGAACAGGCAAACTTTCTGCTTTTTCTTGGGCTTCGGCGCCTTCGATTTTAGCTTCAGTTCTAGGGGCTTCCAATTCCTCGATTGACGGGACTTCGGGTAGCACCATGTCAAGCTCTGTTCCGATCGCTTCTTCTGGGGCACTGGGTGTAGGAGGTATAGCGGGCATAGCACGCCGTTCAATTCTTGATAATTTAGCTTTTATTGTGTCTACCTCAGCTTTCAAAGTTTCTACATTTTTCTCTAATCTCTCAAGATGCTCTTTTTGTCCCTTCAATTCCTGCACTATTATTTTTAGGTACTTCTTAACTCTCTCAATGAATTCTTCAAGCGTAACCCTTTTTGTTTCGAATTTTTTGGGCATTATTTATAACCTCCTAAATAGAACAGTAATGCTATTTAACACAAGAATAATGCAATAACATCACTTAAAAAAGAATGCAATTTATGAATTATGAACAGTATACAAATCAGCTTTTTCTCCCAATAAGATTGAAAAACTAATCTATTTCATCGATTACTTCGAGAATACCCAAAACAAATTCTATCGCCGCAAGAAAATCATCAATTGTCCTCAAAATACTGCGTATCCTATCATCAGGTCTTTTCTCTACCCGTACGTCTAGCGTAATTATATCTCCACTAAGAACTTGTTTTATTTCTATATCTTCGAACTTTATTAAGCTCTCTGGTAGAACTGCTAGATTTATTAGCTTTGTGCATCTACCTTTTGTTTTTATTTTTGCTGTAGCTTTGATTTCTTGGATAATATACGCATTGCTATATTTGCTATTCATGATAAGATCTCCTTGCTTAGAATACTTAAGAATAGGTCAAGACTTTCCTCTGGTATATATGCTCCTGCTGCTGATTCATGACCACCCCCAATAATGTTTGGCATTTTCTCTGAGATTTTCTTAAGTATGTCTGTTAGGCTTTTTTCGAGAAGGTTCGTCTTTCTTAAGGAGATCTTTAGAATACCTTCAATGCTTCTAGCGATTGCAATTACGACCTTAACTCTATCTTTTAGTGAGGATGCTAAGATGCTCGATATCGTGCTTGTTAGCTCCTCATGAATCTCATCCCTACCATCATAGAT
Source organism: Candidatus Njordarchaeota archaeon (assembly GCA_029856685.1). Taxonomy (GTDB): domain Archaea; phylum Asgardarchaeota; class Njordarchaeia; order Njordarchaeales; family Panguiarchaeaceae; genus Panguiarchaeum. Next base: position 42,963 of record JAHKKZ010000003.1, read on the forward strand.
AGCCACCTCTCCCATCAAGTCGATTTTAGTGTCCAGATTCGAGAATACTGACGACAGGATTGCTCGGTATCTCTCATATAACTGGAATATTCGCTGAACCGCAGATTGGTCTGAGGGATTAAGCAGACCTTTTATCGCTATTTCTGGAGCCCTCATCTTACCACAAGCATTAAGAAGTATTGACATATCCCTAGCATATCGGCAGAAGAACTCCTTATCAGCTAGAAATTCATATACATAGCCCCGCAATATGTTGTTTAGCTCCTCTATGGAGTATTTCCCAGAGTATTTCAATACTAATGCTTCAAGAAGCTTTCTTCGTAAGACATCTTTCTGCTCTGGAGTAAGTTTCTCCCAAAATATCTTTTCGGGATCATCATCGTGACTCATTATTCCGATTCTGATAAGGAAGTCTATTGCTCCGTCATAGCTTCCAGATACTCCAGGAATTTCAAAAATAAACATTTCAGCGAGAAGTCTATATAGAGGTTTAAAGCCCCTTCCGATTAGGATGTAGTCCTCATAACTACATAATATGCCATGTCTCTTGCCATACTCGACAATTGACCGATTTAGCCCCAGTAAGGATCTCTTCGCACCGATATCTTGTGCGTCACCCAGAGCTCCAACCACCGCGCAGAAGAGAGAAATTGGATTGTTTGCGAAGAAATTGCTAATGGTATTTGCTAACAGAAAAGTCATCCCTGCTGAACTTATTTCAACTCCTCCGTCGAGCCCCCAGAATCTTGGGTTAATGACTAATGACTTCGAATAGCTATTGCGAATGCTAAATACATGATGATCTATAACTATTCCCAGAGATACACCAGGAGTATTCTCAATATATTCTAGTGGGGCATCCGTACCTAGATCCAAAAATATGGCATAGCGAGGTTCAACTTCTTGCCAGAACTCCCTAAAGCTTTCTACAGATATCTGCGGAAAGAAGTTTAACACAAAAGGCTTATTCATTTCGATAAGAAGCTCTATGATTATTGCTGCGGAGCAAATGCCATCTGCGTCTATATGGGAGAATATGAATATGGGGTCATCTCTCCCCATATGTATCAGGACTTTTGCTATCCGTGCCATATCACTTATTATTCCTGAAAGTCTACATGTTCTAACTGTGCTTATTGAGACTCCCCCTATCCCCCCAGACAAATTACATCCCAACAAACACAAAAATTTATTTTTACTATTTTTTGACAGAATTGCAACAAGATATATTAACAATCGACATTAATGAGGTGATGATTTTGGGAAAGAAAAAGGCTAAAGCTGAAGAAAAATTCGTAACTTTGCAGGAGGGAGATTTAGTAGGACTTCTCTTGCGCATGTTGGGTGGTGACTGGATTGAGGTTTATTGTAGTGATGGACTAATACGCAAGGTTAGAATCCCTAGATCAAAGAGATCCATCCGTGTACGTCCTAATGATATAATCATTATTAGGCCTTGGTACGGCATAGATGAGACACGTGCCGATATGGTAAACAAGCTGACTTCTCGTGATATTAAACATCTGCTTAAAACAGAACATGCAGACAAAATAAAGAAAGTATTAACTGAAGAACTCAAAGAATTGTATGGAATAGAGGAATGATTTTTGTGCGCTGATGTTTATGGGGAAAATTATTGTAGCACCAGAAACATTAGATCACTCATTCATTCCAGAGAAATTACCGACACGAGAGAATATCCGATCTGAGCTTTTTTTAAAGATTCGACAGTTTTTTTCTCAGTCCTCTGGGAAGGGATTTAAGGGCATCCATATCTCTGGAAGTGTTGGCTCTGGAAAAACAGTCTTATCACGTAGGGTTGCTGCTGATTTAAAGACAGTGTTTAGGGAGAATCTCATCATATGCTATGTTAATTGCAGGTTTTCTAAGAGAGTCTATCGCGTACTCGCACAAATAGCGTCGCAAATATCATCTTCCCTCCCCCAGCGTGGTCTGTCTAAGGATGAGTTTTTAGAGCTAATATTTCTTGCAACAAAAGAAAGAGCGCAGAGACTCCTCATAATATTAGATGAAATCGACTCTCTATTTTGGGGAAATGAAGGTGAAAAAGCTACGGATATGCTTTATTCTCTATCGCGGTATCTTGAAAAAACAACATTCAGCAACTTTTTTGTCGCAACTATAAGTATCAGCAGAACCGAAGAATTCATATTTAGCTGGCTTGATCCAGCAACTAGGGCCTCGTTTATCCACGAGAAAAAACATCTTGAGGCATACGGTCCAGGGGAACTTGTTGAGATACTAAGATATCGAGCCAAGTTGGCCTTCAGAAATGGAACTATTAGCGAAGAGAGTCTGTCATATTTAGCTAACTTTGTTGCTAATCAAGCATGGGGCAATGCAAGAACGGCAATAGACCTTTTGCGACTTGCTGGTGAGATAGCAGAGCATAAGAATGAGGATGTTGTTAGACCAGAACACATCAGATTGGCCATAAAGGAGTATGCATTAATACCTGCACTCGACATGGAAAAGCTTATTGGGCTAGGACGACATAAACTTATTCTGCTCCTAGCAACAATATTGGCGCTAAAAAACAGTAATAGGAGCTATGTCACAAGAACTATGGTTCAGGAATACTATCGAGAACTCTGTGCCGAATATGGCGAAGAACCAAGAAAGACAACACAGATATGGCGCTACCTGAGAGAGATTGAATACGAACTTAGTGGTATTGTTGAAGTTACAGTAAGTGGAAAAAATCAGCGAGGACGTTCAACCAGGATATCAATAAACGTGCCTCTGGATACCCTCGAAAAAAATATTGTTAAAATTCTAAAGAAAATCCCTTCAGGGTTGGGGTAATTTCGTTCTATTTTGTCCCCTTGAACTGCTCCCTTATTTGCTCTATGGTTACTCCCTGTATTCTCTTGAGCAATTCATTGAGTTCCTCCAACTGAAGAAACTTTGGTTCCCCTATATCTGGTAAAAATAGGAAAGCTGGGATGTATCGCCCATCTTCTCTTAGTTTCTCACGAATAGGCTTTGTTATATCAATGAATTTTTCTGGCATGAGTATTATCGCGTATTCGGTTTGTTTTGCCTCGAGAATTTCTCTTAATACGGCTAGAAGCTCCGCATCATCCTCCATTATTTTTGCTTCCACACCAACAATTGCGAAGATTTTTCCTAGGTCTTCATAGTCCTTGGTAGCGGCAAACAGAATTTTGTATGCCTCCGCACTCAAGTTTATCCTCTCAGATAATTCTCTATAAATTCATCCACAACATTTTCTAGTGTATATCCAGAAACTTCAACAATATCATACTTGACCTGCACAATAGGCTTATTCACATTTAAGCCATATACTTCAAAAATCCTACTGAGCGTCACCGGTGTTCCCGAGACAATCACATCTGCCTTCACATGATTTATTACATCAAGAAGCACTTTGACCTGCTTCTTATTGTAGCCTATTGTAGGTAGAATCTTACCTAGGTGGGGGTATTTTCCGTAAATCTCTTCCAAAACAGAATCTTTAGGTACATAGGGACGAGGATCAACTACTTCTTTCGCACCAAACATTCGCGCTGCAAGTAGGCCTGCTGCTAGATCGGCTTCTCCATGGGTTACTGTTGGTCCATCCTCTATTACTAAGACCCTCTTATTGCGTATCATTGATGGGTCCTCAACATGTATCTGTGATTCTGCAAGTATTATTCTAGCTTTTGGATTCACTCTTTGAACATTCCTGATTATCGCTTTCCAATTGTCGAACGGCGCCGGCCCAATCTTATTTATTAGTACAACATCACACATCCTTATGTTTACACTACCTGGAAAATATGTTAACTCGTGGCCTGGTCGAAGAGCATCGGCAACAGTTATCATCAAATCTGGCTTTATGAATGGAAAATCGTTATTGCCTCCATCCCAAAGAATCACATCGGCATTTTTCTCAGCCTCTCTGAGGATTTTCTCATAGTCTATCCCAGACCACACTTCGAAACCATTCTGCAAGTAATGCTCAAACTCCTCTAACTCTTCTATAGAAAGATCTCCTGTTGCCAATTTTTTGTATGCATCATCCATTGTCTTGAAGCATTCCACTACCTTCTTACTTAGATCCTTCGCATATGGCATGGGATGTCTTATAGCTGCGATCTTTATTCCCTTCTTACGGAATATCTTAGCAAGCTTCCTTGAGACTGAAGATTTACCTGCTCCTGTCCTAACAGCTGTAACTGCTATGACAGGTTTCTCACTTTCTAGCATAGTATCCTTTGGGCCTAGCAACATAAAAGACGCTCCATTCGCTAGTGCTATCGATGCGCGCTCCATCAAATACTCAAAGCTTATATCTGAGTATGAGAATACTACTAGGTCCGCTCCTTTCTCTCTAATAATTTTGGGAAGGTCCTTTTCAGGAATTAAAGGTATTCCTTGAGGATACAGTTTTCCTGCTAGTTCTGGGGGGTATATCCTATCCGAAATCTCTGGGATTTGAGTCTGTGTGAAAGCAACGACTTCAAAATCTGGGTTATCTCTAAAGAAGACATTGAAGTTATGGAAATCCCTACCTGCAGCGCCCATAATCACTACCTTACGTCGCTTAGCCATGCTGAGACACCTCTAAAAGAAATTAATATCATTGAGAATGCATTGTTGATTAACAGGATTAAAGATAAGTGAAAATATTCTGGAAAGAGTAATGAGGGATAAGAATATGTTCTACCCCCTAGCAATATATCTTTCCCCTGAGAAAAAATTTATCTTGGAATTCAAAGAAGCCATCATATTCCTCGACCCACGCAACCTAGAAAATATAGCTGAATTTACGGATAAGGTACATAAACCTGTAAATATAATGCTGAGCGGAAAGGAATCGGATCTAAGCATATCTGACCTTAGTGAGATGTATAGGGTCATAGCGCCGCCCATACAGAGCTTCTATCACCCTCTAGTATCAATATACAGGGAAGAAGAAACAGTCTTCCTAACAAAAAATTTACTTGGATATTTTCTTAACCCACCTACCATAGATAGGGAAAACAATACTATAAGCTACTTCATCTTCCTAACGACTACACAGTTGGAAGTATTATATGTGCCGAGAATAACATTTGTCGCAAATCCACCAAACGTTGATATAATATTGACCTATAAGCATGTATTGGACCAAGCAAAAAAGTTTTCAGAAAAACCCAATAACATTCCAAAATATCTCGGAGGAACCCCTCAATGGTGTATAGTATTAAGCAAGAAAGACAGCGTCGAACCGCCCATCATATACATAAATAGGAAGAAGTATGGGGTGTATAGACACCTCCTAGAGGTTCGTATAAGGGAGATTAGAAGCTAATGCATATTAGAAACATCCTAAAATCCCTTAGAATAACCAAAGATTACCACTAAAAAATAAGCAATAGGTCAGAGTGGTGCACGTTCATCACTAATCAGAGCAGGTCAGACATCATCATCAGAATTTATAATAAGCAATATTATGCACTTAAAGCCATCCATCTAGAACTTAAGAATGCACCTAGGATCTTCATCCCACCTAACGAACAAAATCACCTTGGTCTTCATTGAGATACCCCATGGCGTCGGCTCATCTGTCTGAGCAATAGCCCAACGAGCAAGAGGAAGGAAGATAGGTGTATACCCATACCTCCTAGCAAAAACCCTCAAGTCGGTGAGATTGATAGCATGCATCCAAGAAGACTCAGCACTAGGGCCTTCCCCAATATCTAGAAAATACCTGACGAAAGGAAAACGCAGAATTTTAACTCCGTATCCCTCATTTGCGGGGATCCAACTACCAATAACCGTTGAGGGAGCATAAACCTCGAGAGCTTCCTCAATGCTCATTTTCTCCACACAAATCCTCTCTCCCCATAACCGCCACGAGTAGTCATCCGTAGCAATAATATCCACACCAAACTTCCTAAGCCAAAAAGAGAGCTTCCCACGACCAGCACAAACCTCAACCTTTGGATCTGGAAGCTTCCTAAGAACACTAGACAAAGCAACAACAAACTCAAAAGTCTCAACATTAAACAACGAAAACCTTGAACAAAAACGAAGCCAACCATCTTTACCCAAATATCTCACTAGATCCACAACCTCAGCATATCGCGGTATTGAATTGACGTCGAGAATCTTGCCAACAACAAAGCCATAAGATTCGGAATTATGACTAATGTAGTATGACTCATTCATTCCCCAATAACCCACTTTGGGAACCCAATTCTCATTTCTACTTCACAGCATGTAGCAACACTTCTGTTTCGTAGAAGGTCACTTATGAGCATATAGTCAAAAACTTATGTTCACAGCTACTTCTATTAGTATGCTTTAAAAATAACTAAACCTAAGATACTATAGCTACTCAGATAATACTGGGGTTTGCCCCCGTGGTGTAGTGGCTAGCATGTGGGCCTGTCAAGCCCGAGATGCGGGTTCGATTCCCGCCGGGGGCGCCAACACATCTATTTTACCTTCTATCCAAAATGATATATAGCTCTGCGAATATTGGCAAAGTCCTCTATATGATCATTCGACAGAACAAATATGCTATACTCTATATCAGCTTGCAAGGTCCCAATCTTACGTTTTATTAATTCTCTACTGTTGAGATTTATTTATTGGTCTTAGTTGAGAACAAAAATTGGCCGCATAAAAGCAAGAGCAAGGACACGTGTTGGAAGGATAAAGGTGCGGGAGAGTGGCAGTAAGACTAAGAATAGAGATTAGGAGAGGAAATAAGAAGGTAGACACAGTAGCGTTTCACTTTGGGTAGATATTCCCAAATTTAGTTATATTTGACAAGGAATACCTACCCCCTCATCGCACATATCATCCCCTCCCACGGGCACCCATCGGCGGAGACGCTCCGCCTTTGGTGCCTAGCTCATCGGG
>JAHKKZ010000030.1 GCA_029856685.1 Candidatus Njordarchaeota archaeon
AAGCTTTCAAAAATCTATGCGAAGTACGGGTATTTTGACGATGTAAATCTATTTGTCCATAACTGTTTGGAGACGTTATCAAGTGCTGACACGGCGGTAAAAACACCCCTTCTAGTAGATTCTCTATCTAGTATTCTGTATGTAATAAATGAGTTTCCGATCGATGTTCCAGTGTCGTTGGCCGAGAAGTACGCTAAGAAGATAAGGCCTATAGAGATCACAGAAGTCAAAATCAAGCTCTTTAAGGATAATCTAGCATATCTACGTGAGGCATATAGAGAAGTAAGTATAGATAAAGCGATCAATGAGATTATAAGGGAGTTTCGAACATTTAATATTCGGCAATTAGAGGCTACGGCTAAGGATGTGTTGATGGGGCTGCTGGAGAAAAGAGATGGAAGCTATGTCCTAAATTATATCTTGAAATACGCCTATGAGATAAATATACCAGAAGCTAAGAGATTAGAGATTCTTGAGTTGCTTGGCTCGGCGGCTTCGGCTCTTTTAAAACATGATGTTGAGAGAGCTAAAGAATATGTAGAGTTAGCCCTCCATGAGTTTGAGAGGAGAAGAGTATCCCTACTACCAATAATACTTCGTTACCTAAGGGAATATCTACTAATGATGCTTCCCTAATTCTGACTAGAAAAACTTTTATTAACTTCTTCAATGATTCTCCACAGCATATCTTGGCTGATCCTATACTTCCTATAGAAAAACCTGATAATCTGCTCTAGATCCTTTCTAAAGTACTCCTTTGCCTCTGGATGGTCCGCTGGGAGCCACTGGGGCCAGTCGATAATCCATATTTCCTCAGTATTCTCGTCGACTAATATGTTGTACTCGCTCAGATCGCCATGTACTATCCTAGCTATAGTATATGCACGTATGATTTCTTCTACAATATTTCTAAAAACTTTTAGTGGGTTCCTAAGCTGTATCTTATGTAGTTCCCTACCAGAAACATAATTCATGACTATCATATGGTAAGCCCAAATTAGTGGTTTAGGGACAGCAACACCTGATTTCCATAGAGTAGTGAGGATTTCAAATTCTCTCTTAGCAGCCTTAATACTCATGGCAAACCACCCCCCCGTCTCAGCCCTGTATGTTGGTCTGACACTACGAACTTTCTTAAAACTTGTTCTGCCGAGTCTATAAGCTTTTATTATGTAGGGATAGCCATCAGCTCCGTAACAAACGTAGATATCAGCCTCCTTACCAACATCGATTCTATGGGAAATATTTTGAAGCACAATGAAGCTACTTAATTTGCGGAGCGCAAGAACGTCAAGCCCCCACCATGTGAGTCCATATCCTTCGTAATCCTTCCCCTTCGTGGTGACTAGTCCTAGATCTATCAAATACTGGAGGATCTTCCGCACAACACTCGATTTCATCCTAAGTCTCGTTGCTAGAATATCTATGGGAACATATTGATATCTACGCATAAGGCTAAGTAGAGTTTTTAGAGTCCAGACATGCTTAGACCGGAGCCTGGGAAGTACATCAACAATATGCTTGAGCATTCACAGCGCCCAGATTTTTCCTCATTAAAGTTTTTATCTAATTATTAAAATGCTATGCCGAGCTAGAGGACGGATGTCTAGAGGGTCAAATTTCTGACTTTTGGTGAACCAATAAGTATGAGCTTATTTAAATGTCTGAATCGAGATCGAACTCAGCTACTATCTTCTTAGTCGCCGATATATGAACAAGGCTAATCCCATCAGAATTACCTCAATAATCCCAGCCCAGATAAGGATAGGGATCTCGAAGCTTGGTTTAACCCAGAAGATGTGGGAAGGAACTATATAATTTGTTGACTCAGTAGTAGCCCCCGCGGTAAATTTTGTTACTACAGCAAAAGATAGGTTATATCGTGCAGGTTGCAAGTTTATCTTAATTATTATTTCCTCAGAGAATTGTTGGTTTGGTTCAATTGTTATATTCTTCTCGAATTTCGCATAGTATACCCTCTCTATGTTTCTTAGCCTACCATATCTTTCCTCGATGCGCCATATACTGATGTTAAAGTAAAGTATCTCTAGAGCTGAAGACCCATTATTCCACACGACAGCCCGCAGGATTAGTTCTTCTCCCTGATAGTATACATCCTTTAGTGGAGATCCGCCGACAATTACCTCTAGAGAGTTAACTCCCATCGATGCAAGTATTGTGGTCAGGAGCAATCCCAAAAATATGCATATCTGAAATTTTCTAGGTGCTTTCATCGCAGCTCTACCTAACTATTAGAGCAAAATATAAGTAATCAAATTCCTATTACAATTAGGTTTTTTAGGTCTTTAAATTGGGTGTTGAGCTAGCATATAAGCTTTATTTTGAAGGGAAAACAAAAGCAGCAAAGAAGATGGTGAGGAGACTTGTTGAGAGAAGCGAAAATCCTAAAGCTCTATTCCTATATGCCTTGATTTGCTATCAAGATAAAGAATTATATGAGGCATATAACGCCCTCGAAAGGGCTATAAATGTAGACTCAGAATTTTTTGAGGCCTGGATACTCCGAGCGAGGATCCTTAGACATATGAAGAGATATTCCGAAGCCATAGAATCGCTTGATAGAGCATACGAATTGCGGTTAAACAAAGAAGACTACGAGGACTATGAGATTCTTATCTTAAAAGCGGAGATATACCTGGAGATGGGAAGGACAGATCTGGCGAGAAGAGAGATCAGAAAGATAAAAGAGATAAATCCGTTTGATGACGATATATTACTATTGGAGCAGAAATTAGGCTCTGAAAAAGGGAGCTGATATTGGAACTGTACTTTGTAACAGGTAATAGGCACAAATTTGAGGAGGCTAAATTCTTAATAACAGAACTAGAGCCTAAGATAAAGTTGGAGATGCTTGGGGAGGTCGGTAAGTTAGAAATACAAGCGGATAATCTGGAGGAAATTGTACTATTTGCCGCGGAAAATCTGAATCGACAGCTAAAAGTCAATTTTTTTGTTGAAGATGCGGGGTTGTTTATAAGAGCCCTCAATGGTTTTCCTGGACCTTTTTCAAGCTATGTTTATAGAACGCTAGGCTGCAAAGGAATATTGAAGCTCATGGAGAATATTGAAGATAGATATGCTGAGTTTAGAAGTGTCATAGCCTTAGGCTGGGGAGGAGTAATAAGGATATTTAGGGGCACAGTTAGGGGCAAGATAAGCTCAGAGGAGCGGGGGAGCTATGGCTTTGGTTTTGACCCAATATTTATTCCGGAGGGAAGCAACAAAACATTTGCGGAAATGACTATCGAAGAGAAGAATAGACATAGCCACAGGGCGAAGGCTGTTAAACTTATGGTGGATTTCATAAAAACAGTTATGTGATTAGTGTTTTCATCTCGTCCTCGGTAGCCTCTCTAGCTGTCCCATATCCGACAAATATTATTTTATCGGGGTTTAACGCTTTGATTATCTCAACTCTGTGAGTAACTAGAATTAGTGTTATCTTAGCTTTTCTTGCTAAGTCAGAGAGTTTTTTTGCTATCCGCATCGCTGTAAGTCTATCAAGATGCGAAGCGAATTCGTCTATCAGAAGAAGATTAGGTCTCTCCGCCAGCAGACTGGCTAGCTTTGCTCTTTCTTTTTGTCCCGTTGATAGCTCAGAGAACTTGGCTCTGAAAAGAACAGCATCACTTAGCCCCGTTCTGTTGAGGATCTCTACTGCTAGGAAGTCGTCTTTTGTTTTCCTGTAAATATTCTCAAGTATTGACTCGTCTCCAAATTCTGGTTCTATCTCGTTTGGTAATATTATCGATGCACGGACATTATTCGGAACAATAATCCTTCCCTTTGTTGGCTGAAACTTAGGATCATTTATCTTCTTAGCAGCACCATAGATTAGTCTTAGAAGTGTAGTTTTCCCAGCACCAGAAGCACCAACAATAACAATGACATTGCCTGGGTTTATTCTTATGTTAACATTTCTCAAGACGAGTCTCTGAATTTTTCGTTCTCTGACTCCAAATGCTTCGAGAACTCTTCTAACATGGGGATCTACATCCCTAAGTGTGAGGATGTTTTCATACACCTTACTTACATTTTCAAATATTATGGGGCCCGACAGAATACCAACTTCTCCATACCTAGAGACACATAATCGGCCCCTATGCTTCTTTGCTACCTCATCTTCCTCTAGGAACTTATCGATTATTTCTTTTGCTCTACCCGTCAATGGATAATACAGCACTGGTCGGCCGCTTGCTGCGTCCCACAGATACTTGAACCCAACTTTTTCGAAGAAGGGATTATACCTAGCCATCATAGCTATTGTCTCAACTACATGCTTATGTTTTCTCATCTCGGGGATTCTTCTTTCTTTGATCCACTCAATGGCGACTTTGACGGCTACTTGACCCAAACCATCAGATCTATAGTCTGGATGGATAACAACCCTAGAAATCCTAGCAGCAGCTGTATTTGTGGTTTTAAGTGATGCCCACTTAGCCTCCTCCCAAAGCTTAGATCGCGCGATAGGTCTACCATATTTCTTACGGAGTTCTACCAATCTTGTCTTATAGATCACCTCTGGCCAAAATGAGGGATGAAACCAGTCCTTTGGGAAGACTTTTTCTCTGATGTTTCTGATAATCTCACCGCTTGGAAGTCTCCTATGCATTAGAGGAACTGGAGGGTCCACACGGACATATCCAACAACCTTTGGTTCATATGGTTCTCTCCTTGTAAGTTCGAGCACTAGGAATCTTGATGCTGGAGTAGAACCACGTATCTCAAATATGTGTACTGTCTCATCAGTCCCACAATGGGGGCATAGAGGTTTGGTGTTACTCCTTATAAGGGTGCCGCATTTCTCACATCGCCAAATAGCTATTATCACTTTTCTTGAAGCATAATGATACTGCTCTAACTCAGCGATAGCTTCAAAATCGGATTCGTAGATAGCCTCACGTGCACGCAAGTGATAAGAATAGATTGTTTTTCCGGTGACAGCATCTACTCTTGGCAATTCAAATCTTCTATCAAAGACAGGCCATACGGGTATCGCCTCTCCGTTAAATATCTTGTACAACGCATAGTCACTAAATTCAAGGAATTTTCTGTCCCCTCCAATATTTCTTCGAACAATAATTTCGACATGATCCCCCTCAACAAACCATTGGGCTATTGTCCCAGACATATAAAGCTTATAAATCTCCGACTCTACGAGAACTTCGAGTATTCCGAACCATCGATGTTTAAAACGAGGCGCTTCGGCTCCGATAACAACACCTCTATATTTCTCTCCAGCTCTAAGCATAAGCCTACACCTTCCTTTGATTAAGAAAAGAGCAATATTTAAGCCTAACTAAAGAAGTCCCCCAAAAGTATAGAGTGGCTGACATCACCATACTCTGTATGAATTTATATTATTCTTGAAAGCATTGCATCGTAGTCCATAATAAAAGCATATTTATTTTTATGATAGACCCAATGTGCCCTGCTTGTTATGAAATCTGCAAATTTTGATTGAAATGTCTCTCCTAAGATTCTATAAGTGAGGGGCGGTGAGAGAGTAAGATTTGTTTCTCTGTTTATAGCTGCCGCAATTTTGTTGTTTATCAATATCAAGGAATATGTCTCTAATAGTGATCCATAATAATTGGTTTCACAGAAACGATAAATTTCAACTTCGTAGCTAGGAGTAACTACATATACCCATTTGGAATAGACGTGCATAAACTTAATCTCTCCCATTTCAAATAGATATAACCGCTGAAAGCTTAGCCTTGCTCGGATTGCATCATAATCCAATGGTTTCATCCCACGCAGAATCTTATTCCCGACAATTAATGTTCCAGAGAAATATCCATTCCTGATGACATAAGTCCCCTTCTCAAATTCCTCGTAGCTACCCAAAGTATTCAAGACCTCCTCCTTATCAATCTCAGCATTCCTCAATATGTGCTCGATGGCTCCTAATATAAGCCATGCAAAACGTGCTATGGTGAACGTATCATATTGATGTTCTATGGGGGTCCCAACAAGGATTTCAATGGATTGGGGCATAACTATGACAGAAGAGGGATCGTATTGGCGTTTAATGAGGTATTTGCCGCTTGTTATTGAGTAGACAGCAACTATTCTGTGGAGTGGGTAAAGTGTATCGGAGTCCAAGTATTGAAAATAGTTCTCTTTGAATTTTAGATAATTGAATGGAACATCCCAATACTCGTCGCTTTGGCGCTTAAAAATTACTCGGTATTCTGCGGGGTCTAGATTGTTATCGTGAATTATCTTTGCCACTACAGACCTAATACTGGTCGTCATAGCGATCACGAGTTCTTCTTAGACACCAACATTTAAGATACCCGTTTTAATCTGTTAAGAGGTCTTGTTTTCGATGGAGGTGTAGTATGTTGTCAAAGCTTATCGAGTCAAAAATTATGGAGATTCTTAGAAAGGTGAGGGATCCAGAACTTAATGGAAATGTTGTGGAATTGGGTCTTATAAGGAGAATCGATGTATATTCAGAAAAGAAAATAATAGAGGTCAGATGGATTCCAACGGCTCCTATGTGTCCACTAGTTGCTGTGATCTCCGCGGCGATGAGATATGCTATAATGAATTCTTTGGAGGTTGGAGGCTGGGAAATACGGGTACTAGTCGACGAATCCGTTCCAACAGCTTCTTATTGGAACTCGCAGCTGTCTAATACATCGTATCTCGATAAGATAATTGCGAAGCTTCAGGAGACAGGACAAATGAAATTTTTTATATCTAAATAAACTTCACAACTATACTCGGTCGCAAAGACGGTGATTACTTTGGCGCGTAAGTACGAGAGAATAACAAATGTTCAGTTGCTTGCACTGATAAAGTTTCTAAAGAAGAAGGCTAGGGAACATAGAGCTAAGATATGGGGGTATGTTGCTGAGCTGCTTGGAAAGCCGCGACGCCTAAGGCCCCAAGTAAATATCTCAAAAATTAATAGGCATACTCAGCCCGGGGATACTGTAGTGGTTCCTGGAAAAGTGCTGGGTGCGGGAATACTCAAACATAAGGTCAATGTAGCTGCGTTTTCATTTAGTGAAACAGCGAAAAGAAAAATTATAGATGCTGGAGGAAAAGTATTGAATATTGAAGAACTTGTGGAACAAAATCCGAAAGGCTCCAATGTTAAAATAATAATATGAAAGCAAGGTGGTGGTAATGGGTATGGAAACCGTGTATATAGATGCTACCAACCATAGAGTTGGGCGTCTAGCCACAAGAGTGGCTAAGATGCTTCTTGAAAATAAAAATGTAATAATCCTAAATGCCGAGAAAGCAGTGTTCCTCGGAGAGTTCAAGAAAGTCGTTCAGAGATGGAAAGATTGGATGGAGATAAGAACGCTTACTAATCCGCGGCGAGGCCCATTTCATCACGTACGACCTGATTTGTTTCTTAAGAGAAGGATAAGAGGTATGTTACCCTCCTACTGGAAACATAAGAGATCAAGAGTCGTATTTAGGAGGCTGAAGGTCTATATAGGAGTCCCAGAAAAATTCAAGAACGCGCCTAAACAAGTAATAAGAGATGCCATAATCGATCCTTCCTCTGGAAAATGTAAATTTGTATATCTCAAGGATCTCTGTAAGGCTCTTGGTTGGACGCCTAGAAGAGAACCTGTTTAGAAATATATAAAAACGCATCTAGGCAAATATTGATGTTTTTCTCAACCTATTTTGGGCATGTGGTGACGCTCTTGGTAAAAATTGTTTTCTGGGGAGACTCACATATACCCTATAGAGCAAGCAGATTACCTAACAGTTTCATAGAGTTTTTAAGAAAGGAGCAACCAGACATTATGATTGTTACTGGCGATCTGGTCAAATATGAAGTATTGATGTCTGTGGAGAATTTTGCGAGGAGAATATATGCCGTTAGGGGAAATATGGATGAGGGAAAAGCAATGGAATTGCCAGTAGTAGTGGATTTCGAAATTGATGGTATCAAACTCACAATATTTCATGGCCACGGCGTATTTCCCCGAGGAGACCCCAACCAATTATACCAAATAGCTAAGAAGAGGTCTGCTAAGATTATGATTACTGGTCATACTCATTATCCAACAATACTTGAGTTCAAAGACATCTTTATATTAAATCCTGGAAGTGTTTGCGGCGTTCTTGGCGGTGCTGGTGGCTATGGTCTCCCAACGTGGGGGTACATGGTCGCCGAGGAAAACAAAATCCATGTGGTGATTTACGAATTGGAGGAAAATATGGTAAGAGCATATGAGCAGAGAATTCTCCAATTATGATCTAGTGGTTATTTCTGTAAGCCAGGCGATAGAACTCATAAAAAATGGCGAGTGTGCTAAAGCTGCTAAGATACTGGATCATGCGGTGGAACTAGCTGACGCTATTGAGGATTTGACGAGAAAATTTTTTGCCTTTCTCCAACTAGCACGAACATATATGATGCTTGATAATAAATCGAAAGCAGAAGAACTTTTGGAATCAATAGACAGCGAGCTTAAAGGTAGAGTGTCGCTTGAGGATGAGTTCTACAGACTAATTATACGGGCTGAGAAAATAAAGTTTGGGTTAGTATCGCAGCTAAAACTAAAGGAAGAGCTTGAAGATATTCGTATGAGATTTGAGGATCTGCTACGTAGAAGTAATAACAGGATAGATATCCTTAGGCACTATTTGGCATTCATAATACTTCTATGGGGACCAATACTTATGGGGATAGATATACAACGTGTAGAGAGAGTTTTGACCAGGCTTACTAGAGATTATCATAGTCTTGGAGCCGATCCGCAATACGGAGAAATCATTACCTTACTCGCGGAGGGTATATGTTCGTATGGGGAAATATGAGCAGGCAGTAGAGGAAATTAAGGAAGCTCTCAAGATATATTCTAAGTATTCTGGGGGTTTGAGTGAGGAGATAAGGGACATATTGCTTTTTGTTAAAAAATACTTGCCTACTAAATATGGCGAAATCTTAAACTATCTCCGTAATTTGGGTATTCCGGTTAAAGCTTAGGTGAATCTGTTGGTAGTTCTCAAAAAACAAATTATCAGCGATAAAGTTGAGATAGGTCCGCGATATGTGACGAGATATGAGTACGCAACACTCGTTGCTGTTCTTGCGGTTCAGATAGCCTATGGAGCCCCTGTCCTTCTATCCAAGGAGGAGTTAAAGAAGATAGAATCAACGAATCCGATAGAAATAGCAAAATTGGAGATAAAGAAAAAGAGGGTTCCGCTCACAATTCTCAGATATCTCCCCACAGGAGAATATCAGCTTGTTCCGCTTTCCTGGTTGGAAATCGTTGAGGAATAATCTCATGTTTTTATTTCTGTAATAATCATAATCATGTGAATTTGTATCCTTAAGGGATGTTGCAATGAAGCTGAACACGAAGATATCATCACAGCCACGAAAAGTGCGTAAAAAGCTCTATAATCTCCCTCATCATAAGAGGCTTAAAGTGATGGTGGCTCCTCTCACGAAGGAAGCCCGAGAAAAATATGGCGTCAAGAGAATGCCGATAAGAAAAGGAGATACAGTAATCATTAGGAAAGGAAGGTTTAAGGGCGTTGTGGGTAAGGTCATTGAACTCATACCTGAAAAATTTAAAATCTATGTTGAAGGCGCAACACTCAGGCGCGCTGGGGGCTCCATAGCATACTATCCTATATACCCATGGAATGTAGCCATAGTAGAATTAGACTTATCAGATCCAAAAAGAAAGGAGATTTTAGAAAGGAGAAGAGGTGTGGTTAAAGTAGAGGAGGCTTTATCCGAGACTAGTGGGAGTAGTGAGGTGATAAGCGAATGACAAAACTAGGCGGAACACGGTATTTAAAGAGGCTTGCTGCGCCTAGGGTTTTTCCGATACAACGTAAGAGGTCTCATGGAAAATATACTGTTCGTCCGTCTCCAGGGCCGCATCCAATGGATCGTTCCGTTCCAATAGCAATCATCTTAAGGGATGTGCTAGGTTATGCGAAGACACTTAGAGAGGTACGCAGAATTTTGACGCAGAGGGTAGTATATGTCGATGGTCGTGTAGTTACCAATTATAAGTTTCCAGTTGGGATAATGGATGTCCTCTATATTAAGAGAGTCGAGAAATTCTGGCGTATTCTTCCAGTGAGGAGAAAGCTACTTTTGCACGAGATAACACCAGAGGAAGCAAAAATGAAGATCGTTAGAATAATAGGCAAACGCTACGTCAAGAATGGATGGATACAGTTAAACCTTGAGGACGGCCGTAATATATTGTTCAAAGTAAATAGTGATGAAGAGCGAAGAAAAATACTTGAGAGGTATAAGACTTGGGATTCGCTTAAAATCTCAGTACCTGAGCAGAGAATACTGGACCACTTCAAATTGGAGGAGGGGGTCTATGGTTTGTTGATAGGCGGAACGCATGCTGGCAGTCATGGCACGATAGTTAAAATTTCTAGGCAACTAATGAGAAAGTACGACACAGTAACAATAAAAACACCTCTTGGTGGGACTTTATCTACAAGTTTACAATATGTCTTAGTAATTGGAAGAGAGAAACCAGAGATATCACTACCATAGGGGTGTAATGACTATGGATAGGGGAGCAAAAGCCAAAGAGAAGAAAGCTAAGATAAAGCTTGCTCCAACACTTAAAGATGTGCTTAAAGCGCTTCTGACAAAATATAAGGATAGATATCCAAATCCGAATCTAGTGCCCAGACTAGAGAAAGTTACCATTAACTACTCTGGAGGCCCAGATCAGATGAAACTCGAAAAAGCCCGTAAAATACTTGAAGATATCTTTGGGAGAAAAGTGGCTCAAGTCCGTGCTCGCAAAACTATACATGCATGGGGGATTCGGAGAGGTCGTCCACATGGCTGGAAAATAACATTTCGGGGAGAGGAAGCATATCAATGGCTCAAGCGTCTACTTAAAGTAGTGGACTACACAATATATGAGGATCAGATGGATCCCTATGGAAATTTCTCATTTGGTGTTAAGGAGCATATTGATATCCCAGGCGTTAAGTATGTTCCAGAGTTAGGTACGATAGGTTTTGATATCTCCGTAACATTCTATCGAAACGGCTATAGGGTTTCATGGAGAAGACTTAGAAAAAGCAAGATACCCTCGAGACATAGACTTACAAAAGACGATGTTACACTATTTCTAAAAGAAATGGGAGTCACCGTGAAGCCAGGAGCACGACCTAAAGAAGAATAGGTATTGGGAACTATAAAAGCTTAATTACGGCTATTCCACTCTCCCTCTTGTTATCTACTATTCTAACGTAGGCAATATCTGCGTATCTGCCTATCAATACATCCCGCTTGGCGACGCTCTTTAGTGTTCTTATCACAAGTTCTTTTCCCTCGTCAAATGTGATGTCTGGTTTATATTCCTTCTCTAGAAGTCCGTACGCAACCTCGGCTGAAATCCCAGAAGCAACATAGTTATCCTCTAGGACGGAGCCGAGGGGGTCGAGATCGAAAAGTTTTGTTTTATTGTCGATTTCTATCCCCCCGACGATACCGAATGCGATATTGGGGAAAAGCTTATATGAGAATAGCAGGAGACCTATGAATCTGGCAATCTCTACGATGCTTAGTTCCCTATCTCTCTTCAGTTGTTCAGTACGTAGAAACCATTCTATCTCCCTAAATACATATTGTATGTCGGGTACATGCCCAGAGAAACAAGTTATGACCCGATCATCAAAAACCCTGATCAGACTACCCTTCTCAGAGACTATTAGGGAACCATAGAGCTCCCTCTTAGACGACCCCACAACTATGAAGTCTTTTCCTCGAATACCAATACTAAGAGCTGAGACCAAACCTGGTGATATGGACACCACGATACTTCACCCATCTAGATATACCTAAAATACTAAAACATGGTCAATAATATCCACAATCTTGATACTTCTTAAATTTACTGAATAAAGTGGGTGCCCGAATTGTATCTAGAGCCGATACCCGCTGATGACGTCATAGAGATTCTCAGAAAAGCCGAAGAAATCTTTAGAAACGAGAAGAACATACTTGACATACATGGCGAAGAGATATTCTTCATAGGTGATATACATGGCGACCTCATAACAGCAACAAAAATATTTGAACTAACACAAAAAACAAAGGCAAAATTTGTCTTTCTTGGCGACTATGTTGATAGAGGGAGATACAGCACAGAAGTAACAATAGGTCTGCTAAGACTAAAAATAAATGAACCAGAGAGAATATTGATGCTCAGAGGAAATCATGAAACAACATTGGCAAACGAAGTATATGGATTCCTTAATGAACTCCGCATAAAATATCCAACATATTCTCAAATACTATACGGAGAATTCAACAAAACATTCGCCCAAATGCCGATAGCGGCGATAGTGAACAACGAAATACTATGCATGCACGGCGGCATACCAAAAGACGCAACACTTAGTGATATAGCGAAGATACCTAAAGGAGATGTTGAGGGAACATATCCAATTCTCCTACAGGTGCTATGGAATGATCCAGAAGAAACAATAGAATACTATGCACCATCCTATAGAGGCCCAGGAATATATTTATTTGGAGAAAAAGCATTTCAACAATTCATGAATAATGAAAACCTACGCATAATGATAAGAGCACACACATATATACCACAGGGCGCAAAATGGTACTTTAAGAAAAAACTACTAAGCATATTCTCGCCAACAGAATACGTCGGCAACATACTTCAACCCAAAATAGCAAAACTAACCAGAGACAAACTGGTAATCATAGACCTCCAAAAGTTATGATCTGATTGCGGCCACGATCATTGTGGTGTCCCTCAACATAACTTCTCTCTTGAGGACCAACAGCCGTGGGTTTTTGTTTGCCAATATGCTGCGGTGAGGATCAGTCTTGTTCTTAATATGTGTGTATAAACAACCAATACCTCTTGCTAAAACCCAGATTATCCTAGGATACTTATCTTCCCGCGGCTCTCAGCCCCTTAAAAAATTTTCTGGTTGCTCTGCCGAGTCGTCGAAAATTTTTTAGCTCAACACCAATTTTTTGTCCCCATGAATGGGAAAAGAAATTCCTGCAGAACTTCTGTATATACTCGATTGCAAAACACTAGGGCAAAAACTACAAAGCAAAGTTTGGAAGCCAAAAAATCTAAATACAAGACCGATCATAGGAACCCTTTCACCGCAGTCCTAACATAACACCCACAGAAAGCAGAAAGAACAAACAGAAATAATGGTAGCGGGGGGTGGATTTGAACCACCGACCTCCGGGTCTCCCAGCCATATGAGCCCGGCGGGCTAGACCAGTCTACCCTACCCCGCT
>JAHKKZ010000031.1 GCA_029856685.1 Candidatus Njordarchaeota archaeon
ACGTCGATCTCTCCGATACGGGCTGTAGCTAAAATTATTCCTCTTCTTAGTGTTGGGATTTGAGAAATTATCTGTCGATAATTGCCAGTTAGATCGTCGAGCAGGATTACGCCGTCAAAATCTGGCAAGGCATTGCTTCCTATAGGGACATAGCATGTCTTAATTCCCTTTTTTCTTAGCTCCCTCCAAATAGCATAGAGTATCGTTGATTTCCCCACGCCAGGATCTCCGACGATAAGAACATTTTTCCCACTAAGGATAGCCCTCAGCGCATCATCAATAGCCCTCCTTCTTGAGTCGTCCAGAACTAAGACCCTATCAATATATGCTGGTAATCCCAGATATGATTTCTCACCTATTATGTCTGAAATACTTTCTAATATTCGGCATTCCATGTCACGATCACCTACTCTTCACTCTTTTTATGAAGTCATCATATAGTTTGCTTACAACTATTTCGAATTCCCCAATAACCTCAAGGATGCATGGGCGGGGTATGAAGGCTATATCATGGCCTCTAAGGCTTTCTCTTAGAATATGAGGTATCTCTATCAGACTGTTAATAAAGTTTTTCTTAGGAATATCGTCGATATCCTCGGCCTTATTTATCTCTCTCCCGATTTTTCTAACTTCGTGGATTAGCTGAATGAGACATTCATTGTCCAGGTCTCTATCATATATAGCGCTGAGTACCGCTAGTAGGTATGCGAGGACGATGAAATGCTTTTTCAGATATCTCTCTATAAGCTTGATCTTACCTAGATCTTTACTCTTCCTAAAAGTTTTGAAGGTGGACTTAAGCTCATCTATAAGCCACAAACAAAGTTTTCTGTGGATATGTGGAATAACATCTATACTCTCTTTAGTAAATCTCTCAACAATCTCTAGAATGAGCTTCGTTATGGTTATGGGAGACCGCCTAAACCCAAAGATCTTTTCGATATCATCTGGAGAAGGCTCTGTGGACAGGTAGGATTTAAGAGCGTTTAGAAGTTCTATACCTCTATAACTAATACATGTTGATAATATCTCCATGGCCCTATCATCAAGTTCGAGCATTTTGAGAATCCTATAATTATTGGAAAGATATATCAGCGCGTCTCTACACTGTCTCCGATTACTGATCAAGTTGCTTAAAGCTCTAAGTATCTGATTATTTATATGTCTAAGCTCAACATCGAATTTCCTCAGTTTCTTCTCGAGTATAGTATTTACTTTCTCCACAATGCGTATCTTTTCCCGTATCTGTATTTTCGTAGAAGCAAGCAGTTTAGATGTGAGTTCCACGATGTTTTCAAAGTCTCTTAACTCCGCCAATACCATTATTACTCCGTATGGTTCCATCTCAGCAATATCTTCTAGAATGGATTTTTGGTAGATCTCATCTAAGATTTTTTCCTTTCTTTTTGGATCCATTTTCCTAATCTTGCTTATAGCGCCGCTAACACAGTTACTTAAACCAAATATAGCTGATTGGGAGAGAATATTAAGGATGGCATCATCCCTTTCTAGGAGTTCTATGGCTTTGGAGCATAGCTTTGATTTATTGAGATACATGATTATGTCGGTAATCGTAGATGGGTAGCACTCTAGGAGAATCTTTTCTAGGAATGTACCGTCTCCTTCTCGTATCATCATCTCCACAGCCCTCAATATGAACTTCTTAGCGAAGTCGAAGGGAGATAGATACACAAATATGTCTAGGCTATTAGCAGTGATTTTAGGACTGCTTGTTATTTCCCTAAGAATCTTCTCTATGAAACTAAAATTCTTCTCCTTCATTTCTCTTTCTATAAGCCTCCGCGTTACAGCGGGGTTTCTCAGCGCTAATCTCAGCATTAGGTTTTCAATGCGGTTTCTGAGGTTGTCGTAATCGTTTTTGATGCCATGCAGAATGCTTATTATCTCATCGCCAAAGGCATCTATGTTTGCCGATATGTATGCTAGACAAGACCTCAGAATATCTTGGAATTCAGGTTTTGCTCTGGATAGAAACTGGAGTGCATGTATAACGCCATCCCTATCTATGGATCCCTCCCTTATTCTCAGTGCTGAGATAAGATTCTCCGCCAACTGGACATCTAGTACTATCTGAGCTGAACGTATAGCTTCTAGTTCACCGTCCTTAGCTTTGCTCAGCATATCGGTGATTTCCAGAAATAGCTTCATAGCTCTTTCGGAGCCCTCCAAAACCCTCAACTTGTACCCTTCTAATTGTAGCTTTAATATGGGCTTCTGCATCTTGTTATCCTCAGGGTAGGTAAGAACTACCTCAGCTGTCCTATCAAGTATTATCCACGTCGGAATTACTATGGTTTCTTCTAATGCTTTTCTATATAGGAAGTCTAGTAATGCCTTGGCATCAAACAAACTTGGGCAAGAAATACTTACTGTCTCCCGAAAAACCGTCAGTATTAATAAGACAGATAGTACACTGCATAATTCTATCTTCCCTGAGAGTGTCTCTATTTCTATGGTTTTTTCTTTCATATGAAACTCATCAACTACAAGAGGCTCTGTAAGTATTGGGAGCTCGACTCTTATCTCGGGTGGAGGCTTCGATTCTGGCCCTTTAAGATAGTCTATTATTGCTAGTGGCGAAACTTCCTGCACGGAGTTCCTATCCATTAGGACTATATGGAGCATATATGCGCCCTCATGCCCAAAATAATCTTTACCTGCATATGACGTTTGTGAGATCACAATGTATTCGTCCATCGGAAAGATTTTTATAATTTTTGTTTTTGGTTCAATCTGGCGATGTGGCTCAGCATACATAACAATCCTTTTTACGAAGTCATAACGAAGATTCTTTGACTGGTATACTATTTGGTAGCCTACCATCTGAGGGGACTTTACATGAGCAACTAGGATCTCATAGAGCTCCAAGGATCACCACCTAATTCCAAGGCAGTACGCTAAGGGAAGGAGGATTCTCCATGGTCTAAGCACACCATCCTCAAGTATAGGTCTTTCCCCAGCAGCCCTACCAAATGCTGAGTAGTAGAATACTGGCGTAATCTTTTTTTTGTTCATAGTAACATCTAAACTATCTATATGCCTTAATTCTCTCCAATAGGTAAAGAATCTGGTTAAGATATCATAGGTTCTTGGAAACAACCTTTTAAATTCTAAGAAGGCCACAGCATTCAGCCATAAATCACTCCTATCATACCAATTAATATGCTCAGTTTCTGACTTGGAGAATGCGATGGTCACAGGAACATTTACTATAAACCTAGCCCCCCTAATTATCATTGGGGTCTTTATTCTTACACCATACCTTATATGTTTAAGTAGCACATAGAGTAGTAAGGATGAGAATACATGGTCTTGAAGCTCAGTATCCCCTTGCCTATCAACAATCAATAAGTAGCCTCTATAGAATGCTTTACTTAGCTCATCAACAAATTCGCTTAGAAGATATCTGGAAAGCTCCTCTGTTATTCCATCGAAGATATCCATAATCGTTCTAAGTAGTGTACTCAGAGACATGGATCTTGTTTGTTCTCCCAACAATAGGTGCTCAAGAAGGCCTGGCTCCCTAACCTTTATCGTATCTATGTATTTGGATATATGGTTAGATGCTAAAACATAGTTTTCCCCTGAAGTATCAGCTATCCTCAGTAAGAACTTTTTACGGCCGTAGATAATCTTCATAGTCATAGCCGATAAAAGTGAGGGCTCTGTCCTCCTAGGGGTAGCACCGCTTAGAATTCTCTCCAATTTATCTCTGAGATATGTTTCTAGGTTAGTATCAGAGCCCGTCAAATCCACTCTTAGCTTTCTCTTCAGCAGACGATTTGATGATGGGTCGCTGGGAATAATTTTGTGAAAGTAGAGACCACTCAGTAAACCATAAGTAACAGCCATAAACGTTGTCTTACCAGAGTTCGGCACACCGTATATTCCTATAATCCCCGAGCTCATACTTATTCAACTCTTAGTCCACGTACACTGCCCCATAGCTCCAGCATGAAGCCGCCCAGTATGGTAATATAGTCTAGGATTTCCAGTACTGGAAACAGAATTTTTAGAGTTAAACCACACCAGAAAAATAGTAACCCGACATATAAATAGAATTTTGAGGGGTTGATCATAGATATTCCTAGCTTCTCCGCAACCTGGCTGAAGGGAAAGGTAACCAAACTTATAAGTATCCAGAGAATTATGAGATCTCCCCCATATGCCCCGATATACTTCCAAACAGCAATAAGTAGGATGATGTTAATCCCCATTAGGACGAAAAGAAGAATATCCATAGAGGCTCTCATTCTAATCGAGCTAGCAGACGCCAGAAATATTCCCCAGGAAACCATAGTGACAATGAAACCAAACAACAAATTAAAGAGAAATTCCATTCCAACAAAACTACCGTAGAGATAAGCTAGTATTCCATAAAGACCAGAGACAATAGCAATCTCCAAATGCAGAAGCGGATCGGCATATGGAGAGGACATAATGACCATCCCAAAATCTATATATTTTTCCTATATCCGTTTTTATTTATCCACTTTTATTTACTAGGCATAGAGAGCCTATCATAATGATGATTCATTCACTATCATCGGAGTGAAAATCTTGATTCTAAATCCCTATTCTTTGTCTCCCTATATCCCCAATCATATTTCTGATAAGTGGGTTTATCCTGCCTCGTGCTCGTTGATATAACCCCTCACTTATGCTCTCAACAAGCTCCTTAGCTATTTTTGTTCGGTTATGCACAAGTATTAGTGGTTCGGGGTATCCTAATGGACTAATGTTCCTTAGCATTGAGATTATTGTATCAATATCACTATTGCTAACTATGCTTTTAGGTGCGGTAATCTGTATTGAGTAGTCAAGGTACTTTGGATACGCTGTTATGTATTCTCCATAAACATCATAGATTCCGTCTACTAGTTCCCTGGGGACAAAATATACGTCCTTACCTCCGATCCTTGTCATTAACCATTTCTTAGTTATAGCGGGTATGTCAGCGATCTCATTTAGGATTATGTATTTGTCCTTATCCAGCACAATATCCATTATTGTTATATCGTTGAGGAGACTAAAAGCACCAAAATTCTTAGATAGGATTCTGCTCTCGGAATCCTTACTTATCCAAGCCAACAAAATCTTATTCTCCTTACAGGTTTCTATAAGATCGCGTAATCCTAGGAGGGCATATGATTGTTCCAGAGACATCACAATAAAGTTGATAAGAGATATTCTGGCTTTTGGTGCGACGAGATCTAGAATTCCCGAGGAGAGCATGTCTATGTAGGTATAATAGTCTTCAAAGAATTTTTTTGCTCTATTCAAAGGTTTTTCTCTAGCTAAGTTTTTCATGATTTCTCTCATACTGACTTCGATTTTCCTTAAGATGTTTGCAAGCTCATTCTTATTGGCTGAGTATATGTCGGAGAGATCTTTATATACTTGATTTAGGGCCCTGCCAGAATCCAACAATGTTGAAGCATAGGAACCGTCCATCATAACTAGGGTTTGCCCATCGTTCTTATGTATCTCGGAGAGCGTAACCTCGTATTCTAGGCTCCTCATAAGAGTATTCGCTCTACTAACCGAGGCGAACTTTGGGATCGCTATGAAGAGGAAGTTCGATGGGTCAATCTCACTGTAGCTAGTCACATCATATTTAGCCCCATCAAACCTAAACGTTACGCTTATCGCAGAGAAGAGGACTATTGTCGAGCCTCTCCTCTCGCATATAACATTGCTACCATCAGTAGCCACTCCTATATATGGCTTATTATTTGATCTGATACACCTAATTTTTGGCGTTAAACTTGCTCCAACGGATCGGACCATTTTATCTGTGGCATCTATTAGGGGCTTAGGGAGTTGCTTTATAAGTTCAAGTATATCCAAATAGAAACACCCCTAACCAAGAAACTCACTTAGAGTTGCTAATCCTTCTTGCTCACTTCGCTGGGATCTTCTTCGCTTCGATCTTGTTCGTCTTGATGAACTTCGATATGCCTGTGTCTCTAAGATTTCCTCTGAAAGAACCCTCGAAAGTATCTGATCTACAACCTCAGAGCTTATCTCTCTACTCCACTCACTTCTAAAATTAACATCCTTTCCTCCGAGCCCCATCCTTCTCCCAAACTCCTTCTCAAATACCCATCCAAAATAATCTACTTGAACGACACAGGGTATGGGAACCGCTGGCCCAGAGATTATGGCTTCGCCTTTCCCCAGACCTGATAGTGAAGAAGATACCATTGTTGAGACGTCCTCTAGTGACCTCATAATATGGTTCTGGTCCTGAGGATTTACTGTTCTAAGAGCGATTAGAGTACCACATTGAGCCAGGACAGTCTGGGAGAGCTCCCTAGGTCTTTGACTTATTAGTATCAACCCCAAGCCGAATTTTCTTCCCTCCTTAGCGATTTTCTCTATTATAGATCTAGCAGCAGTGTTGTAACGCTCGGGGGCATATACATGTGCCTCCTCAACAGCAACTATGCTAGCGACAGGTCTGCCTCCAAGCTTTGACTCAACTGCGAGCCTAAACATTGTTCTTAGAAGCATAGAGACAACAGCGTTTTGGACTTCAGAAGATAGACCACCAAGAGATATTATCTTAAGTCCATCCCTAATAATCGGTCTTGTCACATAACTCATAACTCTCCTCATCTTCTCTTTCAAATCTCCTATAGACTCGTCCTCCATTATTTCCAGAGATTTTTCAGGTCTAAATATGAAGCTATACTCCTCGAGGCTTATAGCATCCTCAAACTTTTCGATAAGATCATCGTTGTTAGACTCCTCAATATAGCTTCGAAGGGTGTCTAAATCAAAGTATATTGGCGCATTAAGATTATTTCCCTTAACCCCCCGCAGAGCTTCTCGAAATACTCTCCTCTGCCTAGTAGCTCGAGGGTCGAGATTCAATATACTATACCACTCCTCCAATGTTAATAACCAGTAGGGAACCTCTAGGTTTTCAGCTGGAATATCCTCATTCTGCAAAAACTCCTTGAATTTCCCTATGGGGGCATAGACAATGGTTCTATCAGCAATAGGTGAGTTTTTTCCCCCAAGCTGCACATATTCCGAGTGTGTGTCTATCAGGAGGATACGTGGGTGCTGGAAATTCTTTAGCATTCTCACAAGCATAACTCCGAGCGTATTTGACTTCCCATAACCAGTCATTGCTAGTATTGCAGCATGTTTGGTGGCAAGTTCATTCAAGTTGAGTCTGACCTCAACATCTCTCATTGTGGTGAGAACACCGACTCTTATGTCACCAGCACTAAATATCTTCTTGAGATCATTACCATCCATCAGATAGACAGTATCCCCAGGACTCGGTACAACGTCTATTCTCCTCTCAACTCCGATTTCTCCATCTCTCCTAACTATTGTTCCTAGAAGAGAAACTATAATTTCGTTTCTAGTAAGAGCAATATCAGAGTAGCTCTCAACAACACTAATCCTACCACTCGACGCCCGATAGAGCTCATCATACAGATTCACATTAGAAACTATCCCCAGTAACTCCCTATTCTTCTTAGTCTCAATACGTACATATGTACCCCTAGTACCCATAAGTGGCAAAACATCATCGCTCACAGCAACAGAGACTAAGTCGCCAAAAACCCTAACAACCTTACCCCTAGCGCCTCTGGACAAAAAGCTCACCCAACTACTCAAAGAAAATCACTACTAATTAGCATATATTTAATGTATACCCCGCCTACTCGAAAAAGACTTAAGTAAAAGTAAAACATAGTAGGTTCTTCCTAGCGTGCATAAGAATTTTTATGACAAGAGGCCTCTTTCTCATATGCCTTTTCTCACTTCTAAGGAGCGTTGGACTCCATACCATCATACCAATTTGGGTTTTCTTTTAATGATGTTATCATAGTTAGTAGCTATTGTTGCTACTCGAAGCGTCTTTCTATCGGCGTTCTATCAAAATCTTTGTCATTACTATATATTCCCTCGCATCCATTCTCAATGGCGACCGCTAGGTGTATAGCATCCTCAAAATCAATTCCATATTTCTGGGATAGGTTAAGAGCCTTTTCGAAGTGTACCAGCTTAGTGGTACTATTTTCAGAAATGGTATTCTGCGAATCTTCTCCACCAATAATCTTGGATCGTAGTTTTCGGTGGTCTCTTTCAGTAATATATGAAGCAACCACATCGTTAGTGTGCTTGTGACCGCTTTCTCACCAGTCTCTATACGTCTAATAATTCTAGTAGCTACATTTCCAAACTCTTTATGATCAGTTAACCAATAGAAGAAGACGTTCACATCTACATACATCATTCTAGTTTTCTCCTCAGCTCCTTTATACTTACTGCTGAAATAAGTGAGTCAACATCCTTAATATTCTCATACTCTCTCCTTAATCTAAAAACGCCTCGCATTTTCTCCGAAATTAACTTTTTTGGACGTATGATTATTTGTCCTTCCTCCACAAAGATCTCCACGACAGAATCGGTTTTTATGCCTGCTTTTTCCCTAATACTTTTCTTCAAATAAATTCGTCCTTGAGAGTCCACCATGGTCACATCGAAACCCACAAATTCCACCGAAGAACAAAAATTTTATTTTCGTGACCTTAGACACAGTATCCTAATTTTGTCCCATAATAGTATGACTAGACAGTTTTGAAAGTCTCTAAAGGTGTTCTTAGACAAGAATGTTTTTAGGATCCTAACGATGTTTGCGGGTATAGCTGGCTTTACTCGTATCAAGTAGATTGTGACCTTTCCTCTCTCTCAAAGATAGTATATCCTGCCGAAATCTTTATCGAGAGTGATTATTGGGGCACTAAGTTTTTTTGCTAACTCTACTAGAACATCATCTTCGCTCCCCACATATTTGCTCTGTCTGATCCATAGTACTCTATATCCTCTCCTCCTCAAAAACTCTACTACGCTTAAGGGGATATTCTCATCCACTATGTTGTCATAACTAATATTTCCTCGCCCTCCAATATGAGTCTCGCATAGAGGAGAGCAGCCCTTATATCATCATCCGTAAGCCCTGGGTATTCCCTCTTAATATCATCGAAACTCATGCCTGCCGCAAGAAGCTCCAAGATTAGCGAGACGGGAATTCTTGTCCCACGAATAACGGGTTTCCCACCAAGCTTCCTAGGGTTGATCTCTATTCTATCCAAAACAATACGAGCATCATCATCCACATATTATCACCATCAAGAAATAAAGAATTTTATAGCAAATAAAATCTTTCCTTTTACAGTCTAAATTTGTTTTTTCTATTTTGAGTGTTAGCAATGACCATTACTGATGAGATCCTAATCTCAAAGCAAAAAACTAAACGCTGTTATTACCTGCCCATAACTACAAGTCAAGAGAAGTTCGGGACATAGCAGATTTTGTTGACAATTCCTTAGAGTTGTCCCTAAAACCCATGAATCTAAATGCAAATATTATTGTGTAGCAATTGTTTTATTAGGATCTTTGTAGGCATAAGTAGAAGATATTTTAGCGTTTACTTTGTGGCGACTATAAGTATTTTCTTGAACAATGATTTCTTGACAATAATCTTTACTCTACTAGGAGGATCGCCGATACTTTGGTCATTACAGGGTTGTGTTCTAGTAACTTTCCTTCGAATGGTTCTGGTTCTCCAAAGAATATTTTAACTTAGTATTTGGAGCTGATGAAATATAAACTAAATTTTATCTCTGTGATATTTCTTAGGCAGCTCTTCTAAACTACTATGTTCAGTGTAACAAAGATTTTTTGTGCGGCTTTAAAAACTCTGTGTAATACGCTTCGATCTCTCCATATTTTTATTTTTTCAAGCTTAATGCCTAAAAGCTCGGCTAGATCTAGTGCCGCGTTTACGGTACCAGATACAGTCCATAGTATGCTATTAGATATTGTTCCTTTTCTTCTTAGAGATGGTTTTCCAAATAGTACTAGTTGGCATATTGTCCCGAGAATCCGCGTATAGCTCCAATCTGTGTGGTTTATCTGTTCTGGTTGGTAGCCATAGAATATTCTGTTTATCTGGACTTTTCTCCATGGAAACACGAATTCTAGTACTGGCGCCGCCATGAGGAGAGCTAAGTCACGCCATATTTTCTCCCCCGTGGCTAGATGGAGTCTAAGCATATCTGGAGCAATTATCAGTCCATATGGATCCAGATGTTGGTTCTCAACAGAGACTATTGTCCACCCCTTAGTTCTGAAGCCGATACTCCCCAGGAAAGCATTTTCTCCGAATGGAACATCCCAAAGCATGACCCATGTGGCTAAGAAATATGCGGCTCTTCCCGCTATCTCCACATATTTTTCCTTCTTCGTTGTTTCGTAGAGCAGAAGAGCTGCTTTGAGGATTGCGTGTGCCCCCTCCTTATCTATGGTGTCGGAGTCGAGGGTGTCCCCATAATAAATATCCTTCTCCACGAATTTCTTAGCATAATAATCCATGGCTCTTTCAGCGGACTTCAGGAATATTTTATTCCCAGTAAGCTCATATAATTTTGCCATAACCCATACAATGTACACACCATTTGTTCCATACTCTATGACACGCTTCTCATCCCACCAACATCCATAGCCCCCACTTGGAAGCTGATTTTTGGCAAAGAATAACCCCACCCTTAGCGGTACCAGCAGCCAGCGTCTCCTTTCCTCTCCATTTCTCCTTGCGTACTCGTAGAGTCTGAGCATGGAATACAATGTTTCTCCTAGAATCCTAGTGTTAACGGATTTTCTATGCAGAAGCGCAAAACCATATCTTTTCCAAGTCGAGATGAAATAATCGGTATATAGGAGACCGCACTTCTTAAGCCCGTAGCAGTGAGCATCAGCCACACTGAACGCTATTCTCTTTAAGGAAGTATCTCCAGATATGAGATACACCCTATACAATGCCAATGCTAGATCCATACTTCTACCAACGAAACCACCAGAGACCGAGGAACTACTAATAGGTGTTCCACATAGAACAAACTGAACAAAACCGCATCTGGAAACAAACTCGCAATAGTGAATATTAAGAGCATATGATATTCTACTCTCGATATATCTTCTGATATTCGCATGATCGATTTCTTTGTGTCCTCCAAGAATTTCTAGAGCTCTCCTAACAGCTAGGTAGTAACCCCTCCTATAACCCCTGTCCCTATACCTCCCATAGACTATGTAGAAATTTCTCTCATATTCTTTGGCTTCAGAGAAATATCTTCTTTCTCCGCTTACAAATCTATTCTTCCCAACGTATCTATATGGTGTCTCCATCCAAGGTATACGTATAATTATTTTATTTCTCATAACACCCACAGCCGATAATTCCTCCTCACTCTTAGCAGGCTCAGCAAAGATCATTAGAACCTCATCCTCACTCTCAACAATTCCAGCAGAAGGTATGCTACAGCGATCCTCTCTAAAAAACCATGGCTCATCCAATGAGGGTCTAGGAAACTTTCCTCTGCCAACACGATTACCACAATAAACAATGCCTGGTACCATCCAATATGATGGTTCGAAGTCATATTCTACGATGAAGAAGAATTCATTGTTAGGTTGCCAGATACGCCTAACCATGAGGATATCCTCACCTACTCTATGGATATGATCTGTTGCTGACCCATCACATATTATTCTGAACCCCATACGAAGCACCATTAATATCCTCAGATTACCAAGTAGCATAATTGGCCAAATCCCTGTAATTATCCCAGCAATATATTTATTTTTCCCAAATTTTCTTTAGGGAGCCAAAATGAAGATTCCAGAGATAAGAGAATATGTCATAGAAAAACTAGATAGAATATTCAAGCCTAGGAGTGTTGCGGTTATAGGAGCTAGTAGAAAACCAGGCAAAATCGGACACCAAGTTGTAAAAAATCTGATTGAAGGCGGATTCAAAGGCAAAATATACCCAGTGAACCCGAACGCCAACGAGATTCTAGGACTTAAATGCTATCCAAGCGTTAAGGATATTGAGGATGATGTAGATCTAGCCATAATCGTTGTCCCAGCAAAATTCGTTGAATCCGTAATAAAGGATTGCGCAGAGAAAGGTGTTGGCGGAGTCGTAATAATATCCTCTGGGTTCAGCGAAGTTGGGAATGTAGACGGCGAAAACAGAATCGTAGAAATAGCAAGGAAAGCGAAGATACCGATAATAGGACCGAATGTTGTTGGAATACTCAGTAATACGAGTAAGCTTAACGCTAGCTTCGCCCCGAAACTGCCTTACCCAGGAAACATAACTTTGATCTCTCAGAGCGGAGCATTGGTCATCGGGCTTATAGGCTGGACCTGGATGCATAGAGTGGGTCTCTCGAAGATTGTTAGTATCGGGAATAAAGCTGATGTCGATTTTTCAGAACTAATAATATACTTTGGTGAGAGAGACCCCGAGACAAAATGTATATCAATATACATGGAGGGTACAGATGCAGGAAGAGAACTATTCGAAGCCATAAGGAGAGTTTCACCAAAGAAACCGATAGTGATACTGAAAGCTGGCTTCTCAGAAAGAGGCGAACTAGCAGTAGCATCCCACACAGGATCTATGGCTGGTGCCGCAAAGATATATGCAGCTGCCTTCAAGCAGGCAGGAGCAATAATGGCTGAAAACCTGGTCGAGCTCTACGATAAATCCCTCGCTCTAAGCTTACAACCCGTACCAAAGAATGATTTTATAGTGGTAATAACAAATGGAGGAGGGGCTGGCGTACTGGCAACAGATGCCGCTGAAAAATATGGCTTCCCACTGAGAGACCCCCCCGAAGATCTGAAAGAAGCCTTCAAGAAGTATATGCCGGAGTTCGGATCACCGAAAAATCCGATAGACCTGACGGGAATGGCTACGGAGAAAGAATATTATGGAGCTACCGTCGAAGCCCTGAAACACCCATCAGTTGGTGGTGTGGTTGTACTCTACTGCCACACAGCAATAACAAGACCCATGGATATAGCAGAAAAAATCTATGAAGCAAGCAAAGT
>JAHKKZ010000032.1 GCA_029856685.1 Candidatus Njordarchaeota archaeon
ATGGAGATATTCATTGTGAACGTTGGTGCCTCATCAACTCTAATATCAGCTGTTCCTAATATCATCATAGCCGAGGAAACTGGACTCACCTTCGGGTTCTTCATAGTTAACTTGTTGCCATTCGCAGCAATTTCCTTTTTGATAAGTACGTGGCTTTTATTCAGAGTTTTTTCGCCTCAGAGGACTGTAGATCCTATTAGAGCATTAGCAATAATGGAATTGGATGAATGGCTCTTCGTTAAGGATAGGACAGAATTCTATCTATCGGCAATAGCAATAGTGGGGATGATTATGGGGTTCATCGTTTTTAGGGTCCTGATAATAGTATCGCTATTATTTGCGGTTCTCTGCCTAGCTGTATATTCGAAACCAGATGAGCTTCTTAGAGATGTAGACTGGGACACACTTCTCTTCTTCGTCGGATTCTATATTATTGTTGCCGCTCTATCCGAGACCCATATATTAGAAGGCATAGCGAATGGCCTAATAGGAATCTCTGGGGGGAACTTTATAATTCTTCTGTCTCTCCTCTTCTGGATCTCGGTGATAATTAGTGGCTTTGTGGATAATATCCCCTATGTCCTAGTGCTAATACCAATTGTTAAAATACTACTCGACAAGGCTCAATATGCTCCATACGCGGGGCTCTTCTGGATGCTTCTAATATTAGCATGCAATATTGGAGGTGGATTAAACCCATACTCAGCCCCTCAGAATTTATTAGCATTATCTGCCGCCCGGAAGGGAGGACATCCAATATCGAATAATGACTATTATAAAGTAAGTATAAAATGGCTACTAATCAATGGATCTCTAGGGTATCTATATGGGCTAGCATACATATTCTTAGCAGCGATAATAGCACATATAGGATACACAACATTTATATTGATCGTAGTATTAATAGTACTTCTCCTAATACTAATGATAATACACCGGTTGGTGGGTCTTAGATACATGGCTAGATATATCAGAAGTATTATCACTGAAGTGATTCTGTGGCTTAAACAGAAGACCAGACACATTGCTTCGTCCTAAGACAAAATTGATGTAGCCCTAAATCCTTTTTTAAGTATAGAATCGGATATAGATAGTGTTAAATCTGCTAAATAGCATTTAGAAATTTTAAGGCTTTCTACTACGAGGGGAACGGTTTTGAGTGGTGAAGCCGAGGAGGAATTAAGAAAGATGGCTGAGAGATTTGGCATAATACTGATATATGAACTCAAAGGAATAGAGAAATCAACAATATACATCCTTGCGTCTAAAGAGCTAAGCCCAGAAGAAAGAAAGGAGATTGAGGACAATTTCAGCTACTTGTTCAAACCAGCGAAGTGCACTGTGCTCTTTGTTTCAGACCTACATCCTCAGCATCTCAAGCAGGTAAAAGAAAAATCAAAAATTCTCTATGTATCAGATAAGGATCTCAGCGATGCGATACTGGCGGGAATATTGACGGTGAGCATGGATTTCCAGTTTTTTGTTAATGAGAAAATGAGTCTGATCATAAAAAGGAGAGTTAAGGAAATCTTAACACCTTAGGCCCTAGAACAGGTGTTTTTATGTCCGCTGATCGCGAAGAGGGAATCCTAAAGAGACCTTATAGGATGATAGAAGACGCATTCAAAACTCTAAAGGAGATCTTGGAGAAGGAGGACAGCGAGATTGTGCAGTCTGAGACAAAAACATATGCTTTGAAGGGAGCAACCCTCTTCCTGGTTCAAGGCTTGCTTAGTCTAGCTAATTACCTATCCATCATTAAAGACCATAATCCACTAAACTATAACGATCTCTTTCTTTTTCTGATTAGAAGT
Organism: Candidatus Njordarchaeota archaeon; assembly: GCA_029856685.1. Lineage (GTDB taxonomy): Archaea > Asgardarchaeota > Njordarchaeia > Njordarchaeales > Panguiarchaeaceae > Panguiarchaeum. The sequence continues at coordinate 1,815 of JAHKKZ010000032.1, forward strand.
GGGATAGTTGACAAGGAGTATGAGGGAATGCTTCTACGGTTAGTGGACATAAGAAACAAACTTTTATTTGCTCACGCTGACGAAGACATAAAGGAACTTCTTAGCTTCCTTCGCGGAAACTTTAAGCAAATAGAAGAAATCTATCACACCCTAATCAGAGCTATTGGTGTATCATAACTGGTGGGAAAAATGACATCAAGAAGCAGAAAAACAACTATATGGGAAAGACCGCTTCGAATAGCTATTCTAGAAATACTGGAGAAGAAGGGAGGAAGAATAACAGAAAGAGAACTTATTAACAAACTCATGGAACAATACAAATCGGTCTCAAAACACGAAATATACGCAGAACTCATGCACTTAGAGATAAACAAATTAATATATGTCGATTCGTCTACACCCTCAAATAAGGTAATAGAACTTCTCACAGCGAAGAGATGGTTTAAGGCTATGGGAGGTACAGAGTGAATTGCGAAGACTCCCTCTCGGGAAAATACCCATGGAAGTTCTCCAGAGAATACTACGCTTGGCGCCGATGGGCGAGGATGTTCTCATAGGGCCAGGAATAGGCATAGACGCAGCAATCGTGAGAACTAAGGATAATGTAGTGATAGCGGCCTGCGATCCCATAACTGGCGCATCAAAGGATATTGGCTGGCTCTCAGTACATGTGAATGCAAATGATATATACGCATGTGCCGGAAAACCGAGATGGTATGTGGTCACACTTCTCTTCCCAAGAAACTCCACAGAAGACAACATATTATCCGTGATGCACAGTATTAGAGAGGGATTAAAGGAGATTGGAGCCTCCCTCATAGCTGGACATACAGAACTTACGGATAGAGTCACTGAAATAGTAGTTGTTGGAACAATGATAGGAACACCATTGATTCCAGGAAAGTATATCTCAAATAGAAATGCTAGACCCGGCGATGCGATTATAATGACAAAAGGTGCGGGGATTGAGGGTACTTGGATACTCGCAGGAGAGATTGGGCATAAGTTGGGGCTACCAAAAGAACTTCTAAGGAAAACCTCAGAGCTCAAAAAAATGATCAGCATAGGCAAAGATGTTCAAACAATTTTGAGGATAGGCATAGACAAAATACATGCAATGCACGATGCTACCGAAGGCGGCGTATTGGGTGCCATATATGAAATCTCTGAAGCATCAAAAGTAGGCTTTGAGATCTATGAAGAGAATGTTATTGTTAGAGAAGAAACAGAGGCACTAGCAGAGAATCTCAAGATAGATCCACTAAAACTTATCTCCTCGGGCACACTAATCGCTGCTATTCACAGAGAATATGCTGATGAGGCCATCAAAACTCTCAAGAAAGAAAGCATAGATGCGTCGATAATAGGATATATTAAGGAGAGCGGAAGAACTCTAATTAAGAGGTCAGGTGAAAGAATCCGGATCGCTTCACCACCGATTGATGAGCTTTGGAGAATCCTTGGTGGTGCCTAGTCCATGATAGCTCTAATAGGAGTCGCGACACGCCACCAATCAGAGGCGATAAAGGATGTGTATAAATATGCTAGACAAGCTCTACATGGTGTTTATCAAGACGACTTCGGTATCGTATTGGATGAGAATTCCTTAGAAAAAATTATTGAAAAACTGAAGAACTTTAGGATTCTGATAGCAATGGTACTTACTGGGGGTACTAGAAGACTAATAACCCGACTAGGAGAGCTCGGAAATATACTAATCTTAATATCAAATACTAAGCAAAACGCTTTAGCATCGGCTCTTCACGCATTATATATTCTCTCGAGAGCCAATAAGAGGATATGGCACATACATGGAGATGTCCACGAGTTGCCTTGGAATACGATAAGAAAGGTCATCCTTGGGACTAAGAGACTAATTTCGCTTACGCCTGGAAAGATAGTGCTTATAGGAGTGCCAGAAGAATACCTAAGCGAAGAGGGATATGAGGTCAAAAATCTTAATGAGAAATTTGGATTGACTGTGGAAACAATACCACTTAAGGCGTTTCTGAAAAAACTAGAAAACGCCAAACCAAATAGAGAGATCCTGAGGAGAATATCTGATATGCCGAAGGAAGCTAAAGTCGGAGCCAATGCTGATGAGACTATCGCTAAGATGTATTCAGTGGCTATGGAATTATGTGAGGGTGCTGTTGCGGGGGGTATAAGATGCTTTCCAATAATTCTAAGAACAGATGCCACACCATGTCTAATAGTTTCGGACCTCTTAGACAAAGGCAAAATTTTTGGATGTGAGGCCGATCTAGCCGCGATAGTGACAATGCTTCTCGCTAGGGAGATAACTGGCGAGTTCCCATTTATGGCGAATCCCATAACAATAAACGAAGAAAATAAGCTCATTTTAGCGCACTGTACAGCGGCTTCAAAACTTTTCGAATCCGTAGCGAAGTTGGTTTCTCACTTTGAAACTGGTAAAGGCTACGCAGTTCAGGGAGATTTCAAAGAGAATACTGTGGTAACTATACTCAAAGTGGATCCTAGCTTCACCAAGATGTTCCTAGCAAGAGGTCGTATTGTGAGGGGAAAGAAATTTTCCGAGGAATTCTGCAGGAACCAAGTTGTAGTGGAAATCGAAAGAAAACCGATAAGTATCTTTTCTGGAGAATTTGCACACCACATAGTTATGATATATGGGGATCATATCTCTGAACTTAGCCATGTAGCAAGATTATTTGGATTAGGTGTTGTTTATGAGTGAGAAAATCTTTGATATGTATGCGGAGGATTATGATAGGTGGTATGAGGAGCATAAAGAAGAATTTATGAAAGAGGTAGAGTGTTTCAGAAGAATCGTGGATGCTCCCAAACCATGGCTCGAAATAGGAGTCGGTACAGGCCGCTTCGCATACGAGCTGGGCATAGAATACGGAGTAGACCCAGCAGAGAACATGATAAGATTTGCTAGGAGGCGAGGAATAATATCGATTATAGGGAGAGGAGAAAAACTACCATTTCCCGATAATTTCTTTGGCGCAGTATTTATAATCGTAACAATATGTTTTGTTGAGAATCCAATTGCTGTTCTTAAAGAGGCGAATCGAGTATTAAGGGATGAGGGAAAACTGTATATAGGTCTGATTCCCAGGGACTATCCCCTAGGCCAACTATACTTAGAAAAAGCTAGTAGGGGGCACAGATTTTATTCCTCAGCAAAGTTCTACACAATTGACGAAATTATAGCCATGCTCAAAGAAACAGGTTTCAAGATAACGAAAATCGCTGAGGCTGGACTAGAACCAAAAGACTTTATATGCATAGAAGCCATTAAAAAAGATATTCCCCAAAGAATCTAAAAAAGAAGAAGAGATAACATCGATTTTGGGCGCCAAAGGCGCCGTTCTGCTGACCCCGAGGAGGTTTTCCGATGACCCCTCCTCGGGGCCATCAAGCATCTCGTTCTTCGGTATATGGCTCCCCCCGTGAGAGGGTTATTGTGAAGTACTTTTCAGGCTTCAAAGCTTCGATGATAATCTCGGTAGCCTTATATGGGTCTATGCCTCTGCATGTAAAAACATCTATAGCCGCATAGTTAAACTCAGGCCAAGTATGTACGGAAAGATGCGATTCTGCGATAGCCACAATGCCGGTGACACCATGTGGATTAAATTTGTGGAAGTGGTATGCAAGCACGGTGCCACCAGCCTCTCTAGCAGCTCTGATAAGTAGTTTCTCTAGGAATTCCTCGTCGTCTAGGAGTTTTCTGTCCACTCCATGTAGCTCCAATATTATATGTCTCCCTAGCATATCTCCCACCCAAAGAAGCTATGCAGAGAAGTAATAAAAATCTTTATATACTTAAATTGAAGTGCTATTTAACAACACTTCTTTAAAATTTGATATACTGATAGTTCTTGATAACACCTGTTTGGGACGCAAAATTTATTCTGGCTAAAAATCAAAATAAAATCCTCTGGGTTCAACGGTGTTATCTATGGATGAAAATAGAGAATTATTGATGGAGATTGCTAGAATTGTTGAAGAAAAAACGAAAATCCCTGCATATCCCCGATCGGTTTTGAACGTTTTAGCTGCGATTAGCATAGCTGATGATATATTTTGGGCTGCGAGATATTCTAGAGAAGCACTAAATCTTGTAATTGAAATAGTAAAAGAGCTTGAAAAAAGAGGTTTCATCGAGTACGATCATGGAATTAGGCTCACAGATAAGGGGAAAAGATTTTTAGAGGAAGTAGGATATGAGCTCAATTTTAAAATGTGCGATCGCTGCAGAGGCAGAACAGTGGTCTTTAGTGAGATTCTAAGCGAAGATGTTATCAAAGAGTTTATGAAGATACAAAGAAACAGACCAGAGGCGATACAGCAATATGATCAAGGATATGTAACGCCAGAAACAACACTTGCGAGAGTTGCATATATGCACTATAGAGGGGATCTAAAGGGCAGAGACATAATAATTCTAGGAGATGACGACTTAGTATCAATAGCAGTAGGCTTAACGGGTCTTGCTAGAAGAATAGCTGTTATAGATATAGATGAGAGATTGACGAGGTTTATAACAAAAACTGCTGATGAATATGGACTCAAAATTGAGGTGTACACCGAAGACCTTAGAAACCCACTACCTGAAAATCTATACAAAAAATTCGACACATTCCAAACAGACCCCCTAGAAAGCATAAAGGGTCTGCGAGTCTTCATAGGTCGAGGAATAGCTACGCTTAAAGGAGAGCGATGTTCTGGCTATTTCTACCTGACACTAATGGATGCCTCAATAGACAAGTGGCGAGAATTACAGAAGCTTCTCCTCACAGAATTCAACGTTGTGATAACGGAGATAATACCAGACTTTTCGGAATATATAAACTGGGGATACATGGAGAAGATGCACGCATGGCAAATACTACCCGAGCAACTAAGGAAAATACCGAGAGATGGGTGGTATGTCTCAACACTATTCCGTATAGAAACCCTTAGGGGCTCCAGAGGCTTGGTCGAGAGAATACCCCCCGAAGAAGACATATACTATGATGAGGAGCTAGCATCGGCATAGATGTATTGTTAAAAAAATAAGTGGATTCATTTGAGTAAAAACAATTTTGAATAAATTTACCCGAAATTTGCTAACTTACATTAACACATTTTTACTTTTACACCACCCGATTCTGTCTCAAATGTTATTTTTAATTGTTTATTTGAGCCTCGAATTAGTTATCCCTAATGCATCTCATAATGTATGGTAAGACTTTTTATTTATAAAACTATATCATAATATGGTATAGTATAAATAATTATAGTCTCTGGATCCCATAATGTTTTGCTTATCAGCACTAATAATTTTTATACTTTTCTATTTTGCTTCTAGTGGTAACATTTTGCTTTAGACTTGATGAATGTTAGGGTGTTTATATGTCAATTAGAGGCCCATCTAGACGTGTTAGACGGAAATTCCTATCTAGCGTAAATAAATTATTGATTCTTCTGATTCTTGGGTCTAGTCCTAAACCCATTTATGGATATCAAATAGCTAAAATTATTAGGGAACTCTCTGAAGGGAAAATAACAGTAAATACGAGTACGCTTTACAGTATGTTAAGGAAAATGGAAAAAGATGGATTAATAAGAAGTATCTGGAGAAAATCAACATTAGGCCCTCCCCGAAGATATTATTTTATCACTGAATCAGGTAGCCAACTCTTCACAGAGATTATCACGTATTTGAGGATGATTACCAAGTATGCAGAGAAACGTAAACGAATCTTTGAATTCGGGTCTGATTGAAAGAGATATAATGTTTAGTTGAACTGATTATTTAGCTATTGAGGTGCTACTATGCGTATTGCTTTTATAAGTATTCATGGTTATGTTGATCCAGTTCCTAAGCTAGGACTCACAGACACCGGCGGTCAAGTAGTATACGTAATAGAGATGGCTAAGCATCTTGCTAAGCTTGGTATTAATATTGATATATTTACCAGATTGTTCGAAGGTCGAGGGCGAATAGAGTATGTCTCAAAGAAAGTTAGGATTATTAGAATTCCCTGTGGACCAGATATGTTCCTTAGGAAGGAAGAGCTCTATCCATAACTCGATGAGTATTCTGAAAATTTGACTAGATTCGTAGCTAATGAGAGTCTACGATATGATATAATTCATTCACATTACTGGGACGCAGGCTATGTTGCTTTAAAACTTAAAGAAAAACTTAATGTTCCCATAGCTCATACATCTCACTCACTAGGTCTGATAAAAAGGCTTTTCCTAGGAGAATTAGGCAAAAAAGTTGACTATAGATTCGAGATCAGAATCAATATTGAGAAAAAAATCTTAGCGGAGGCAGATCTCATAGTTTCGGCATCTCCCGTAGAGCAAGAATATGTAAGTAGGCTCTATGGTATTAATAGGAAGTTTGAGGTCGTCCCTCCTGGGGTCGATACAAAATATTTTAGTCCAGAGAATGTCATGAACATCAAATTACCAGAAAAATACATATTTACGACAGGCCGATTTGAATGGACGAAAGGTTTTGATTTGTTAGTTAGAGCTTTTCCATATGTGGTTATGGAACATAGCGATGTCTACTTAATAGTAGGTGGTGGTTCTCTAAAGCCTACTCATATTGAGAAGCAAGTAAGAGAAGAGATATGGCGCATAGCGCGTGAAGGCAAGGTGGAGAAGAATATTATCCAAACTGGGCGGATACCTAATGAGGAACTCCCAACATATTACGCAAAATCAGCGCTAACTGTGCTCCCATCGAGATATGATCTATTCGGTATGGTAGCTATTGAAGCCTTAGCATGTGGAAGGCCCGTTGTGGTCTCAAAATATGCAGGGGCTCACAGGATGATAGGAAGATATGGGCTGATAGCAGATCCATTTGATGAGGAGGATTTGGCATCGAAAATATTATGGCTACTTGACCACCCTGAGAAGGCTAATAAGATGGGAATCGAAGGTAGAAAGTTTGTGGAAAAAAATATGAGTTGGGAAGCACTAGCGAAAAAGCTTCTTTCAATCTATCGAAGTTTTCTTGAGTCTGAGGGATGATGTGCAGGAATTACCTTCCCGCTTAACTCAAGTAGTAATCTCTCCCAGCTAGGCTTAGCATAGATACACCCGGGGTCTGGGGCTAAGGGATCGCCAAAGTAGTTATATGCTCGTGCTCTGCATCCACCACACACATACTTGTACTGGCAACTCCCACATTCTCCCTTGAGCAGATCTCGGTTTCGTAGCATTTCTAAGAGCTCATTATTTCTCCAAAGCTCCTCAAAGTCGTCTTGAAGTATATTGCCAATTTTCTTTCTAAAGAATACACATGGATAAATATCGCCATTGGGTTCCAATGCTAGATATACCCTCCCAGCACCACATCCGCCCAAAAACTCCAGCATACTACCAAAACGCTCCGACCTCCAATCAATAGTATAGAAATGACCAGCAATCATAGGTTTCCCCGAAAGTTCCAGCCCCCTCTTATAGGCAACAACAGCATATTGAGGAGCGGTTGATGCAGCGGAGAAGCCCTCATATAGTTCATCAGCCAAGTATCCTAGGACTTCCCAACGCTCCTCTGGTGTGAGATCCCAATCAACTATGTTCCTCGCCCGACCCGTTGGAATAAAGTTGTAAGCCATAAACATATCAACTCCTAGTTCCTTCTTAACGAACTTAAGCATTTTGGGAACATCTCTATAATTTTTCTTAGTGATTACCATAGAGACCTCCACGAGTATTCCATATTTCTTGAGATTTCGTATTCCTCTAACAGCTTTTTCCCAAGCTCCCGGAACACCTCTAAACTCGTCATGGAATTTTGGATCGGGAGAATCTAAGCTCACCTGAGCAAAAACAAGACCATTCTTCGCCAGCCTCTTAGCGATTTCATCGGTGATTAGAGTAGCGTTAGTAGCCATAGCTAAATACATGCCATAGTCATTCGCTCGCTTCAAAACCTCCCAGAAACCTGGTCCGAGAAGCGGTTCGCCACCTGAAAGTGCCAGCATTGCCACCCCAGCATCGACTAGGATGTCTAATGCTTTTAGTCTCTCCTCCACACTCATCTCTGGAAAATTTACTCCAGCGGAGGCATAACAATGTTTACATCTGAGATTACATCGGTATGTGAAGTCCCAAACTACAAGTATGGGGGCTCCAGATGTAAATGGAACACGCACGCCAAAAATCTTGAAGCCCTTGAGCAGGTTGGCTATTACTTTCCTAGCATATGGTGCCTCAATAGTATCGAGAAACTCATCTTTGTCGACGTCGAATTCTCTTATGATTTTATCCATGTAATATTTAAAGAGGGGATAGGCCAATCGAGCGGCCAGGGGAGCCTTAACTTTCTCACCGCGATACATAGCTAGCAAGTACTCGACATATGTTCTTTTGGTCTTATCCTTACGCAGAAGGAACGATAATGCTAATCGTGCTCTCCAGGTCTCAGTAAGCTTTTTAAGCCCCTCCACAACTTCACGCGTAGTAGCAACGCGTTGAATACCCGGTATCTTATCAGATGCCAAATTTGACAAAGTTTATCACCTATAGAAAAGATTATCATAAATGATTATGTTATAGCCATTAACTAAAGTTAATGGTTAAGAAAATATAAATTTAGAGGATTGGAAACCACAGAAAGAATGAGACCTCACATGAGCGCTATGTTAAGAGTGTTGCATGCGTTATGGGCTGATATTATCGCGAGAGCATTAATACTCATCCAGTACATACCAGATTTTTCGAAGAATCCAGCTGCTTCATCCAAAAGCTTCATTCCAAGTCTCTCATCCCTATCGATAACACTATTCGCAATCTCCATAAGAAGGGAAGCATATGCCTGCTCATTTCTAATCAACAAAATCTTTTTTGCTGTGTCTAAAACACGGAGAAGGAGTTCTCTTTGATCGTGTTGTGTTGCTTTCAAGGCAACTGCAAATAGTATCTCGCTAAGATCCTTGGTGGGAAGATGGATTTCTGTAAGTCTTTCCAGAATCAAATTTATTTCATCTGTAAGGCCTCTTTTGGTTAAATATTTTATGGCAAGGATGATATACAGCGAATCTTTAAGGTCAAGGATGTTGTCTAAAGTCTTATGAACATCCCGCTCTGGGCAGATATTTAGGCAAATAAGTTTTTGGACGCCTACTCGATGTTTGGGATCACCTACAAGAGGAGATATGGCGTTAACAATTTCTAGGATTTTCTCTCCGGCATGTTTGTCTGGAATATTCTCAATAAGCCTCTGCCAAATCTTTAGATGTTGCACACCGGGGACTTTGTTTTCTGAGTAGAGCAGCTCAGCTACTTTTTTAAGCCAAGAAAATAGGCCTAGTTGAAAAGCTGTAAAGAGGTAATCTCCGATAACTTCAGGTACTGAGTTGGGATCATTATTTTCATAGCAAAGGTTTATTGCGAGATCCAGAAATATGAGGCTCCTTGATGGGTTATATTTAAGCAGGTTTTTCGCATAGATAAGAGATAACTCTACGAGTCCATCCTTAGCCCCAAAACTGTAAAGTCTGCTTATGATGTATTCTAGATCAGCTATGGAAGATGGGGTCTTAGTCTTCTTGATGATGACCGCCAGTATCCTTGAAAGAATATCGGCTTCCCTGCCAGATTTTATCCTGTGCAAGACATCGGACAGGATACTAAATATGAACTGGGGAATACCTTCTACTTCATTAACATATTCCCACAGAGCTGCCAGAAACATATTTAGATCTTTTTCCAGAAGTGCATTAAGGTGTCTATGGGTCTCATCATCATTAAGAAACGCCGATGCTATCCCCAGTAATCGAGGATAAAATTTAGGGTCAATGCTTCCTATTTTCGCTATGAAGTCTAAACAAAGGTCTCTCAGACCACCCCGAAGCAAAACACGCACAATTTCCCTAGCAAGAATCCTATCCTCAACGGAAACCAAGCCCCTAGAGATTAGGACTTCAAGAAGTCGTGTGTTTTTCTGAGGATCGTACATGAATAGTTCTCGCAGATAAATGATCTTGGCAGCATCCCTGATCTCGCCTGCAAATAACCCAATAAGTTCCTCAAGGTTTTTGGGAGAATATCCAAGCAGCAGTAGTCTTCTTGTGATATGACTGAAAATCCTTATTGCCGCATAGGGCATAGAGGCATTCAGAAAAGATAATATCGCACAACGACCAAAAAGAAAAATATGCTTAGCATTCTTCGAGAGGTATAGAAGTTCTCTGTAGAACTTAGCTGCCGCGAACCACTCCATACGCGATCGTGGCTTAACTTCTTCGAATTTTGCGCCGTGAGCGAGGCGTTTCAGTATGATCTTCGAAAGTATGTATTCCTTCTTCATAGAGAGAACCTACGTAGTTATGATCTGTTCAACTTAATTTCTTAAAAGTCATGTGATAATAAAATGGCAAATAGTAATCCGTTTTCCCCAGTTGTATCCGATCTACGCAAGTAAGAGTTTAGCAGTTCATTGCTATTAAAATTTCGCGTGCTATTCCTGCTGCAAACACAGCAGTTATGCTATTTAGTCGTGTTGTTGTCAATTCAACGATATCTACAAATTTTGGCTGTAAGTATTTTATATTCCGCAGAAACTGGTGTGGTGTAAGACCGAAGGGTTCGGGTGTTCCGACTTCGGGGACATAGGCGGGGTCAAAAACATCGAGATCGAGAGATAGATAATCAGCCTTTTTGAATGCGTTTTTCAGTATGGATTCATCTTCGTAGATATCATATGTGGAATAGGCCTCAACACCAAAATCTTCCAGAGCCTTGAGCTCCTCGGGTAGTGTTGCTCTATATCCAACCAAGATAACTTTCTCGAACCCTATAATCTCACCCACGCGTCTCAGAGTACATCCGTGAGAATACTGGAAGCCTTGGTATGATTCCTCGAAATCAGGGTCAGCATCGACGTGAACATATGTTCCTACTCTATTATGCAGATAGGAAACAGTCATTATTGTTATTGAGTGATCACCACCCAAGAAGAGATATTTCTCAGCATTTATTGAGTCGAGAGCCTTGTGGACCAATTGCTGTGTTTTATGGAAGTCACCATACACAACTTCGACATCCCCCCAATCAGATATAGAGAATTCACTCACCCTTCTCCTAAACAGTAAG
>JAHKKZ010000033.1 GCA_029856685.1 Candidatus Njordarchaeota archaeon
GTAGTTGTCCAACCTATGTTACCGCTCTCAACATCATCAAAGAATAATAGTTCTTCGCCTATTGGTACATCTACAACATCCTCGAATAGTCCCGTTTCGCGAAGTATCTCCTCGAGATCTTGCGAGAAGGATATTTCGGTTACCTTATATGCTAATGGCTCGCCAAAACTTGTCCAGGGCTCCAGATCTTCTGATTCTGTATACTCTATTTCGAAGTTTATCGACCCGCTAATGCTTAGAAGCACAGGCCCATATTTATATGTATCTATGCTCTGTGGGAAGTTGCTTAGGGAGGCTGATAGGCTCATATCAAGTAGGAGACCTGTTACTAAGCTGTATCTAGCCTCAAAGTTTATTGAAAGGAAAACTCCAAGCATCGCCATCGAACCACTCAAAAGAAATGTTGCCTCATCATCGCTTTCAGTATAATTATAGTTGAAGTATAGATCCTCTTGGTTTAGACTATTCCAATATTCGCCGTATTCTCTTATCGCGTCTGGAGATCCGAGAACCATGCCTACCATGAAGTAGCTAAGTGGTATTGGGACGACAACATCAAAAGACTCGAATGGGGACATCTGCTGCGGATAAAGATCTACTGCACGTTCAACTATGTTTCTTAGCATTCCCAATGCTATATCTGCACCCTCAACGTTGAGTCTAGGAAGAATCATACTTCCAAGCGTATTTGGTGCTCCCAGACCATATGTTATCGCGGGAGAAATAGGAGGTAGAGGGAATACTGACTTCCTTGGTATCGAAAACGCTAACATCTCGGCTAGGGTCTCATTCATGAATATTTCCTCCCCTTCATACCATCCAGTCATATTCGCTATTGTTAGGAAGAGATCCTTAGAAACTGTGATATCTTTCTCTATTTCTAGTACTCCCGAACCCCACACTACCTCGCACTCCATAAATGGTTCAAAGGTTCTGTTTCCTATGAAGACATGGTAATCGGAGCCCGAGAAAGCACCTATTATGCTTTCAATATAATTTGCTAAAGAATTCAAAGTGTTTTCGACCTCGGGGATATCAGAATCCACGCTTATTGCCAATGAGATCCTTGAGACATCCCATTTATGATGCTTAAATGTTTCTATGCCTGGCGCTGCTCTTAGCGAGGATAACCCAGCCAGTGTAGCAAGTAGGAGCATTCCTATTAGTATTGAATACCTACGATTCACGAATAACACCTTGATATCCAGGATGATGTATAACAATATAAATTTTACTTTATAAAAATTTCCCATCCAGGGATTAGATAGTTCAGCCGATAGAAGTTTCTATGGACTTACCTCAATGTTCTATACCACTAATTTTTATTCATGATAATATAGGTTTGAATATCGATAAGGAAATCCTTGATAAGGAACTTTTTGTGCTAATTTTTAATCTTAACCGCTAAATTTGAGATTTAGGTGCCACCCATGATATATGCCCTAATAATTATGAATAATTCTGAGGGCTCTATTACTCCTGGAGATGACAAAAATAGACCCTAAAAGAAGCAATAGAATATATGTAGCAGGAAGGATCCGATTAAACAACATATCCACAATTAGCGGAAGATTTTCGTATTTAAAATCAAAAGGCAGAGACTCTTGTTCATGTTATTAACATATAGCTAACAAATATCCTATCCTTCTGACTCAGCGCTTTTTAAAGTGGATTTATTCTACTATATATGCACTAATGTTTGTTCACGTTTGGTTTATAGGATGCATGGTGATTTTCGATGATATATTACCTAGCAATAATTGATGTTTCCACCGAAACAGGTATTTGCAAGTGGGATTTTATTCATCCCGACACACATGAGGACTTATTTGAACACTTAAAATCTGTTATTGACTACATACCCTCGATGACATACAGCATTGTGAGTGTTATTTCAAAGGAGCTTTTTGGCGAGCAACTACGAAGGATGGAGTTCTCGGAGATGCAAATAGTTATGGGGCGTCTCACTCATAGAGACAGAGACTACTATGTATTATTCCTCGCAGATATTAAGGATCACCCAAAGGCTTTGTGGAGGATATTCAATAGGTTTTACGAGGAGGAAAAAGAACTCTTCGATAAGGTGCTTTCTGAGGGCATAGTTGATGTTGCGGATCTAAACAGATTACGTACTGCTTTTGCCGCGTTCCTTGTTGATTATTTCCGAAACAATGTGTTGGGAAGACGCGATCTAAAGGCTTTTGCTGTGGGTCTGATATTATCAATAGCAATCATAGGCGGACTCGTCGGAATCTCATGGCTAATAAACCATATTTACCATCTAGTAGACAGAGCAGAAACCTGGTTAGCATATGTCTACATGATACTAATAATGAACTTCATAATGCCTGGCCCATTCGTAGGGTACATCACTCAGTACAGAAAACATGCCGAGGCTGTCTCACTAATAAACGGCTTTCTATGGGCAACCATAACATCGATAATATACCATAGAGCTCTCCTAGCTAGTATTAAAAACACATTCAATATTATTGTTGGTACATGGGAGCTAATACTATTTACCATAGTGTCCGGCGCCATATATGGTGCTGTCCTTGTCCTCATATCAACAATATTTGCGATATTCTTCGAACACAGAAAATTGACAGCTCCACGTATAATTCCGATGAAAGGCATAAAGAAGGAAGCAGCTCCAGAGAAAGCCGAAGCCCCCGAACCTCAATAATCCCACGATTACCAATACTTTAAGAAACTTATATAGGATTATTCAACCTTACCTAGAAAAAAGACATTAATATGATTAGCCAAGGAGTTTCTCTCAATCCAACAGAGAGAACTAAAAGAGAAGCTTCTTGTGATAAGCGTGGCTCTAACTGAGAGGAGTATTGCTTTCAGCCTCAACATTACCTATCTTTCTTGTTCTGTTCCAGATAGTTACTTCTTCTAATTGTCGCCTAGTTATTTTTTCTATCACATCAATTAACACGTCTCTAAAAATCTTTCTTTTTCCATGCTCTATTTCGATGAATACTATTGATATACCCAGTCTCTGAGAGAATTCGTCTATTAGATCCTTTATCTTGCTCACTGTTCGACTATAGTTTCTACCTCCATGTTTTGGTTTGTAACCAACAACTATTATCGAGTTCCCATAGGATGTATTTGCCCAGAAGTACGCCATATGTCGCCTTAACTTATCAACAGCCCATCTATCTGTTAGATCAATGATAAATGCCCCTAGTAAGGCACCCTTGAGATATGTTCTATATACGACATCGGGTATAAGCCTCGGTTTAATGAACCATATGTTTACCCTACATAAGATTCTTTTATTATTCACATCTACCTCATGGCTATAGACGTAGGGCTGAACACCAAGTATCTCTAAGTAATTTCTCCAGGAGGTTATGAAACCCCGAGGCATTATCATTATTGGGTCGATGTCACATAGATCCACAATAGTGATTTTCATCTGTAGGAAAGCTCTAGACCTTGTGGTTTGATGTCTAGTGATCTGAAGAGGCCCAGTTCTCAGTGTCTGTATTCTTATCACAGACCTTGGAATATCAAATGATGTAGCACCATGCTCATCATGCAGAACCAATACTCTGTGAGGCCTCAGAACATACACCCTCACAAAATTTCTGGGTGGAGGCTCCTCACTTTTCGTTATCCTTATAATATCCCACTCATTCACCCCTATGATCTTAATAATATGGTTCCCAAGCCGAAGATTTAGTATTGCCTCCAAATCGAAAATTATTTCGAGAATTCTTCTTACCTGCTTATCGATACTTCTAAGCATCTCATCTATCAGCAGATTTAGATCCGATTTATCAGACCAAATCCCAGGACTTACCGCGGATATTCTCCTAAGAAGACCTAGCATCCTTGCCAAGTCGTTACCCTTAAGCTCCAACACATACTCCTTAAGATATTCAAGAACCTCTTCTGGGGTGCCTAGACTTTCAATCTTAAGTCTCCTCCTAAGCTCAGAAACAATAGATATATTTGGTCTGAGTCCTCTTCTCCTAAGAAGAAGAAACATCACATGCTTATATAGGTGGGCATAAAGAAGATCCTCATTCTCGAATACTTCTTCAACGCCGATAACAACATCCCCTTGAACTCTGATCCTTGTCCTAGGCATAAAGCCCTGCTCGGCAACCTCCCATATATGATACTCAAACCCCATCTCCCTCCTAATGGCTTCAACAGATAGATTATTAGGGTCTAATCTTCCCACAGAATCTTCTGGAAGATTATGGCAGAAAAATCTGTAGTTATCATCCAACCCAATAACAAATATGTATTTTCCATGATTCCGGGTCTCCGTGAAGACAACTACGTATTCTCCAACATTATGGATTTTTATCTGGTCAGCCCTAAAAATGTTCAAAAACGTTCTAAGCTGATTCGAAGAAGAATTCCTAGCAAAAAGCTCAACACACCTTCTGCTATCCCCTCGTGATAGATATTCAAAAAGTTTACCAAGCAATTCGAGTGGGGAAATAAGTCCAGACATTCTCCATCAATTTGATAAAACAGAAAAACAAATAAAAATCAACACATAAAAAATTTTCTATCAAAAACATTATAGTCAGGAATCTGAACCCACCAAGACGTCAATAAGAGAAGATGTATATATACCATCCAGTAAATATCCGCTATGAATAGCTACCCTATATGAGGCTGGTTTTCCTTGTGGAGAGGATGATTAAGTTACGGGCAATCAGAAATTGGATAAGTTCTCTGAGTGTTAGTATTGTTGCTATTATGGCTTCTATCCCAGGCAGGATAGCCGTATAACTGATCATTGTTATAAGATTTATTATTATTCCGTAGATACTTAGTGGTATGTATATCGCTGTGATGAATATAAATAGCTTCCTAGTGAATTCTACTAGGCCACGCCACCATAGTAGGATCATAGCCGTGGAGGCAATAAGTCCACCTACCGATATTAGCATACCTATATTCATTCCAAGAGCAACAAACATATCTATCTGACCAATAAAGTATATAGCTACTCCTATAGCCAATCCTATGATTGCTAGTATCCCTAAGGCCCTATCAAAATTTGGTCTTGGTTTTTTGTCCTTATATCTTTTGGCTATTCCCCAGATCTTTCTTATTCCCAGAAGCTTCCTTATCCTATTTAATGTGCCCTCATACTCCTCAAAATCCCTTATCAAATCCTCTGATATTACTAGACCACCTACCCCAACAGACCCAAGTGGCTGAGTTTCCTCCTCACCCATACCCTCAATACCTACTCCCACCTTCTCCAACACTGCACCTTCTTTGGCGGATTTTTTAGTGGTGAGAAGTTCTACTTTCGTAGGAACAACAGCTATCGCTGTCTTACTTATAACTATGGCTAATAGGAATATTAGTATGCTACAGATAGCTATTATATCTAGCCCTGGGAATTGGGGAGGACCTGTGCCGCCTTCAGAAGTTTCTGTTGGGATTGGATAGCTTAGGAAAACTATGCCTTCGCATGGTTGGCTGTCTTCGACCCAATATATGCGCATCCCAACATACATCTCACCACCATACGTTGCTATTCCCATAGGAAAACATTCTGTTACGTTATATTCCTCACGTAAATCGCTACTATTATCATATACATTGATTATATGTTTTCTGGTACCATCCACCGACACAGAATATATATCAAACGCTGCGTCATAGACCAAAACAACATCGCCATATACAGCGAGGTCTATGAGCATGTAGGCATTCCCCTGAAAGTTTGGGGGAGCATTCAAAGTTATGTTAAGCATAACATTTGATAATTCAGAGTCCAACTTCATTATCCCAGCACGAAGGGAAACTATACTGTAGTATCCCACCCAGATATCAGAGCCATTCACAGCAAATGAGAAGAATCTAATTGTGTCAGGAATCGCTATGTTTACTGGTTTTTTGTCAATTATCGTAAAGTTCTCATTGAAAATCCACACCTCATACTTTGCAGATAAGCGATTATACGTTAGGACGTAGTACCTATAAGACGACCAGTCAAAACCAAGACAAAGAGTATCAGACATATTTATTGTCCTAAGCACCGTTATAGATAATGTTGATACATCAACTCTGCATATGTTTAAGCTCTGCCCAATCTGAACACATCCGATGAGCCCTTCTAAGTCTGTTGTCAAGAAATCTAGATAGCTGTTCCTTATAACTGCCTGCTGGGGAAGAATACCATCTGCTGCGTGGCTTGTAATCGGGAGCATTATCAGACATAGATACATTATCATAGCGACAAACTTTTTGGGCAATTATGACACCGAATACTAAAAATTTGAGATAAAAAGCAATATATAAAATAATAGAGTAAAACCGCTTGGATACTATGCGTTTTATGGTTATCCAGAAGGAATGAAAATGTTGAGATTTATCCCCGTATGGTTTGATAGCTTAGGCTCTAAATCTTCAGCCATATATATCGAAACAGAAGACATCAAGATATTCATCGATCCAGGATTGTCAGCTCTTCAACCCGGCTTCCCAATATCAGATTCTATGAAGAGTAAGTATAACGCTATGGGCTATAGGGCTATCCAGAGATACGCCTCTATAGCTGATATTATCGTAATTACCCATTACCACTATGATCACTTTGAGGATCCGTTCACGCCAAATCTCGATGCTGAGAGTGTTTATGGCGGGAAACTCATATTGGTTAAGGATCCAAACATCTATATTAATAGGTCCCAGCATGAGAGAGCAAGGATATTCTTTGAGCATATGGTCAGCTTCTTCTTAGATAAGCCTCTTGAGGAGTTTTTAACTGAGCCACGAAAAAGCGACTTTGAGGACCCACTCGAATGGGTACCTATGGCTTCGAAGAAGGATTTTGGTAGCTACAATGAGAGAAGAAAACAGATTCTTGAGAGCGGAAGAGAAAGGTTTAAGGTTCTCTGTGGTTTATGGTCAAGGAGCATGTGGATAAGGGAAATCAAAGAGAGCAATCTACATATAGAATTTGCGGATGGAAAAAGATATGTGTTTGGCAACACAAAAATTATTTTCACACAGCCCATGTTCCATGGAATTGAGTACGATAGGCTTGGCTGGGTAATAGGATTAGTTGTGGAGACCAGAAATAGGAAACTCCTCTACACGGGTGATATCCAGGGCCCCTTCGTGGAGGACTACGCTGATTGGATTATACGAGAGAACCCTAATATCGCTATAATTGATGGACCACCAACATATCAGCTTGGATATATGATGACACAGACAAATCTTAGAAGGGCATTAGAAAATATGAAAAGTATATTGAGAAACACTGAGGCAGAACTCATAATATGGGACCACCACCTACTGCGGGATATTCGATGGAGAGAGAGGGTTAGAGATGTCTTGGAAGAGGCTAAGAAGCTCAATAAGAAGCTTATCACAGCGGCGGAGTTCTATGGAAAGAAACCAATAGCAGATATTGCGGGGAAATCCAGAAAGAAAACAAAGAAGAAATAACACTAATCGAAGAATTCACAGAACACTGTTCCTTCTTAACTTAATGTATAATAGGATTATGCAGGTAGCTATGGAATGCATAGCCAGATAGAAGAAAAAGGTATGTATGCTCGTCCATCTTATAGGCTTAGTGGGATATGGAAGAAACCCTCTACCATAGATCATTGTTGTTATGAGAAACCAAGATATGTGTTCAAAAACCGTGTTTGTACATGCTGAGAAAAAGACCCATGTAGAGCCCCGAATCGTTATGTTCCTGTTTATCCATGATGCCGGCATAACTAGGTACCAGAATGTGTACGCTGAGTAGTCGAACAGTGTTATTTCGGGAGTTAGGTATGGCTGAAAGTTAAATACAACCATTAATATCTGGTCTAGTAGACCGATAAGAAAACCAGTTATATGTCTGACTAGTAGAAGACTTCTCTCCCCATTCCTATATCTAGCTGTAGATATAATAGCCACAAAGATAAAGAAGATTGTTGTTGCTAGTGTCAACATGTTATGATAGAATTGATCTGCCAGTATTTCGAACTGATGATTCCCAAACATCTTCTCACCGTACGGAACACTTATACTCGATATTGGGGAGCATTTTTGTATTCCTTATACATTGGCTATTGGGTATTGTTTCAGTGTCTCTTCGTAAAGACCAAAAACAAAGTTCTTAAGAGCATCAAAGCCTCGAGGTAAAGCCTCTAATATTAGCCTTCTCGCATTATCTGTCATCTGTTTCATCGCAAACATAGCTCCTAGCTGGCGGTATATTATTGCTCGTTCCTCTTTAGGAAGAATCCTACGTACTGCTGATAGATAATCCTCAAGTATCTCCCTTTGCATGCCCCTATCTGTTCTAAGCCTAAACCTTGTAAGCACGTAAAGTGTTGTTGGGTCAGAAAGCTCCTTAAACATTGTTTCTAGATAGCTGAGAGCAAAATCATTATCGTCAAAAGTATCGGAGCGGCATAGCATTTCGAAGGACGCTAATATGCTATTGATGATATATGCTGCTTCACGAAGAAGTCTAGTCAATCTTCCTGGTGGAGGAGGAACAATGAAGTCAAAGAGACCATGGCGCCTAGTCATGCTCCTTCTAAGCTCATTAAGGCGAAGCATTATCTCCCTAAAAACCCCATCTTCTCCCAGCATATATATGTTTTTAGCCAGTACTGAAGCTGCCTGTAGGAATATTGGGTCATCAGAACTCAGTCTTATTCCTCTAATGAGCATCTCCTTTTCATATGTGATATCTCTGCCACGTCTTGCGTAGAGAACAAGACCTGTGGATATAAGCATTCTTTTAAGAATATTTGGTATTTCGTCGAGAACTAGATATTTCTTTATTAGATCTTCTGTGTACGGCAGAACGCTGTTCATACAATACCTAAATGTTATGAAGTCCAATAGTATGGCTATTGAAAGAACTCTACGAGGCTTTGTCTCATCCTCAACAATACCCACAAAAACATCCTTATAGAGATTCTCAGACCCAGTATAACTTATCGCCAAGGCGAGAAGATTCAGATTTTTCGACGAGAATCTGACTATCTTAGTAAAAATCTTCTTCTCAAGATCATCAAAGTTTCGGCCCGCATATATCAGTACGCCGAGGGGATGATATCTCAACGAGTCCTCCAACAATTTGTATTCTACTTTCTCACGACTCTCCGGATCTAGATGCAATATGGCTTCTACTCTCAGCAGAGGGTTTTTTATCTCCCCGACATATCTATCCGTATTTAATGTTCTGATAAGTGAAACGAAGAACATATCGCGGAGAAACTGCTGTGTTTGTGGAAAGCTATCAGCAATTTGTGATATAAGTTCTTCCAAGTGCAACACCAGAACCGACATGTTACTTAACAAAAAGGATGAAAAACGCTTTAAATATCACTCCAAAGAAATCGTTAGGGGATGCCAGAGGGAGCAGAAATATTTCTGAAAAATAAAAATAGAAAAGGATAAGTGTTTGTTTCTATCTGGCCTCTACCTCTAATTCCTTCATTAACATTTGTGTTATGTACTCCCTTCTGTTCGGTGCTAGATACTTAAATACTCCCTTTTCTATGAGCTTAAGCAATTTATTTATCTCCTTGACCTGCCATGGTAGCAGCCACCAGGATATGAACTTGTAGCTACCATAGGCAAACACGGCTAGAAGAACTATTATTATTGGATACATAAACATATTTGCTATGTAGACATTTCCTATTCCTGGTACATAGATTTTTGTGGATCCCGATGTGTAGTCCATAAATACTGTGTGTGTACGCACGGTGTAGATAATCTTATCGACTGGTATCCATCTATCATGCATCCTAACAGATTCGATGCTTATCGCTATTACCCATTTGTATCCAGGCGGAAAGTCAGCCCAATCAATCGACGCTCTGAACAGACCTGGGCCTATTTTCTCAGCTGCATATGTTTTTGACATTCCAGCTTGAACGCTGCTTATATTCAGAAGTACTGATGCGTCATCGACAGGAGATCCTTTATGCGTTATGAGCATCTCGATTTCTGATACTTTATGCTCCTCTATGAACTGTATTCTGAACACACTTTGTGGTGGTGCTTTGGTCGTACTTATGCTTACTGTAAACTTCTTTATCGTCAGAGTGATTACCTCGTATCGTGCTAGGTATACAGACTTCGAGAAGAACACTTCTATGGATACCGAGACTGGTAGTTCTATGTCCGAGTTCCCAGTTGCTGATAATATCAAGTCTACTATTCTGAATGTATCTATGTCTATGCTATAGGCCCCCGAGCTGCTGTTGAATGTAAAGTTGCCCTCATCCAAAATGTATTCCTCGTAGTAGATTATATATGTCGCGTTTGCATCGCTCAAGACCTCATCGGTTCCATATACCAAATACCAGATACTTATATTCATAAACTCTCCGTATTCGAGCTCATATGTTTTCTTTGGAAGGACAAGGTATGTCGGTATTGGAACAACATCGACTCTGATAACTACAACTTTCTTCTCGTAAAATTCCTTATCCAATGTTATGTTCACAAGGTAATATATATTCACAGTTAGTAGCGAAGAGTTCACCCTCATAACGTATCTTCCTTCCTCAAATGCCACGTAGAAGGCACCTTCAGGAGTCTCGGGCGTTGAGCTAACACTTATATTTGCGTCAGGGATAATACTGTTGTTTTTAGCCACAACATAGTATATTTCGACTATTGGAGCACGTCCCCAGATAACCGTTATGTTCTTTGGCTGAGAATACGCAAGCGTTTTTATCTCAGTTATCGTTACGGACAATACCTTTGTGTTTTCTCTGTAGAAAAGTTCCCATAGTTCGACATAGATAACATATGTTCCTAGAGTCATCGACGTTCCTACGATCTCTTTACTATTAAAGAGCAGGTAATATGTCTTGCTTTCTGGGTCATAGGTAAGATTGCCACTCCAGACAACAGACTCATCGAAGACTACTTTGAATGTTCTTTTAGAAGCATTCTCTATTAATGCCATTGTTTTTGTGTCTATATATCTGATCTCAAAGACGTAGCTCTCTCCATACTCTATGGTTATAGATGTTGCGCTGACATCAATATATGTGTCCCGTGGCTCAACTGTTATTGAGATAAACTTCTCACGCACCTCATAGAATCTCTTCCAGAAATATACATGAATTATGTATGTGCCTAGGTAAGGCCAGGTCTCATTTATGAGTTCCGTACTATTGAATATTAGGTGATATCTATGTGTATCGTTGTATGCTAAAGGCTCACTCTTGAGTACTGTCCCATCAAACACTATCTCATAGTATGCGACGGCATTCACTATTATCCTTCCAGTAGCTATATCTATGTATGAGAAGTTAAACAGCCAGCTCTCACCATATACGATGGTTACCGATGTTGCTGAGACATCCAACATTGTCTCCATAGGATTCACTGTGACTGATATTATGGCTGTCTGCTTCTCATATAGCTTCTTGCCGAAGAATATACGTATTTCGAATACTGCTGGGAGCCTTATATCCATGATCCCTAGAGTCTTATTAACAATATATGTGCTGTTAAACACCAAGAAAAACTCATACCATCCATCCGTATGATTATATGGTATTACCCCACTGATTATCAATGTACCATTATACGAAATATTGCATTGCGTATTAGCATCATATAGAGGGACAGTGCCATCGATATTCGTATAGTTCATATAGAAAAACCAGATTTGACCATATCTAAGCGTCGCTGATTTTTCCGATAATGTCAACTTCGTTTTTATTGGCTCTATAGTTACTGCGAGAGTCAGTATTTTTGATTCATGATACTCTCGGCTCAGATATATGTACAGTGTGAGTGACAGAGGCAGATCCGCCGCACCAGACTTGTTGAAGAGACCCCTACTAACTATGATTAGTTCATAGCTATTATCGGTTGCGTTAAATGTTAGATTACCTGAATCTATGGTTACTCCAACATAGTCAAATAGATATGTCGCATTGGCATCAGTAATATTATATTTCTCCGTGTAGTACCATACTTTCAAGGTGAAATTGTCTGGATACTCAACACTAACAGATTTAACGTTGGGCACAGCATATGCTAAGATTGGGTTTACACGCATAAATATTCTCACACCCGCATCATCATGATGCTTCTTTGAGAATGTTATTTCTAAGATGTATAGTGCTATCTCAAGATAGGACGTATTGATGTTCAAGACATATCTATTGGGCTCCTCAGAAATTATAAAGGATTCTGTCGGAACCGTTATTGGGTTTCCATACTCATCGTATACCCAGAAGGCAAAGCTAGCACCCTTAATAAATATGCCATCTCTGGTTCTGTTATAGAAGATACTAATACTTGCTACGTCGCCCCATATCAGAGAAATGTTCGTTGATGCTGCATAGCACATCGTCCTAACTGGGACTATATTCCAACTTATTGAAAGCGTTCTAGATTCATAGTGCTCCTTACTGAACAATATGTTTACTGTATACGGACCGACCTCTTGAGGATTATTGGCAGCGACAACAATTGTTGTGTTCAACTCAAATAGATAGTGCCCACCAC
>JAHKKZ010000034.1 GCA_029856685.1 Candidatus Njordarchaeota archaeon
ATCGTATGTTTCGCTACCAACTCAGCATTCTTAATGTCTGCCTTTATTACGAGCTCGATTAAGTCGGGCTCTATGGGTATGGGATTATCGAGTTTCGCACCGTCCTCACCAAGCTTGAATAATAGTTTTCCCGGTAGGTATACTGGGAACTGTCTTGTTTTCCCATAGCCTCTTATTATTATCTGTACTTTTGCTGGAAGCTCAAATCCCTCTGGGGAGTATATTACTCCGATTTTCCTCTCATTAATCAATGAGTATACCATTTCGTATAGCACTGCCTGCGACCTTCTATAGCCCGTCAATGATGCTAGTTCACTTAGACTTAGTGGTTTCTCCTCAAGCTGCAGGATCTCCACGATTTTTCTCTTTAGTGCCTCCCTGTAGGCTCTATATCCCATCTTTTCCTCAGGTATCCTCAATATTCCGCTGAGAAGGAAGCTTACATCGTTCTCAGACAGCCACACAATATTTTTCGTTCTAATCAAGCTGAGAAGTTCTTCTCCAGACTCCCTATCTAAGACTCTCCTATAATTCTCCTCAGCAATCCATTCCCACGCTAGATCATCTAAATTTTGGAGCCTATAGGCCCCCATAGCTATCCCATCGAGTATCTGGTTTAGTGTTGCCTCCACCCTACCATAGTCACCAATGACACTTTCTACAGCATCCCTGTTATCCTCACGTATTCTCTTTATAACCTCTAAGAAATCCTCGGCGGTAGGAGGATTCATCCTCCATATGAGTGTGAATGATATTGGGGATATCTTGAGGTCTGGCTGTCTCCAAGGCCCAAAAACATCCTGAAAATACTTCGAGATTGCATACGCAGCATATCTGTTTCCTCCCTCTCCCGCTGGATAGAAAACAGTGATCGAGAATCCCTCATCACTATCACACACAACAACGGGTATCCCTTTTCTCATCGCCTCCTCAACTATGCTTATCTCGGTCATGAGCTCATCAAAGTATTTGTCCAGTTGGGGCCTAATATGAATAATCTCCTTTCTACTATAGGTTCTCCTTAAGAATTCTTCGTCAACCATTTTCTCGGCGACTTCCCGTATCCTCACTATTGGGGGGCTTAACCAAAATGGGACAGTTTTCTCTGCCTTATCGATCTCCTCCACATAGACCTTCATATTAAAATGATCGATTTTAACTACTCTAAGATCTCTCCCAGCTAGTTGGAATGCCATTAGAGGTCTTATCCGAGTGCTTACAAATTCTGGGTCGAGGCTACCTATTTTCACCCATTTCTCCACGATGACTACTTCGTATTTGCTTTGAAACGGAATCACCGTGTAGAAGTGTCTCATCGCTCTAGCAAGAACATCCCCCGATTTCTCCTCCTTCGACCTCCGATATAGGTTATTCCACTTTCTTTTATTGATTCTGTACCTTCCATCAGCATCTTTAATTATTATATCATCTCGCTCCAGAGCTTCGAATACTTTTCTTGGTAGGTCCTTATTGGTTATCAGGCTTGATCGACTCACCACTTCTATTATCTTGTCCTTATCTGAAGAGAACGAGAAGCTTGAGGATAGCGCATTTAGAATGGACTTAGCTATAGCGGAAATACTATTTATCGCCTTAACAAAGGCCACATCAGCGTCAGATAGTAGGAGCCCAACAATAGCTATGTTTTCTAGGAGGTCTAAGGAAGATAGGGAGATCACTCCAGCAACAGGTATTTCCCCTGGTTTATGTCTTGCTCTCCCCACTCTTTGCCTCAGATATACCGGGTGTCCTGGAGATGCTATCTGAATAACTCCCTTCGCTACCGTGAAATCTACTCCCTCTCCTAAAGCTGATGTCGCTACAATCCCTGTTAATTCTCCATCCTCAAACTTATTGATATATTGCTCCCTAAACCTTTTCTTTACATCGCTATGAACAACTCCGAATTCCCCTCTTACGCACATAGCTAGTAATGTTGCTAGGTACTCGGTGAATCTCCTCGAATTAGCGAATATTATTGCTGGAAACAGCCTACCGCTAAGACCATATTTCCTAAGATCTAGACTAAATATCTCAGCTATCGACTCGCAAATAGCCTTCTCATTATTCTGGAAATCCAGGGATTCGGACAAAACAAAGTAGGGGTGGCTCCTCGTCCTTACTTCTATGAATTCCTCAGCACCTACAAAACTAATAACATATTTCTTATCTGGTTCGGGAATCGTGGCGCTTAGACCGACGACTTGTGGTCTTTCATCGAGAAACTCATAGAGAAACTCCAGTACTATGCTAAGGTAGACACCTCTGTCACTATATATGCTATTATGCACCTCATCCACAATGACATACCTAATATTTCTTAGCAGATCCCTATTCTTCCCAAACACCAGAATGCTAAGGCTCTCAGGCGTGGTAACAATGATATCCCCTCTTAGCTTCTTTCTCTCGCCAGTCCTAATGCCAACACTAATACCAACACTCTCACCAATCACTGTTAATCTCTCGAAAATATTGTTGACAAGAGCACGTAGAGGTGCTATATAGACCGCCTGAATCCCTTGAAGATCCGATTCCAAAATCCTAGACATTATGGGTAACATCGCCGCCTCTGTTTTACCCATCCCCGTAGGTGCGCTAATAATGATGTTTTTCCCTAGATAGACTTCTGGTATAGCCTTTAATTGGACCTCCGTGGGAGCCTTCCACACATTTGATGCGTACTCATATATCTTCGGATGTAGGTAATCCCTAAGTTCTACCCAACTCATTAGTATTCACTTCCATAAAAACAATTTCATAAAAATAAAAGCATATAAAAACAACATAATACAAATAGTTCTTAAGATAAAAATTAGGAAGTGGTTGGGTATGATGCTCAGAATTCTCTATTTAGTTTCTATTCTCGATATGAACCACTTAGGTGCGGCTGTCCCTACATAGAGTAGGATTGGTGATAGGATAGCGAATATGTAGCCTAGGAACATCCAGACTGTGTATGGCTGTTCTGCTAGGGCATCTATAGCATAGCACATAAAGAATCCCAATAGTGCTAGGAATCCTAGCATAACCATTTTAAGCCTAGCTATTCTTATTGGATCGGTTTCTGTTCTTATTTTCCTAAGTAGGAAGTATGCTACCTGTGCTATTGCTATGAGGTTTACTATTAGGAGAAGACTGTTTGTGTATAGTCTCCAGCTGGGATATCCAGTGGGCACAATCATCCCATACCAGTTATAGGGGTGAACTGAGACTGCAAGGAAGCATATGATTAGAACCAATAGGGGGATCTCATTTTTGAGATCTGGTTCCCTCCTTTCCGACATGAAGTAGCCGAACTTAAGCATAAAATATGCAGCGAAGCATGTAAACATCATTGCTACTGGTAGGCAGGAGGGATAGATAAGCCCATACCATACCTCCGCTATATATGATGAACCAAGGATTATAAATAATCCCAGTCCAAGAGCCATTGGTAGGGGCCCCAACATGTAGAATATCAACGCAAGAATAAAATACTCCATTGTTTTTCTTCCAATACCTGTTAGTGGTCTTGAGGTTCTATAGGCAAATGCTATGAAAGCAGCGGCGGTGATTGTTAGTAATGTGTAGGCAATAAAGGATATGATAACTCTGAGATCTCGTGGATAGCTAGTAGCATTAAGATTTATCTGAGCTGGTATTGTGTATGTGGCGTAGATCACTATGAATATTAATGACACAACGGTAAAGATAATCAAATAATCCTTAGGCTCCATTTACATTCACCAGAGGGTATATGGAAAAAATAGTATTTAACTGTAGTTGTATTTTTTCTAAAGCCAACACCTATAGGAATATATCGTGGGGTACTTGGGTAGCCTTAGCAATCTTATCGATCTCTAAGAATCGCTCAGCTATCTTCGATAACAACTCATTTCGCTTAGATATCTCCACGGCTAGACTCTTAGCTCTCTTTTTTCCCTGTTCTGTTCCACATAGTGAATAGAATTTGATTGCGTTAAGACCCGCAAATATTGCTACTATTGTTAGGGACCCAGAGCTCCTATAGATCTTCTCAAGATTGGATCCTATTTCCATCAATATGTTTTTCCTAGCGGTACTAAGAGGTATGAAACTTGCCAAGTATCCCAGTGCTTCGAATCCATCAACAATAGCATGTAGAAGGTGGCACGGTGCATACTTACCAATCTTAACAAGACCATTATTTAGAAGTTGTTTCAAATACCTCGGCAAGTCAACTATAGGGGTCCTCAAGAGAAACATAATGCGGGAATATGCTGTGAGGATGCCAATCATAGATATCGCATATATATCAAGCGCCATTCTATGTTTCTTGGTGGTTTCTAGAAGCCACTTGATGAGGTCTACAAGTTTTGCACCATACTTCTCAGTGATTTTTCCTAAGTTTTCTGTTGGAAGCAATGCGATTAGGATGTTAAGCAAGGCATTATATGTAAGCCAGTAATTCGTTGCTAGTACTTCATTTGAGACTACTTTTGGTGCTTTTCGAATGGTTTCGTACATACGATCCATGTAGCCTATTGTCTCTTTGATAAACTTATATCCCATATCGACATCTATAGCCTCTGTTGTCAAAGTCTGTAGCAATGCGAATTGCAGGGCGAGTGTATGCACGAAAAATGCTTCGGATAGATCAGTAAGCTTACGGCTAAGCATATATTTTATGTTGCCTATCACCGTGTTAAGCTCCGATAAGTCCCGAATTTTAAGTATGGATGCCTTTAGGTGCGGTATCCCCTCTATAAACTTGAATCTTGCGTATGGAAAACTACTCAAGTCTATGTTGCTGACTGCCTCGGAGATTTCCTTTGACTGTGTGGGCATTGTTAAGATCGTATAGATAAGTCTTACTTGGCTATCTGCGGCCTTTAGTTTCTCTAAAATCTCGTTTAGATTATCTCTAATGACATCCTCTTTCTCATAGTATGTGCCGAAATCAAGGTATCTTCTTAACTCAGATAAGAGCAGACTACGGATGGTATCATCCCTTATACTCATTATTACTGAGTACACATAATCCAGAGACACTGTTTTTATCTGGAGAAAAGAAGAGTTGGCAATCAGCAGGGTTTTTGCTAGGATGGCCCTATCATAGTCTGATTCCATTGTGTGAGGATCAATACCTATAATAGACCTAAGGTTTCCGCTCAGAAGATTCTTGAGGAGCTCATCGATGCTCATTCTTTTGCTAGGCTTCACAGCTTTGATTTCTATCTTCTTAAGTTTTTTTGGAGGTGGGATAATATCTCTCAAATCGAGTGTTTCCCCTCTCCTTATGATATCCGCAAAAGCTATTATCCTATCGGCTATTCTTATGAGCTCAGTGAGCGAAGGTGGGGATTCAGACATTATCTCCTTAAGAACTCCTCCCACATACTCGTGGATCTTCGGATCCAGGACTATCTTCGTTGGGTCATCCACAACCCTCAGAATTTTCTCCAATGCAGAATCGATAAGCTGACCCACATGAGGATCCTCCGAATCTGAAATAACAACCAGAATAATCCCTTCTAAGCTTCCCAGATATAAATGTAGGTTCTCCGTTCTCATATATCTTATTTTAGTCTTCATGATCTCATTAATCATACGGCTTATAGCCGTCATAGCACCAGCAAATAGGGTCTCTCTTTCTCTAAGTAAACCGTAGACAGCATCCATAATTACTGGTTTACCCTCGGAATCAAGCAGCATATAACCAAGAATCAAGCTACTTCCACCATACTAAATTTTCTTTGTCTAAATGTCAAACATCGTGAACACAACTACTAATAATCATTTATGGTTATATTATTTCGGCCAAAATTTTATATTGGATGGGTAATACATCCGTTTTTTTGTCCTCAACAATTCTTCTATTAGAATTAGAAATATAAACATATCATCGGAGCTCGGTGTTAACCTATGGATTGTGTGGTCATAGTGGACTTTGGCTCACAATACACACATCTGATTGCAAGAAGAATAAGAGAACTTAATGTATACTCAGAGATAGTACCGTTTTGGGATGCTGACAAGATCAAGGAGGCATCAGCAATAATTTTGTCTGGCGGGCCTATGAGCGTGTATGACGATGATGCGCCCAAGATAAGTCCTAAGCTTCTAAGGCGATGGATGGATAGGAGAATCCCAATATTAGGTATCTGCTACGGTCATCAGCTCCTAGCATATTTACTTGGTGGAGATGTTAGGGAGGGAGATAGGGGCGAGTACGGCTCATCGGTTCTCAAAGTACTGAAAGATGGTATCCTCTTTAGAGGCCTACCAAGAAAGTTAAGGGTCTGGATGAATCATAGAGATATGGTCTGTTCCCTCCCAGATGGGTTTAGTGTGATTGCGAAGACAAACAATACAAGTATAGCGGCGTATGAAAATGCTGATATCGGGATTTTTGGTGTTCAGTTCCATCCAGAAGTCGAACATACCGAATATGGTGTGAGGATCCTCGACAATTTTTTGAGTTTCTGTGGATGTCACCGAAAGTGGAGAATGGGTGAAATTGTTAGGAGGAAGGTCAAGGAGATCTGTCGGGTGGTGGGAAATTCTAGAGTTTTAGTCGCTGTTAGTGGTGGTGTAGACTCAACAACACTCGCATATCTACTAAGGAAAGCCATAGGAGACAATGTCTACGTTGTGTTCATAAACACTGGTTTTCTCCGAGATGGTGAACCCAGGCGGGTTCTGAGACTTCTCAGAGAACTTGGCTTCAGGAATATAAAGTATGTGGACGCCTCAGAGAAATTTGTTAGCAAGCTTGTCGGTGTGTCAGATCCGGAGGAGAAACGAAGAATATTTGCTAGGATTTACGCTGAAGTCCTCGAAGGGGTAGCAAAGGATCTTACAAAAAAAGATCCAAAACTCAAATTTTTTGCTCAAGGAACAATATATCCAGACCGCATAGAGAGCGGAGCGACTGGAGCCAGACCAAGCAGAATAAAAAGTCATCATAACGTGGTTATGCCCACGATAGAGAACCTCCAAAAACTTGAACCACTTGCAGATCTATACAAGGATGAGGTCAGAAAACTTGCCCGTGAGCTCGGCCTACCTAGCGAAGTATATACGCAACAACCATTTCCAGGACCTGGACTTCTAGTAAGAATTCTGGGAGAGGTAACCTTAGAGAAGCTCAGAATATGTAGAGAGGCACATAGAATTGTTGAGGAGGAAGTAAGGAAATGGGGTCTAACAAGAAAGCTCTGGCAGATATTCCCCGTGGTACTTGATGGCAAATCCACGGGAATTAAAGGGGATGAGAGGGTCTATGAGTATATCGTAGCAATCCGAGCAGTAATAAGTTCTGATGGAATGACGGCCGACTTCGCAAAACTACCATGGGAATTTCTGGAGACAATAGCTAGGAGAATAACTGGGGAAATCCAGGGGGTATGCAGAGTTCTATACGACATAACTAGTAAGCCTCCTGCAACAATAGAATTTGAGTAACAACAAATCCTATATTAGAAATCTGAGACATAATAAGTACTGCCTTTAAATAGTGCATAATGTTATATTCTATCGTAACTAATCATCGTATTACTAGAGGTATTTAAGATGGCTGTGCCATATGAGGTTATACTCGCTATATTTCTATGGGTCTTTCTTTCGATACTAACAAAGATATACCTCATAAAGAAATTTGGATTATCAACATTGCTCTCCTGCCTGCTCCTGGCAATAATATTTGTTGGCTCCCTCATGATAATCGGGAGCATACTTAGCTTCCTAAAACTCGAAATAGCCATGCTTGCATTCATACTTGCGGTATGGATACTGTTTATTGCTGCTCGCGGTCTACTGGTGACCGAAAAGAAAACGACTAGAGAAAATGTACTTTTCGGTGCACTCACCCTAACATACGTAGCACTATACATATTCGACCTCCTAGTAGCCTTGGTGCTTGGCTAGGTGGCTTGCTACAAATATATATCAGCAGTTATCTTCATAGCGATGATTTGTGCTAGGTAATAACATTGGGAAATCATCTAGATAAGAGGTTTTTTCTAACAAATTCACATGTGATGGGCGGTATCCTAGAGAGGTTCTATAAAGCCTTTAGGCCTCTCCATAGGAACTATTGGTATGCTCTTAGGATCTCCGTTCTTGTAGCAATAAGGTTCTTCGAATGCGAGAAATGCGGAAACTGTTGCAGATATAGCCCACCAGTATTCCGAGAAGACGAAGCAAAGAGAATAGCCCAATACCTCGGAAAAGAAGTAGAAGAACTACCCCTAATAAGATTTGAACAGTTCTCAAAAACATATTACAGAGCGAAGAGACCGTGTCCCTTCCTAACAGATAAAAATATATGTTCAATCTACGAAGTCCGAGGAACAATGTGCCGAGCATTCCCATATGAATGGCTAATGTATGGTATGGCACCTGCATACTGCCCAGCAATACCTAAAGCTCTAGATAAAGCGACAAACTATATACTGAAACACGGCGACCAGATACGAAATGCTATTGAGACGCTCGAAGAAGACCTAATATTGCTAGCCAAAAGCTCCAAGTTTAAGGAGACAATGAGATCGCAGGAGTATCGTCCTCTAGTTGGACGCCTGTTTGAAATCCTAGGATAAGATTTTTTTCAGCTACAGGTTTTTCCTTCTAACCTATTTTTCCAAAGATCTGTTTGCGCTATATGTATATATTGTAGCAAAATGGATTTTGATTGTTAAAAACTTCGAAAAAACCTGTTTTAAAATTCGTCTTTTTTAGTACTACTTTTATGCATATACAAATATTTTTAAGTGAGATTAATGATAATATTCAATAGTCAACTTCTATCTGGTGTAAATAATGGATGAAAACCAAATGCTAACAGTAGGTGGTGTCGGAGGAATACTATCTGGGCTCATTGGTTTTGCTTGGTGGATAACGCTCATAATGCTATTCATTGACCCATACACAGCAGCAGGTATGCTATTCCTTCTAATCTACGGCTTGCCAATAAGTGGGGTCTTCCTTATAATACACGCAATAGGGTTCTTCGGTGTAGGCAAGAAGTTTGGCAAAGGAGCAGCAACGGCGGCAGGAGTGCTAGGATTATTATACGGTATCTTCTTCCTAGCTGCAGGAATACTATTCCTAGGCGCAACTCCAGAGACAATACTAGCAAGCATCAGTATGTTCCTATTCGCAGCGATCTTCGGATTCATCTTCGCAATACTAGCAATAGTTGGTTTCAGCGGCACTGAGAAGGGTACACTTGGCCTTGTAGGCGGAATCCTAACACTAATCGGTTTGAGCCCTATAGGCTTTATCCTCATGGGCGCCTGCATGTTCCAGCAATCAAAATTATAGCCAGTAAGTAAGAGCCCCCAAAATTCTCAATTCTTTTTTTATTTTTGATTTTAATTTATACCTAGTATACTAATTTTCCTTGGTGATAATAATATCTGAGGAGACTGGGGTTAAGATAATCATAGGTGAGAAAAAGTCTTTCTGGGTAGCTAATGAGGAAGGCATAGTAATTTTAATGACCTTGTCCCAAATAATTTTCGGTTTAGTTCTACTCTTCTCACCGTTCTACGATTGGGTTGGCGGATATGTTTCATATATTATTGTCAACATTGGCGGCGTTACTGTAAATGGCTTCGGATATGGCAGAATATATTACTCGTCATATGAGGGCGGCGCTATTTTAGAATATTTTAGTTGTCCAGCAATACTATATTTCTCAGTGATTGGAAGTGTTTTAGGCATCTTAATAATGTTTATGGGATTCTGGACAATAAACAGAAGATTTCTTAGGAGGGAGAAGGATCTAGCGTCACTATATGGTGGTCTCAGCAAGTATACGCTTATAATTTCCATTGCGTGTATAGGACTAAGCTTCGCTTTCTTCATATCCTATAACTACCTTCCGGTATATGGTTTGAGTGGTGTTAGAAATCTAGGAGAGCTACCACAATACTTGGCAAGCCTTAACATAAAAGTCTCTCTAACGCCGTTGCTTGGCCCAATATTAATCATAATTATTGGGATAATAAGCATATTCCTCGGGATAATATTTAGTATAATTCATGCCAAAATTTCCCAGCAGGAATGAATTTATTTCTTTTTTCTTTAGACATGACATACTTATTAAAGGGCTAATGCATATATAAGTTGTTTTTTAGAGGTATTTATTTGCATCTACCATTTAATTTATGAGGTGAAGAATTTGAGCGTTCCTGAGTCAATAGTATCTTTCGTTAAGGAGGCCTCTGAAGAATTCTCAAAATTTTTGAGCACCACAGACAGACTTAGTGTGTTCGGTTTCCCGGCTGTTTTTGTATACACAAAAAACATAGAAGAAGGAGATCTAGCAGAGATTGTTCAGTATGTAAACGCGCTGAAATTTTCAAGGGAGGGAACCGCTATTGTAAGAGACCTGAAGGCGAAGCTGAGAATGAAGAGAATGGGTAGCAAAGAGAAAACAATAATTATTGGTCAGTTTCTTCTTGAACTTAGACGAAAAATGACTGTGCTCCTAAAAACCCTAGATAAAAC
Source organism: Candidatus Njordarchaeota archaeon (assembly GCA_029856685.1). GTDB lineage: Archaea > Asgardarchaeota > Njordarchaeia > Njordarchaeales > Panguiarchaeaceae > Panguiarchaeum. Next base: position 10,477 of record JAHKKZ010000034.1, read on the forward strand.
TGCTTCTGTTGAATTCAATCAGCGGGAAAGCGCGAATATACAGCTCATAATAAGCCCATACTATAGATCCCTAATGCTGATAGGGGTTTTCAGGGTGGCACATCTATCCGCAGAGAAATTCGGCTATTACTCGATGGCTATAGAGAGTGAATTCGACCTCAAAAAGCTACTTGGATACGTCCAGGCACAAATCGAAGGACATGGGGTGATCTCCGTAGTCAAGGAAGAGCTCGAAGGAATATTGAACTCCATCATCGGGATACTAAAGCCTTAAAACCAAGAGCCTGCATTATCTAATTCAATCTATTTTGGGGTGATATCATCTTACTCCGAAAAATTCTTTTATTTTTTGATCATCAATCATCTATTGAGGCTCCAAAATAGTTTGATAGGCTCTTCTGAGTCTTTAACTAAGAATTGCGAACAAATAATGCAAACAAAACTATATATTATTTTAAACATATTCTTTTCTCTTATTACATTTTCATGCAATTTGGGGATTTATATGCGTATAAAAATCTTAGCAATACTTGTATTATCGATATTTTTGATGCAACCTCTAGTATTGGTAGCTTTAGACAAGCATAGTGATAGTAGCCAACAACAAACACCTAAAATCCAGATCGAAAGAAGGGGGGACAAGGTCTATATAGTCAAGAGATTGCCGGACAAAATAGTCACTATGGAAATGGAACTTAAAACTGCTAAGATCCAACAGATTGGGAGCTCCACACATGGGTTATGGTGGGACACAAATTGGGAGTATAGAGTAAATATAACTGTGACCGAACCGAATATAATAGACCGTACTGAGTGGCCCGTAGATGTGTTTCTAAGTTTCAGTCCACCAGCACACAAGTATTCGGTGCGAGTAGTCGAAGTTCTTCCCAGCTCACCTTACTTCCAGGCGATACCCTATCAAATCTGGAACATAACATATCATAACTCAACCTATATATCCTCAGCAGCAATAACATTTTTTGTCTCTATAGGTAAGGGCCAAAGCAAGAAATATCAGATCTACTGGAGCGTAAAAAGTAAGGATGCACCATCCTACGAAAAGAAGATTCTTGTCACAGAAACAGCACTACCAGAAGGAATAAAATACACTATAGCATCTACCTATGGTTGGTCAATAGAGATCCCCCCAACAAACCAAGGAAAACCCACAAATATGACCCTGCAATCTGGGGATAGGGTGGGGCATACACACCTATACTTTGGGCCAACGAGAGACCCCTCATTGAGCTATGAGGGCTATCTTGGAACTGGGAATACTGATAATAATGAGCAACTAGCATATCGAGGCCTAGTAGAATATGAGGACCCTTTAGCAAAAATATTTAGTGGCGTCATCTTCGTTGCATATAAGGTTGAGGGAGCAAACCTAATGGAGGGCACTACAGTCGTCGCTAAGGTCAACTACACATTCAGAATATTTCCCTGGGGAATACTTGTCGAAGAAAAAATAAAGTGGCTTGTCTCAGAGAGTAGCACGGAATACTATATTGGTGGCTGGGTATTCGATCAAGACGATGGAAGCGGGGTCCAACCAATGTTTGATAGGATTGGGACTGAGGACGGAATAAGCCAGTTAGCATCATATTACCAATATCCATCAGTATCAGGTTCGCTGAGTTCATATGCAGATGTTACGATATATGATCCCAGCATAATGACGTATCCTGGTGTCAGAGTTTATAGATACTACTTCAGTGTTGGAACACACATAGTAGAGGTTAGACCCGGAGAATCACGTTTTATACAACGTGACCAACATGGTCTCATAGTGTATTATCCGAATGGATCCGTTGCTGGGACAGCAACAGCATCTAGATGGAC
>JAHKKZ010000035.1 GCA_029856685.1 Candidatus Njordarchaeota archaeon
GTGAGGTTCCCAGAGATATTTATTGTTTCTTCGGCTCTTTTTTGTCCTCCGAACCAGGCTTCTACACGGTATGTTCCCTGCACAACGAAGAATGTTATGTTATATCCATAGTCCTGGTATATATAGTTTTCCGTGTTGTTTGCTATGTACACTATCTTTATTAGGCTCGCTGCGGGGGTCCCATCGGGCTGTCTAGTGATCACCTGAAGTCTGTATGCTTTTCCACTAACATGAATTCTTATTGAGTATGTCTGCATTATCGATATAGGGTTTCCAGTGGGAGGAGGATATTGCTCCGCTACCGCTGTTATTGTGAGTGAGTATTCCCCAGATATCGTTCCTTCGCGTACTGAGATATTTACCTGTGTCTCCACGCTACTATTTGATGGTAAAATAAAATCGTTTGGCACGAAATCGACGGTTATGTTGGGGTTTGCTGGTGCGACCTTATACCTATACTTTATGTATGCGTCGGTTTCGCCCATGTTGTGGGCGACTATGCTATCCTTCATTTTGTTTGTGTATCCAGTCTCGTTGGATATGTTGAGGAAGACTATGGGTATCCTAAATTCGAATTTTACGCTTAGCTCTCCCGCTCGTTTGCTGGGTGTTTTTCTAGGTACCTTTGAGTGTGTTGGGAGTATCCCGAGGAGTAGTACTAGTACGATTACTATTAGTGGTAGAAACCTTGTTCTACTCATATCGCTCCCTCGGATTTATGTTCTCTGATCTGGTTGGAAAAATTTCGAAATGTATGGCTCCAAACAATCACACTCATTAAAAACAATAGAAAAAACATTTTATCATTGGTTAGGCAATTGAATAAATAACATTGATCAGCACAATGTGGTGTTCTGGATGTCTCCTAAGAAGAAGAAAAAGGTTAAGATAACTATTACTCCTGAAAAAATCGCAAGAGCCTTCGATAAGCTTAATAGACAGGCTATTGAAATAACTTTTGAGGTTGATGAGATTAAGAAGTTTGTGACTGAGGCCATCACAGTATTTGTTTCTGATACGAGATTTCTCGTTGATCAGATCGCTATTTTGGTTGAGAGATTAGCTGAGCTTGAGAACCTCGCACTTGAAAAGAGTAAGGAGACCGAATAGTATTGTCTTCTGAATGACTCACTACCCTAGAAACGGTGTCGTGATGAGGAAAAGATTCTGGTTGGGGAAACATCTGATGCTTAAGAGACGTTTTGTAGATAAGATTCTCAGTGGTGAGAAAGCGACTACTATTAGACTCGGCAAGGTTGAGATTCGCTCTAGGGAGTTCTATATACATGCTGGTGGAAGAATCGTTGCGAGGGCTGTTGTTGAGGGCATAGCATATAAGAGGGTCAAGGAGCTTACGGATGAGGATGCTAAGGCTGATGGATTTAGCTCAGTTTCGGAACTCAAGGAGGAACTAAAGAGGTTTTATCCCAACATTAAGGAGCATGACTGGGTCACCATAATAAGATTTAGAGTTGTTGAGAGGATAGATAAGGCAGAAACCCATGTTTATGGAGGACTATCAGCATACGAAGTCGCTAAGAAAGCTCTTGAGTATTCCGAACAGCTTAGTCTAGACGACGAGGAAATAAAAGTACTAAGAAAAATTGTCGAAACTGGAAGCATAAGAGCTGCCGCTAGGGAGCTCTATGGCCATCCCCTAAAGCGGAGACGTATTAGAAGGATCCTTTGGAATGTTGTTAAGAAGCTCTGCGAGAAGGGATTTTTAGATAAGCAGAGTTGCAGGCACTAGGCAATGGAATTTCTCTAAAGAATGGGGCTCTGTGTGGGATGCTATGCTGTGGTTCGTCGTTGTTACTTGGCTTTGCAACCTCAATTGTAGGTACTGCGGAAATGAGCCTAATCCCTATGGTGAGCCTACCTGGATAAGCTATGATCTGAAAGAATTAAAATCGTTTATTTCGCGTGACTCGGAACCTATAATTGCTTTTTATGGTGGGGAGCCTCTTTTGGCCCATAAGACAATTATTTGGATTCTTGATAATATCCCAGCCGAGCACTATGTTCTTCAGACAAACGGTATTTTGCTTAGGAGGCTCCCTCCTGAGTATCTTAGGAGGATAGATACTATCCTTGTCAGCATAGATGGTGTTCGCGAGGTAACAGACTATTACCGGGGGGAGGGAGTATATGACGCTGTTGTTTCGAATGTTAGATATCTACGTAGGATAGGGTATTCTGGGGATATTGTTGCTAGGATGACCGTTTCGGGTAGTAGCGATATCTATAGGGATGTTATGCATCTTGTTAACCTCGGAATTTTCGACCATATCCATTGGCAACTTGATGTGTTCTTTGACGCTCCTCCGCATAGGTATGACGATTTCTCTTCCTGGCTGAGGCAATATGTTAAGGGTGTTGATCTTCTCTTAGATTTCTGGTTCAATGAGCTTTCTAGGGGGCGCGTAGTGGGTCTCGTTCCCTTCCAGGGTATACTTAAAATATTGTTGCTTGGGAACTATGTGAAACCTCCGTGCGGTTCTGGGCAGACAGCCTTTATGATTTCTACCTCCGGTAAGATTTTTGCTTGTCCAATAAGTCCTTCGGAGGATTTCCTTGTGGGGCACATCGCAAGGTCAGAGCCTAGAGAGCTTCCCGGGAAAATAGCTATTGGTCCTCCGTGTACAGGCTGTGAATTCTTTACGAGCTGCGGTGGTAGGTGTCTATATGCAAACAAAACTATGCTATGGGGCGAGAATTTATTCTATGAGGTTTGTAGAGCCACAAAACATTTGATAAGGAGAATAGAGGGGCTCATCCCTAAGATCAGACGTTTGGTTTCCGATGGTTTGGTTTCGTGGGATGATATTCTCTATCCGCCATATAACAATACGACTGAGATCATTCCTTGATCCGAAAATGTTCTCTAGATTAGGGTTTTTCTTCTGGCTAGTCTTGGGAATGGTATCGTTTCGCGTATATGGTCTAGTTTGAGTATCCACATCAGTGTTCTCTCTATCCCCAAGCCGAATCCAGAGTGTGGGACTGATCCATATTTTCTTATGTCTAGGTACCAGAAATAGTTTTGGGGGTCGAATCCTTCTCTCTTTATCCTCTCGATGAGGACATCTATGCGGTCTTCTCGCTCCCCACCTGTTGTTATTTCTCCGTATCCTTCGGGAGCCATCATGTCCGCTGAGTAGCATCTCTTTTCGTCTTCTTCGTATGCTTTCACGTAGAATGCTTTTACTTCTGTTGGGTAGAGCGTTATGAAGAACGGTGTTTCCATTTCTTCGCTCAGTATGCGTTCTTCGTCGGCTCCTAGGTCTTCGCCCCATTCTATGTTTATTCCTTTTGTCTGCAGGATCTGTATTGCTTCATCATATGTTATTCGGGGGAATGGTGCTTTTATGTTGTTTAGAATATCCATGTCCCCCCTGAACTCCTTTATCCATTCATAGAACCTATCGTTTTCTAGAAGTTTTCTAATAGCATATGCCAAGGACTCTTCCTGGGCCTTTAATATGTCCTCGAATCTGTACATCGCAGCTTCAGCTTCGAAGTGCCAATATTCGGTTAGGTGCCTCCTTGTCCTCGATTTCTCCGCCCTGAAGCTAGGAGTCAGACTAAATACCTTCCCTAGGGAATATATCATTACTTCTAGGTAGAGTTGGGCTGATTGAGATAGATAGCCTTCCTGCCCGAAGTAGTCTAGGACGAATAGTGTGGCTCCTCCTTCACATGCTGTGAATGTTAGTATCGGAGGATATACTTCGATCCAGCCATCCTTCTTATACCACTCCCTCAGATAGTCTACTAAGGCTTCTCGGATTAGCCATATCCTCTGATATCTGGGAGACCTTATTGTTAGATGTCTCACATCTAGCAGGAAGTCTGGGGAGTGCTTCTTTTTTGCTAGTGGGTATGGTTTCTCCGCCAGATAATAACTTATAAGTTTATCTACATGTAGCTCAACACCGCCTGGGGCCCGTACATTTTCAACGAATTCTCCGCTCACAACAATAAAACTTTCTTGTCCCAGCTTCTTCACTGTTTTAAACTCCTCTGTATCCATACGTGAGGCTTCAAAGACAACTTGTATTATCCTGCCAAGGTATTCTCTGTTCCCCATCGCCCTCAGATCGACAAATATTTTCTTTCCGAATTCCCTTTTCTTATATATCCATCCAGAGAGTGTTACCATGTTGGTGCACCGCGTGGAGGCAATAGCGGATTCTGTATGAGATAGACTAATAGAAATTAAATGATTCTAGGATATTATAAGCTGAGAAACACGACATGTTCTGAGACTAGCTTCTAACTGACTTTCTCATCGTTCCTAAGCTCTTGTCGCTGATTTCTCCGATGCTTTTTGTTGTTCTTCATTAACGGATATATCAAATAACCTTCTTAGCTCTCCCAACATATTTCAATGATTTAGGAGAAAAAGCCGTAGCTTTTATTTCTGATTTATTCTGAATTATTAGATGTTCTTTCGGTGGTGTTTTTGGCTAATCTGTCTGGAGAATCCCCCTTTATTTTTGAGGATGCTGTTCCAAGAGACAAGTTTTTTGATCGGCGGGAGGAGATTGAGTTCTTTGTCCGTAATCTACGTGCGAAGCGGAAGATTCTTCTTAGTATTGTTGCACCATTAAAGTATGGTAAGAGTAGCCTTATGCATAGGTATTATGAAATCTTGAGAGAATTTGATGACATTATTCCAATATACATAAATTTGAGGGTCGAGGACAGACCTATCCAATTAATTGTCAGCGTCTTGGAGAATTATGGTTTTGATCTTGGGGATACATATCGCAGATGCTTGGAGAGTGGAAGTTTGAGAGACTTCTTCATAGAGCTCAATATAAAGCTAAAAAAGAAGGGTGTGTGGTTATTTTTGCTCTTCGACGAATTCCATTTATTACCCGAGCTCATTAGAAACGAGGGCTTCTATAGAGACTTCTCGGATGAAATTATTTTTGGTTTTTTCAGGGGTTTTGCTGAGGGAGCCAACATGAGTTATGTTGTTTGCGGATCAATAATAGAGCCGCTTATGGATGCTTTGGATATCTGGGGTGGAAGGTTTCAGATAATATATCTTGGACCCTTTAGTAAGAATGATGCTCTGGAGATGATAATAAAACTCTTCGCGATAGGCGGTATGAATATTAGCACTGATTATGCAGAAATGATTGCCGAAGCGGCGGGCTACCATCCCTTCTACATTCAGTATATGGGACACCAAATATATGTGGAGGGAGAGATTAATAGGAGAACTATTAGACTAGCAAAACAGAGACTCTTTGAGTTTCTATCTCCTCTATTCTTCGCGTACTTAGAGAGGGTACAGGAACTAGGAGAGAAATACTTAGGAGCACTAGCAAAACTAATACGCAATGAACCGTTAACTATGAATGATATCGTGTGTCTAGGAAAACTAGTTAGAATAGGCATAATCAGACCAAAAAACGCAAAGTTCGAATTTGTAGATCCATTGTTTAGGAGATACCTAGAACACATAGTCAATAACTTAGAACCAACAGAAGTGACAATTGTCGGACATTGGGCTGAGCGCATCGTGGGAAACTATCTGCTACGTAGGGGCTATACACCATATTATTCCCACGACAGCAAAGGAATTTTTGACATATACACAAAGATAAACAAAAGAGATGTTGGTATCCAAGTAAAATATTCCTCAGAGGGGGAGATATATCTATCTGAAAGCGAAGCCGAGGAGATTCTTTCAGAAGCAAAAAATTTGGGATGGATACCAGTACTGGCAATAGTGAGCAAACAGATAAGGTTCTATTCCGACATTAAGCCTGGGAAGTATAACACACAGAATGGGTACCAGGAAATAGAAGACGCAATTAGAAACAGCCAATTCTTCTAGGAGTTTTAATAAGAGTCAGAAATCATCGGTCAGCTCAAACAAAAAGAAAAAGAAATGATATTTTCTCTACATTGCGTCGCTGGTCTATACGTGGCGTGGGAGCAGTGTCTTTCTCTGCTCCATCTCAGCTCTCTTCATTGCCTTCTCAAGGAGCTCTCTTACAGCCTTGTCAAATGCGATTATGAACTCGCCACTTACCCTGAAACCTTTCTCCTTGGCGATGGCCTTGATCCTTGTCTTGTAGACTGTTAGCTCCTCTGGGGCTTCCTTCCTACCCTTGGCCATATTGCTCACCCGCATAATTTACATAGACTATTTTTCTAATAGTTCTATTATTTCTTTTACGCCATATTTAAAACTTTCGATTCGAAATACACGTTAATTAACATCAAATGTTTGGTGCTTTATAGAAAACAACTTTTAGCGCTAGAGAGCGAAACTATTTTTCCTTGTTAGTAAAGATTTTACAATAGAACCTTCTTATATCATAGTTATAAAGCATAGGAAATATAGCATTATCTTCTTTTTAAAAAAATTTTTAAGCTTTAAACAATGTGTTATTTTAGACTATCTTTTTATGCAAAGGCTATGAGTGGTTTTCAGGATTAATATTACTCCCATTATATTTCTATTATCAATGGCAGAATAGGCTAAGGAGAGCTTCATTATCTTGCTTAAAACCTGGTGAGTTACATTTATTTTTGAAAGTTTTTCTAAATGCTACTTTTCCACCAACCAACTCATCGCCCGAGAAGAAACTATATGTCGGCGATGAGTATGATTTCATGTTTTTATTATGGATAGTTGGTGTATCTATGGCGAGGATAATTATTGTTAGATGCTCTAGATGCAGAGCAAAGATATTTAGGTATCTTAAGGTTGGGTCAGGAAAGTTATGGCATTGTTGGAAAAATAGGATTTTAGATGACTACTCAAAACGCCAGGGCGATAGGGTTCTATGCCCAAAATGCGGAAGTCTTATCGGAATTGAAAAGAAGAACTATGTAAAGTTGGTGAAGGGAGCCTATAGATACTAAGCTACATATCTAGCGTTCCGTTTCTAGTCTTACAAAGGTCAGCTTCTTCTGATTATCTGCCTGAATGCTATATTTTTATCTTGCGTATTCCTTTCTCTATTGGTATTCTCCACATACCTAGTTTTCTTTCGATGTTGCCTAGTTTTAGTGCTCTTTCAAGCCTTTTTCTTAGGCCCTCTAAGATTCCCTTCTCATCATATAGTACGATCCCATAGTATAGTGCGTCGAGGAGAAAACCACTGAATGCTTCGAACACCTTGATTATCTCTTTTTCTCCAAGCCATATACAGCTTATCCTCGACGGTCTCTTAGCCGCTATTTTTCTCCGAAGCATTGTTAGCTCGTCGTATGGTTTGTCGAAGTCTGGGGAGACTACTATCAAGTCTATGTCACTGTTTATGTCTGGTTTTCCGTATGCTACTGAGCCATATAGTATTATTCCGGAGATCCTAACATGCTTAGAAAGTAATTCCACGTAATCGATAATATCTTTTGCAAATAGCATATGTATTCTTGATTCTCTCAATTTTTCTGAGATTATAGCCCTAATTCCCTTCTCTAAGTTCATATGAGAGAGCCTCACTCAGTTTTTGACACACCATGGGGTCATCTCTACAGATGTTAAGTTCATGGAAAACCTCTATTGTCTTCTCTATGACAAATTTAGTGTCATTAAAGTACATCTTAACGACATCTGTTGAGTACAGCTCATTCGGCAAGATAATCTTATCGGCATGCCTTACACCGTATCTCGGTCTCGTGACTTCATCCTCAAGACTTTTAGCAACACTAATTATGGCCTCAAGCAGGTTTTTGCAATTCTGACTCAGCTTTATTTCTAGGTTCCCTAATTCCGCCTCCAGTAGGATCTCCTCAAGTTTTTTTGATGGAAAATGTGTTCGAGGAGGATCGAATCCTAAGGCAACAATAATTCCTTTCAATATTTTCTCGACACACTGTTGTAGATGATAAACTATTGGTCCTCTATACTCGTAGATATTCAATTCTGAGGCTACTTTAAGGTCATTGAGAGCAAGCTCGATCCAGCCTTTGATAAGAGCACTTAAATTCATCTGCTCACCTACATATCTAAAGACTATTACGAAATTTCTAAATATACAGAGGAGACAACTTTTCTAGTTTTGGGCGATACACACTATTTCGAAATAACTCGACTACTTCAAGTCAATTTTCCAGAAGGAAATATGCTAGCTGGAGGCTGCTAGTTGTCTTAAGTGATTATTTTGGTGATGAAGTAGGATGCGTATCCGAGAACTAGAGCTACTGTTGTACTTATGATTATTGCTTTTATCACCGTTTTCCAGCTTCCGCTCTCGGTTTTTATGACACTCATCGTCGCTATGCATGGCATGTAGTAGGCGTATATTGTTACGAATGCTATTGCCGATGCTAGGGTTATTGACGAAGCAAATATGCTTAGGCTTCCATATAGGGGCTCGATAACCCCCAATGTTATTTCTTTGGCAACTAAGCCTGCAAGTAGTGATACTGCTTCTCTCCATCCGAGGCCTATTGGTGTGAGTATTGTTGCTATGGCTCCGCCTATTATCCCGAGTAGTGAGTTTTGTGGACTTGCTCCAGGGGGTATATTGAGTAGGAACCAGAATACTATGTTTGCCATTACAATCATTGTGCCTGCGCGTCTAATGAAAATCTTAGATCTACTCCAGGAGATCTTTGTGAGCACTCTCATGGATGGGAGTCTATATGGCGGAAGCTCTATTGGTGCTTCTCTTCTAGCTGCTCCTTCGAAAATCCTTAGTATTCTGGAGATTAGCAGAACCAGGATAAATCCAAGAATAATGTAGAGAATAAAGATTATACTTGCCAACAGTGGTGAGAAAAGAAGACCCAGTATTATTGCTATTACGACTTGTCTTGGGGGACACTGGACGAATTGGGATGCTATCATTATCCTCAGTTTCTCTTTTGATGATGGCAGAACCCTTGTGGTTGTTACAGCAACAACATTACATGCTAACCCGGTAACTATTGGAAAGAATGCTTTACCCGACATATCGAATTTTGAGAACATTCTGTCGAGAGCCAGAGATATCCTCGCTAAAACACCTAGGTTTTCTATGAATGATAGCGTGAAAGTAAAAACAAATATCAGCGGCAAAAACGTAATGGTCGATATTATTCCTCCTAGGATACCATCAACTATGAGGCCACGAATCCATTCAGAAGCCACTATGCTTTGTAGCCAAGTACTTATGGGTGCCGCGAGGTAGTTGTCTAGGATGCCACTAAAGATATCCGCCAATATTTCTCCGAGAGTGAAGGCTATGTAGAATGCTCCAAACAATATTGTGAAGGACATTATTATGTCTAGGCCTCTACGGAGGAATATCATGTCTAATTTCTCAGTAATTTTGTCCACTAACCTCTTCTTCACCAAGATCTTCAGAAGGATATCGTCAATTATCTTGTATCTTGTAGATGCTAGGACGAGGCGGGGATCTCTACGGTATCTTGCTCTGATCTCCTCAAATATCTCAGATACCCTGGCTCTTATTTCCTCTGGTAGCGTTGGGGACAGAGTCTCATAGTTTTCTATTAGTTGCAGAGCGAAGAAGCGTGGAGGATAGTTAGTAGCAATACCCCTTACCAATTTCTCGAGTCTCACAATGTAGTCTTCTAGTTCACCATAGTTTATCTTCTTTGGTCTGGGAGGAAACCTGGCCACAGAGACTGCAACCCTAAGTATGTCCTTAACACCAATACCCCTGATCGCTATTGTGCCGATAACTGGAATACCAAAGATCTCACTGAGCTCATTGAGATTTATCTTTATGCCCCACCTCTCCGCCTCATCAAGCATATTCACAATAAGAACAACTCTACTTGTAAGCTCTAGTACCTGAAGAAGCAAATATAGATTCCTCGCGAGAGCACTAACGTCAGTTATCACCACAACGACATCTGGCTTCTCCTCAACAATAAACCTAACAGCAACCTCCTCCTCTTCTGTAAACCCCGACAGAGCATATGTTCCTGGGAGATCGACAAGTATTATCTGCTCTGAATCAATTTTCACCCTAGACCATGCGATCTCAACAGTCTTACCAGGCCAGTTACCAATCCGCTGATTAGATCCAGTAAGGCTATTATATATAGTTGATTTGCCGACGTTAGGCTGGCCGACAAGCGCAACAACAATCGAATTCCTCCTCTCACTTATAGGTATCACTTTTCCATGCATCCCCACTCACCAAAACTTCCACCTCCTTTTCTTACTCTTACCCCTACCTCTCCACCTATGACCCATACATATTGGTGCTTGGTAGAGCTCCTTGACAATAATTCTCTCCGCTATCTCCCTTGGAAGACCAAAACGCCCTCTATTTGACTCCACAACAACATAATTATCCCAATTGTTCACAACAACATGGATCCTTTCTCCAGGTATAAAACCAAGTTCTGCTAGCCTCTTTAGGAGCTCAACATCAGTATCTATGGTCACTATCTCAACATAAGTACCAGGGTACACATGTACCAATTTTTTCTGCACCAACATCACCCTAAGTAGCGACTATGATTTTTACCGGTAGAAAAATTATTTTTTAGAATAGATAAAGGATTGCTCATAGAGGAGAGGCTACCGAGAAATTAATTAGATAAGATGATAACCTCATCATCATTCTCTAGTGTGTACGCCTCAAAACCTCCTCATAACCGTAGTTGACTCTAAAATTCCAGTAATAGCTTATTCACAGAATATAGATGAAAGAAATAGAAGATACAGTTTTTATTTTTCTATTAGTATATCTGGAGATGATGAGGTCAGGAAAATCTGGAGATTAATGAAGATTGGCACCAGCTCTGATCCGTTAGAGGAGCTTAGAGAAAAATTATTCCTCTAGGAGAATCTTTAATGCTTCTAAAACTGTCTTCTTTATGCATATTTTTGGCGGGATCCCACCCTTTATATTATACCAGCTTTTATTAAAGGATCTTTCTAGAGCTCCTATAAGAGCCTGTGTTGGCCTCTTTGTTCTTAGGGTAAATGTTGCCCCGTCTATACAGACAAAATCTTCTTCTTCAGTCCCTATGTTTAGGATTACGGGTAGTGCTTTCAGAACACGAGCTTCAGGATGTGTTACTATTAATGCTTTTGCGATTGGTACAACAGCAACTTCTTTTTCATACTTGGTTGCTATTTCCTTCAACTTCACTAGTTCTCCTTCAGCTTGGTTGAGCTTCGATGTGAGTTCCTCTATCTGACTTGTCTTCTCGCTTAGTTCCTTGTTTCTCTCTTCGAGTGCTGAGCTAAGTTCGTTGACCTTCAACTCCAAATTTTTCTTTGCGTCCTCTAGTTCCTTAATCTTGGCGTTTAGTTCGTTTATTCTTGCTTCATAATCAGACTTTAGCTTATCTATCAATCTTTTTAGTTCTTCTAGTTCTTTTTCGTGTTTGCTGATAATCTCTTCCTTTTCACTTATCACTCTATTCTTCGCCGCTATGTCCTCTTCGTATCTTTTTTTCAGCTCCCCATACTTCTTAGTTTCCTCAGCAATAGCTGATTCTAATTCATTTACCTTAGAGGTAAGCTCGGAGACCTTACTTTGAAGCTCATCTATCTTTGTTTTTTGCTCCTCTACTACTCTTTCTTTCTCCTCAAGACTTCTTCTAAGCTCATCTCTCTCAGATTCAACACTTCTAAGCTTTTCCTCAAGCTCCCTTATTTGGGACTCAAACCCAGATCTCTCAGCTTCTAATGCCTCCGCCTTAGCTCTGATATCTGATTCTAGCTTTTCAAGCTTCTCCTTAAGCTGAAGCAAATTATCCTTCTGCTCTTTGAGTGCCTCAGCGAGATTATTTAGTCTGGAGACAACATCTTCCGCGCCTATGCTTTTAAGTTGTTCGATTAGACCACTGAGAACCGCTATAAAGCTTTCAATATTCATTACAAGAATACTTATTTCATCAGCATAAGGACTGCTATCAGGCACCAACAATCTCACCACTACCCAAGCTCCCAACATAACATTAATAAAATGTCTTTAAAAACTAGACCAACACCAGGATTCATCGTTTTTTCAGCCAATAAAATGGTTACAAAAATACCGCAGAAAGCCTTCCAGATTGTATCTGGGGGATGAATACGGTCCAAGAGGGCAGGGGGCTGAGCGGTGAGAACGCAAATTAAAAAAAATAGGTATATATCATTGGTTCACACAGGAGGCTCTCTAGAGATCCTGCAGACTGACCAGTAAGGAGAGGCTCATCAGCCAAACAATACAAAGATGATGAAGCCCGTGGGGAAGGCGGGCACATAGGTGATGGAGAAGAGGAAGCCACATGGGTGAATCCCGCCTTTCTGCGGGACAGCCCTAATGGGCCGATGGCCCA
>JAHKKZ010000036.1 GCA_029856685.1 Candidatus Njordarchaeota archaeon
AAGAGCGCAACTGACAATATCGCTTCCAGAAACCATATCCTCAAGTCTCTTCAGAACATTTGCTTGAACAGTTTTTATCTTATTACCACATAGCTTTCTAACAGCCTTGAGATTTCTCTCACTGATATCAACAACGATAACATCATCAAAAAGCCCATTTAGAATAAGCCTATATGCAATAGATCTACCAACGAGGCCGCCCCCGAGGATAGTTATCCTCAAAACAGTCACCAGCAGAAAATCTAGATATCAGAAATAATATTTCCTTGAAAAGGGACAATAGTATATTTTTTGAAAAGATAGATATTTAAGAGCCAAAGTGAAGCGAATAATAATCCATCTAACAAATCAGGGTATTCTAATACGAGAAGATAACATCACCCAGGCAAGACAACAACTCAAAGAACTATATAACATGACAACCGAAATAATCGCGAAAGCGTTGGGCATCAAAACTTAGTCTTCACCTTATTGCTATTTTTGGACTTTGCACATAAAAGAAATCTTTTGGATATAAACTTGACTTTAGGGCAATAAAAAGAAATGCAAAGAATAGACTATAGGGCACACTAAAGTGTTACTGAGTCATTAGTAGATAGATGCTCCTTATGATTTTTCTGCGTAGGCTATGGCATATTCTAGTACTCTTCTTATACTATTGCATTTGCATTTCTGTTTGAAATAGTCTATTAAGTAGATAAGTGAGGATGTCCCTATATCGAGTTTTGTGTTCAAAGCATCCTCAAATAGGGCTATAGGCCCAGAGCCAGGAATATAGAAGACAAATACTCTCTTATCTATTTGTCTGCATCTACCAATAAGAATACCCCTCTCCGTACTTAGCTTATGGATATCAAGGTCTAGGATCTTCGCGATTGTGATGAATATCGTCGCTAATTTCTCCCTAGCCTGACGACAATATTGGCTCACAGCCTGCTTAGTGATGCCAAGAATCTCAGATATATCCTTTTGGCTTAGCCCCTCACTAATCATTCTCCACACTTTTTCCTGCTTTTCTGGTAGCCTAAGCATCACTCATCATCCTAAGCAAATCATCTCTAAGACACAGGATATCTTCCTTTTTACCCTGTAGCTGTATTGTTTTGATCTTGCCACCAATGACAGCCTTTATGTTGATGGTTAGGGATCTTGGCTTAATTAAGAATGTCCCAACAAAACCAATTAACCAAAAGATGGATGTGAGCACAATTACAGCGAGTGAAGCTGATCCAAATTCATCACGAAATAGGATTCCTAATCCCCCTCCCAACAGAGCAAAAGCAGATGATATGAGGATCCTAAAACCTATCCTCGCTGGCAGGAATAGCGATACCAAGGATATAAATAGTACTCCAATCAATACATATGCACCTAGGCCACAATACTCGAAGATTATATCCAGTACAGTAGCGAAAAGGAAGGCATATAAGCATAGAACCGAAATGGAACCGCTGGGGTCAACGCTGATCAAAGGAACAGTTTTCTCCTCCCTAGTTAGTAGCTTTATGCTTAGTATCTCATCCACAAAAACATTTTTTCTAAACCACTTCACATAGAATTCCGATTCGCCCACGTAAGCCCCCATATTTTCGAACATTAATACAACTACTGCAATACTAAGAGCGATAATGAGGCAAAATAGGATCATCATTAAATATAATGGAGCAGCATCAATTTTTATGAAAACCATTAATAACGTAAGTAAAATATATAGAGGAGCGATTAGTTTCTCAAAGAAATAGTTAATATTTACGAATACACTTGGATAGCTATTATAGGCCTTAACCCTAGATTGTTCCTCTCCAGACACGGATTAGCACCAGTCTACCATAGTAAACATAATTATGTTTACTAATATTTAAAGATTCTTTTTTAGTATGACCTTCGATACCAAGTCTCAGTATTTTGTACTGTTATTGATTAAAAAGTGAAGACAACCAAAGCATCCAGGGGGAAGAGAGAGTCACCAGCCTAAACCAAAACAAAAACAGAAAACAACTCGAATGTATAGAACGCATTACGGGGCGAGAAGTATTTAGTGGCTTCTGCGAGAAACTGCGCAGGAACTACACACTGCGATTTTTTGCTGATTTTTGAGAAAAAACTGCGCAGGAACTGTACATGTTTTTGGTGTTTTGTTGGCTGGAATGAGAACGAGCTCTATTTTTCTTGTTTTCTTGGGATAATATTTTGTTGTTGTTTCATTGCTTTAATATTATTTTTCCTTATTTAGTATATAGCGGTCTAATGTTTCTGGGGATGTTATTTGATGGCCGGCCCAAGTGTTGGCAAGATTAGTATTGATGTTGAGGTATTCTTCGAGGATAAACCTATTAAATGTAATGTCTATATTCATGTTAAAGGGTATTCTAGGGCTCTGGTAACGCATCTGGATATCGAGGGATTCGATGTATATGCTGATAAGAAATATATCCCAGCTGTTGTGATTGGTAAGCTAGATGAAGTATCAATAGTTCTTAGTAACCCAATAACTGTGAGCTCGATGAAAGTAAAGAAGATTAGGATAAAGGGGCTTAGAATTCTCAGCGCAGGGGATCGGAGTGGAGCATACTTGAGAATAAAAGAGGGAGGGGTCTCTCTAGGTATGAGAAGGGAGCTTATAAAGAAACTTGAGGAAATTGCAAGGAAGAAGAAACCGGAGCTATTTAGGGATCGCAGTAAATCCCTAGATAAGTTTCTTAGATAGAATTTTGATTGTTATTTTACGCTTGGAGATTCTACAAAAACTTTATCCAAGGCTATTGAGCCTCTACATAGTATTCATTATGTGTAGCCCCCTTAGACTTCCTATATAAAAGTGGAGTTTCCTCAATTTTTTGTGTATCTGGGATGCCTATGCGCCGGAGTATTGCTAGGGCTATGATAATTTTGTCTGCTATTCTTTGGGGAACAAGCTTTCCTGTTATCCGTGTTGGTCTAATGTTTATGAGCCCAATAGTTTTTCTGTTCCTAAGGTTCTCACTTGCAACACTCATTCTATTCTCAATACTGTTGATTAGAGGAATAAGATTAGATCCTAGGAGAATGGGTGGGCTCATTGGATTAGCTGGAATTATGAATGCCTTTGCCTATGCTCTGCAGTTTATTGGTCAGAAGTATACATATGCGACAAACGCGGCTCTTATGATAAACACGAGCCCAATATTCACCGCTATCTCAGCACATTTCTTGATCAAGGAGAGATTGACAAAGGAGAGAATTGGAGCGATAGCCATAACATTTGTAGGTGCGGGCATGGTGATTCTTGGTTCGGCTGCAACATTAAAACTGAGAATCTTAGGTGATCTCATATGTTTGTTAGCTGGTGCGATATGGGGTATATATGTGACCGAAGCGAAGAAGATAAGAGAAAGCAGCTTCGACGAGTTAGAGCTTCTAGCGATATGGTTTCTATACGTAGCGGTTCTAGGCGGGCTAGTTTTACCACTCGAGAAAATATACTTCTCAATGTCCATAATCGCGATGTTTGCGGTGATCTACACAGCGGTTATGTGTACTGTGTTACCGTTCCTACTCTGGTATAAGGCTCTGAGGATACTTGAAGCCTCAACATCATCAAACTACTTTATGCTAGAGATCATAGTGAGTGCTGCTGTGGAGATTGTCTTTATAGGACTTCTGGTTACCTCAATGATGATAATTGGAGCAATAATGATAATCATCGGCGTGTATCTAACAGACTATTTCTATGCAAAAAATGGGAGAGAAGCCTCTCTATACCTCTAATCTTGGATGACCGATAATACACTATAGGAAATATTAACGATAATATTGGGATGAAAAATTGCGAATAGGTAAAATAGCTTATTGGACTGAAAACCGCACTCAATATCAATAGTAGCCTCAATCTCTAATTCCAATCTACCATCAGACCCTTCTCTCTATGGTTGCTTTTAATGACCAGACTAATTAAGAGGCTCTTCTAAGAGCATATACTATGGCTTCTAACTCTCTAATAATAAGTATGTATTTGCTGTCAATCCTATCGCAATGTATTAGTTTAGAAGCTCCAGTATTTTTGTTAGTTTTTGGATTAATTATTTTTAGAATAAAAATAGTCTAGTATGGTCTTAGGAATGGGGAGACTCCCAAAAGAACTTATCTTTGCTTTTCTGTTTGCGTTTATTTTCTCTGTAGCCCTATTCTATGTTTCTCTGGAGATCCCCCGCATCCTTGATGTGGTTCTTCGGAAATATTTCCCAGACATATTTTATGATATTGAGGAAATAGAGGTATTTCTAGACTATGTTAGGCCCATAGGCTATTTAGCTTTCTTGATAGTAATTTTACTTATAATTCTTGGTTTTGTAACTAGGTATAAGGAGTTTTCTTTTCTGGGCTCGTTAGCAATGTATCTACCAGTATTCGGATATTTTGCTTCTGCCATGTTTTTCTTAGCTGGAATTGGTGTGCTTAGAGTTCTCTGGTTGCCTTTCTTTGATACTTCGTCTGAGATTTTTATGCTTGGCCATATAGTTCTTATTCCTCTGTATATAGAGGAGAGTATTATTAGTTATCATCTAGGTTGGAGATCCCCTATACATGCTCTGTTTCGATTCTTTACGATAACAATAATCTTTGCAGGGATATTCATCTTTTTCCTTGGTTCATCCACATGGCTATATGGAAAGTTTAAGAAAGTGGACATAACCGACTTCTGGATATATAGATATTCTAGGCATCCACAATATCTTGGATACATAGTCTGGAGCTATGGTTATCTACTCCTAGTACCCCAACTTTCATACATCAGGGGTGCTTTCGCAATACCCCCCTCCTTAATATGGGTCATATCAACAATGATAATATTGGTGTTGCGCTACACGAAGAAATAATCCTAATGGAATTATATGGGGAGAGGTATGCTGATTATAGGAGAAGGACACCATTCATGATTTCTCTACCCAAACCCCTAACATCGATTATTCTGTTGCCAGCAAGAATAATAACGAGGGATATACCTAAGAACAGGAAAGAAATCTTTGGGATACTAGTAATATACACAGTAATAATCTTCATAGTCTCGTATGGATTTGTGAAGCTTACTGGTTTCATTGGTTTTATCCAATAATTCTCTCACCACAATTTTAGTATCTGCCCCCCTCGATACGATCCTCTGAACTCCTCTTAGGTCGGCATAATTGGTTTAGATGCGATTATGACGCATATGACGACTGATAATCTATGTTGCTTGATTATTGCTATGAAACAATCCTAAAGCTTAATATAGGTCTAACTATTCTTATTATCTTATGGTGATTATTATTGGGTTTCACAATGGTTATACCTCCTAGAGTCGCTAGCCAGCTCAGAGCTGAGGCTGAGAAGCTTGGTGTTCCCGTAGAGGACATTATCCTTGAGAAACTCTCTGCTGGCATAGATCCAAAAGAAAAGGCAAAAGAATATATTCTAGTTTCAATGAATCTTCTAGAACAAGCAAAAGCGGAACTTGAGAAAGGTGATTTAAGACAAGCTTCAGAAAAAATTTGGGGTGCTGTGGCTCTAGCTATAAAAGCATATGCTTATAACAAGGATAACACAAGACTATCTAGCCATGGAGAACTGTGGCGATACAAAGATAAGATTGTGGATGTTTTTGGGCAATGGGTTCGGGATTCATGGAATGCCGCTGTACATATGCATATAAACTTCTATGAGGGCTGGGCAACAAAAGAGGATGTAGAGGATGCCATGAGAAAAGCTGAAAAGTTAGTTGAGAAAATAAGAAGCGAAATAATGTAGATGATTGGGAGCAGAAATCCTTCATAAGACTTATGAATCTTTCTCCTAGGTATTAACCTTTAGAGAATTATTTCTATAGTTATTATTGGGTTGTTGCGATGTCCTGGCTGGATATCTTCAATAAGTTATCTACCTTCCTGAATAAGTATGATCCTCAGAGGACATTCTCATTTACTAATAGGAACATCGAGATGAAGTTCTATTCGATGCTTGATCGCATGAAGCTCAGCTTCGTTAGAGAGAAACTCGGACATGAAATCCAAGTTGCGGAGAACTGGGTGAGGATATTTCGTAGGGCCGTTGTTGAGCTCTACAAAGCCCTTGGCCTGGAACATAGACCTCTCTACTCCCGGGAATTTGCGAGCTTCCTCGAGGATATTGAGCACCACCTATCCAAAAAACTTGTGTTCTATGCCTTCGACCTCCTACGCAACAGACTCAGCCTAGAGGAGTTTATGCAGAAGGCTGGCGCAGCGGTGACTACTAGTCTAAAAACTAATATGAGAACACTGTACCAGAATTGGGTATTCGTCTCAATTATGAGGCTTCTCGGTGAGAGAGGGGCTAGGATGATATATCCTGAAACAAAGTTTCTACTTCTCACACGTTCACAACAACAAAAACTAGCGATAATTCCTCCAAATGCTATTCTTGCCACTGAGCGCGGATATTTATCATTCTTTTTGGAGATTCCACGACCAATAGCTTGGGGAGATTCAAGGGATTTAAGTAGAGTATGGAAGCTGTACACATCGCTCAGACCAGACATATGCGTGTATGGCGAAAAACTTCTTAATGCCCTAGATCTGTCCGGAGAAATAGTTATTAAGAGACCAGACGTAATCATAGAGTGCAAAGAGCTCGAAGACTGGTACAAGAGAAGGAGAGACATACGTGGCCCATTCGCTGAGATAATGTCCGTGGAGAAATGGAGAACAGCATGGATAAGAGGTCTCCACGAAGGACTATCCGAAGCTGTTGGACTAATAATGAAGTCAACAAAGAAGAAGAAAAAGCGGCACAAAGTGATATATCTGAGCGACCACGAAATCGTTCAGCTCTACCAGAAGATATACAAACCAAAAATATTCTACCTAGTGTCAAGAACCAGAATACCAAGAGAAATCAAAGATAACTTAGAGGAAAACAATATCGAAGTCCTAGACAACATCATGTTCAACCACAAAAAACTAGAACCACTCATAGAAGGACTACTAAACGCCATAAGGAAAACACATACAAAGATGAGCATAGCTATTGATGAGGATACATATAGACTTCTAAAAGCGCTATCTAGGAACATTGGCATCCCCTTAACAAACATAGACAATATAATCACAATCCTGGCTCAATTCGCATTAGAACATATCAATGAACTCCGGGAAACAATAAGAACTAAAGCAAATTCCCATAAAGATTCTGCAGAGGAGGTTCTTCAAAAGACATTTCTAGTCAGCTAAATCAGTACCTAAAAAATGATTCTTCTAACTCTACTTAATGATCGGCGTTCTCTTCACTGAGGGATACATTCCATATCTCTTTGGTAGTATAGTTGTTAGAAAATCGGATTTTCCTAAAGCATGAGAAATTATGCTTTCTTGCCTATCCATATGAAGTGCTCTGAGACACCAATTATGCTGGGCTCGTTGGAGGTCTCTATAGCTATCTCTAATATCCTCCTCCACTTCCTTTTGTCTTTAGCCACACGATTAACCTGTTCTCTGAGATGGGAAAATACCCCTTCACATGCGGCCATCTCTAAGGTTATGAACCCATGCTTCTCCATAAAGGAACATAGCTCAGAAGGCCTCCAAAATTTCGCATCTGGGAAAACATCTAGGCGATAATCGTGCCACCTAGATAGATGTATTCCCTTCTCAAACAGTTCCCTATGTGACTCTAGGATAAGCTCCTCATCATACATCATAACGATTGTTTTTATGACTCCATAGTAACTTATCGCGGAGACAAATAATATTCCGCCTGACCTGAGGACTCTCCTCAATTCCCTTACAGCTACGATTTGGTCTTTCTCGTACGGAAGATGATATAGTGGGCCAAAACATAGGACTGCATCGAACATATCATCCTCGAACATGCTTAGGTCTCTTAATGATGTCTTGACAATGTGTGTAACTCTATGCATCCTTCCTGCTCTCATAAATTTCTTCTTTGCTATACTGAGTAGCTTCCCACTAATATCTACTAATGCGACGTCATAGCCCATACCAGCCAAGACAACTGAGTAGTTCCCGGAGCCGCAGCCGCAGTCAAGAATATGGCTTGGAGGAGGAGGGAGATATTTCCTGAGGTAGTAAAAGGTTACAATGAACTCCAGCATATGGTATGGATCCTTGAAAAGTCTTTTATCTTCATACTCGCATGTATAATCATAGTATTTAGCGACAATATGCTCACTTGAGGATATCTTAGACCCCCCGACAAATATTAAGCATAGCGCTATACTATATAACTCTATCTTTAGCTGTTTTTATTAGTCGCAATAACTATCGAATTATGATAGTCCTTTCAGTCCTAGGATTAGAAAAACTTGATGTCGGTGACGGAAAGCCTAAAAAAAGCCCAGAAAATCAATTTGATGGCTGTCCACGCTTATTTTTATATTTTTGTTTTAGATATGATTATCTGATTTCTGTGGTGATGATATTGAAGAGTTCAGGAATTAAAGTTGTGCTGTTCAATCTCGACAGAACACTGATCTCAATAGATCCGGAGAATCTATTCCTTAACTACCTAATTCCAGCAATACTGGCTGGTCATAAGGATTTATCCGTTTCTAAGGTGAGGGAGATATTCTATGGTGAGTTAGCAAAGCTAAGTGCCGATTCTGAAGTTCTATATTTTAGCTTGGAAGCGATATCTCGGATTGTCGGTAGGCCATATGATGAATTGCCAAGAATATTTGATGATATCTGCAGAGTACTTGCCAGACTCGATTCCAGGACAATAGGCTTGATTGAAAATCTAAAGAAGAGAGGAATTAGAATTGTTGTGCTAGCGGATACGGACACGGCGATAGCGATATATAAAATAAGACATGCAAATTTATGTAGACTCATAGACGAGGTATACTCCTCCACAGAGATTTTTGGGAAGAGAAAACCTAGCCAGACAAATCTAAAAGTACTTGAGTTGTTGAGAGATCTAGACTATGCCGATGAGCCCAGTAAAGTGTTGGTTGTTGGCGATGATGTTGAAAGAGACCATAGAGCACCAAAATCAATAGGTATGAATGCCATCCCTATATCGAAAACAGAAATACCCAGTGTAGAAACAATATCCGAATTAGAAGAGTTTCTAGAAATTATAAAGTGAGTATGCTTACTAATTTCACGGGGAGAGCTCCAATGAGTGAAAGAAAATACCTCTTTTCGGGCATTCCTAGGAGCCGATTTGAGCTACTAACTATTCTCTATGGTATCATAGCTGTTAACATATTTGATGGTATCTTTCCTAGAATCCCTGGATACCATTTACTGCTCCTGGTTGTCTATGTTGCTCCCTACATCCCTCTTGTCATAGAGAAGAAGATGGATATAAAGAACATTATATGGCTAGGAATACTAATATCGCTTCTGAATGATATCTTCTTTGTTTTTATTGTGAACGCTTTAGGTGTCAGAAACTATGATTTTGTCTGGTACTACCTCAATTGGCTTATCCCTCAGAACACGTACATAGGATATAGGGATATCTTAATAGTTAGGTTCGATACATACTCATGGATGATGGCAATAAGCATATATGCCCGCATAGCATTTTTAGTTGCCACGAAGACATGGCGCCCAGAGTCTCAGATACACAAACAATAAATCCTATATTTCAAAATATTCAGACAATGACGGTGAGGAGAAGGTGGATAAATCTAACAGTTATATCTCAAGAATTAGGGATAAGAAATAGACTCTGATAAATGGGATAGCGTAGATACTAAGTTACCTTAAATAGAATAATGCAATACTATCATAAGCTATTACTTTGGACGGCGATAATGTCCAGATATAGACTTTTGGAAGGATTGGAGACTAAAAAACGTTGACTAAGTCTTAAGTGCAGAAAAATTCCTAATCATGTAGCACAGTAGCTAGAATTTAGGCTGTAAGAAAAGCTGTTTAAGTTTAATTTTGATAAGTTAAATTGATAGACTCTCCCCCTAATGGTACTATTCGCACTTTTTAGCTGGTGATCTCGATGTTGGATAAGTTGGCTGAGGAGATTTCCCAACGCACAAAAATTATCTGCGACCCTAGAAGCATACTAAGAGTGTTGGATGCGGCACGAAAATCAGATAATATATGGATGATAGCAACTCTTGCACATGAGCCTCTAGTATTGGTAGCTGAGATTATACGTGTTCTTGCGGATCGAGGAATTCTCAGCATTTCCAAAGACGCTATCAGTCTGAATTCCCAAGCAATAAGGATTCTCGAGGATTATGGGTATGTGGAGGGGGACCATCGATGTGAATGCTGTGGAGGTCGTGGTGTGGTTATTGACCGTTTACCCATAGATGTGATAAATGGATATATGAAAGCCGTGTTAAGGAGGCCTAAACCTGTCCAGGAATACGACCAAGGTTTTGTTACCTATGACTCTGCCTTAGCCAGAGTTGCGATAATGGATCAGTATGGGGATATTAGAGGCAGAAGAATACTGCTTATAGGTGATGACGATCTATTATCGATAGCTATAGGTCTCTTAGGAAGAGCGAGGAAGATTACTGTAATTGAGATCGATAGACGCCTAACGGATTACATATCGAAATTGTCGAATGAATATGGTCTGGAGATAGAAGTGCTCACAAGAGATATTTCTGAGCCCCTGCCGGATAATATGCTTAATGAATACGATACCTTTCATACAGATCCGCCGGAGCCCCTAGAAGCCATAAGGCTTTTTGTGGGAAGAGGAATAGCAGCATTAACTAAGAGTAGAGGGGCTGGATACGTATCTCTCTCCCTCATAGACTCCTCGCTTTATAAATGGAGAGATATACAAAGCATACTAGTTTCAGAATTCAAAGTAGTCATAACAGATGTTATAAGGGATTTCAATGTGTATCAGAACTGGGGATATCTGGAGAAAATGAAGATTTGGAGGTTATTACCAGTAAAACAGAAAACTCCTGAGGGCTGGTATAGGACTTCTCTCATCAGAATTGAGACACTAAGAGAGTCTAGAGGATTCAATGAAGCTGTTCGGGAGGACATATACACAGATACTGAGAACATCTCTAGATAATGTGTCTAGTTTCAGAAATTTTTTCATTTATATGCCTCTCTTAATGTTATCTCTTGGTGTGTGTTATGAGGATTGTTCTCTGGGCATATTTTCCAGACGCTGAGAAGATACTCAGTAAGGGGGCTTGGGCCACGGTTTCCCATACTGTTGCCCCGGACCTAAAAGTAAGCCTTGAGGATATTGAAAAAATGATAAGATTTGCTAAGACAAAAAAACTATCCTCCATCCTAGACTTTCCATACTATATATTTTCTATTGAGGGAGTCTCCAGAAGTTTTACGCATCAATGGGTTAGATATAGGATCGCAGCCCATATGCAACAAAGTCTGAGATATGTCAGAGTTGACACATCAAAAGCTGATTGGTTTGTGATACCGCCAAGCATACTTCAAGCAGGCATCGACACCACGGAGAGATATATAAAAAGTGTGTTGGAGGCTGGTAGAAGATACGAGGAACTCGTCAGAAAGGTAAATCCGGAGGACGCAAGATTTGTCCTACCTATGAGTGTAAAGACGCATATATCATCAGCTTTCGATGCGGAAGAGATGATACACATAATAACACAGAGAACATGCTTCGATGCCCAATGGGAAATAAGGACGGTAGCTTGGTGTCTGCTCTTAGCAGGTTTGATCGTACACCCAAAAATATTTGAGGGAGTTGGGCCTCACTGCATAAACATAATTGATAGGAGATGCAGAGGTTTTCGGAGAATTAAAAACTGTGAAGTCAAAGCCAAGGAAATATATAGCACAATAAGTCAGATCGCAGAAAAATATAGAGATAGATTCAGAAAGTTAGACATAGGAGAAACATTGAGGATAGACCTAACAAAACAGCTTGGCTATGAGGTATCTGGAGAATTCAGAGCCGAACTGCGTAGGAGACTGAGAATAGATCTAGACCCATCTTTAAGGGTGATGTTAGAAATCATTAGGAGATAGTATTGAGCTCATCAATCGTTCCTAATTCTTTAGATAAAAGAGAAACAAGATTGGTAAACATCAAACTAACCGATATAAATATGAACAAGAAAAGAAAAAATCTTCCCTCATCAGAATTCTTATCAACTATAAGCTTGGCTCTCAAAATTTGTTTTGTTCAACTACTACCTCCAGATATGACCTTCTATTAAACAC
>JAHKKZ010000037.1 GCA_029856685.1 Candidatus Njordarchaeota archaeon
ATCACCGGTGACCTGGGGTGGTATGGAAAGTTCCTAGATCTGTTGGTAGGTATAAGGCTCCAATAGCCGCTATGTTGTTTCTGCTTTTCATGGTATCTATGTTGTATATAGGATATCTTGCTGAGACATATTTAGAGATGAATATGCTGAACAATGCAGATTTTGGGGGGATAAGAAATGTGTTTGAAAGAACTTTCTATCTCGAGGGCGAGCTTGATGAGCCAACTCACATATCGTATGCTCAGATAGTACTGGGGGGTCTGACTGTTAGAAAGACGAATCTCACCGTATTTAACTCAATTCTCCTTGTTAGGGGATACTCGCTACTCACAATCCTAGATGGGAATGTTCATATAGTTAGGAGTTATATAATAGTTGTTTTTGGCTCTAGACTACAAATAAATACTTGGAACTCACATCTAACTATCAAATATTCAAATGTTATCGTTGAGGGAGTTCTGAGCTTAAGAGGTAATGGGTATGTCTCTATAAATGGTTGTCTTGTTGACGGAGATGAAGGAGCATTAGATGTGGAAGGACTTAGAGAATTCGAACTCTTCAACTCAAGTGTGGATATCAGTTATGGAATCTCAATACGGATTTGTCGAAGCGTGGATATATCCACGGCGAATATATCATCTAAGCTCCTCATAGAGGATTCTGCCGAACTTATATTGAAACAATGCAACATTAGCAGTAGACTTGCCATCAAAAACATCTCCACCAGCCTGACGATCACTAATAATCTGTTTTGCAGACCATTCATAGTCGGGGGTATAGATGCCGAAAACACACAAATAATATTCGTAGAGAACTATGTGAGATCGAAACCAGTAATACTAATCACGGAGGGGAGAAGGGTTGAGACAAATAATTATGGTGAGGTTATAATACTTGGAGACGGCATAGAGGTATGTGCGAAGAATACATATGCTCTGCTGATATGCGACTCAGAGAACATACACATTTCGAATTCAACAATCGGTGATGCGTATTCGGCTATATACATTCTCAACTCGAATAATATTCAAATAGAAAACACGTCTATCTTCAGTTATTGGGGAGGTGGTCTTGTTGTCGAATCCTCTTCCAAAGTAACCATTGAGAATAGCAGGCTTGGACTTCAGAACCCAGCTGATATGTGTATCATAGGATCCTCAGAAATCGTGCTAAGAAACTTCACAGCTCTAGGAATAGGCAGCCTCCTAGTTGAGCATTCAACTAACATCTCAACATACGGCGCGGTATTTAACCTAAAGAGCCACATACTGTTCAACTCATCAAAAAACATTACTTTGGAGGAAGTGGTGTTTAACGGATTTGCGAAGAACCCATTAGAAGACATTATCCAAATACATAACTCCACCGAAATCATATTGAATTCATGCATAATTAACAACATGGTGTTCCGGGTAGATACGCCGCCAAAACATTCTCTGAGGCTCAGTATAACTAATACAACAGTGGATTCTAAAGAAGTTTTAGTTGTTGGAAATAAGGAGAACCTCTCAATAGAGGCTAACGCTACCCATGTAATAGTCTTCAACTCTAACAATATCAGCATAGATAGTAGTAAGATCCAAACAGTAGTTCTGGCAAATACTACTGGGATAAAGATTGCGGGTCTAGACTCAGTAAGGTATCTATCGGCGAGTGATATAGGATCTCTGATACTCAGCAATATTAAGTCTAGAAACCTAATAGCGCTCATAAGCAATATAGATAGTCTTCTGATGGAATATTCATCACTGAACTACTCTCAGATACTGATAGATTCGGCTAAGGAGGTCTGTCTTAAGAATAGCCATTTTGGTGTTGGAGCGAAGGTGAGAGTTGTAGCTGACACACTAAATTTGTCGAGAGCAGTATTTAGATTCGGAAATATATCATTAGAAACTAAGTATCTGTCTATGTTCAACACAACAATAAACCACACAGTCTTCCTGCTTAAAAAACATGGCGAAGAAATATTTGTGATGGGATATAACAATAGTATTGATGGATACCCGATAGAATTTGTTGTCAAAAGCAAAGATATAAACATAGAGAACAGAGTTGTAGGAGGGCTTCTCATATTTGATTCATCAGAAATAAATATTAGGAACATATCTGCCGAAACACTAATAATATATAGCTCCAGTAGGATTCTCATAGAAAGCACTTCTATTAAAAGCACATCGACCTGGTGTATATTCATAGCTAAGAGCCATAACATTTCGATAGAAAACTCCTATATTGAGGGGCCCATGAAGATAGAGGACTCAGGAAATATGGAGATAGAAAACATAGTGGTTAATATATCGATACGAAACCCCGCTAAAGGTGATGCGGTCACAATATTATCATCGGAGAATATTAAAGTCACTAATAGCTATATTTTTAATAAGTTTGCGAGTACAATATCAGCCTTATCATCAAAGAATCTTTCCGTCAAAAACAACACTTTGGTAGGTTATAGCTATGTTATAGATATGCGGAGATGTTGGGACATAATCATAGTGAACAATACGCTTAGAATAGTTCCTCATAAGGACTCCCTCGTATATGCGATAAGCCTATACCAAGTAGCAAATATCACAATAGACAGAAATATGGTCTATAGATCGTTCTCAGCGATATGCCTAAGAATAGCATGTATTCTAGAAATATCAAACAACGAAGCTTATGGATTCAGAATAATATCCCTATACCGAGCAATACTCGGCCTAGTACGTTGCAACCTCCTTGCAGGAGGCTATCATCTGGAGATATTAGATTCCGCCTACATCTGGTTACTGGAAAACACTTTGGTTGAGCGATGGTGGTATGCTGTTAGGCCCGAAATCTACATCGAAGGTTCAAGGAGTATAATTGCTGAGAGAAATATATTGAAACATGGCATAATGTTTGTGCCGGTGAGGGTGTATAGGTCAAACAATGTGTTCCTAATAAGGAATAAGGCTCCGATGATGCTGAAATATACTGCTGAGGAATCATCAAATGTTTATGTTGTGGGTAACTTTCTCGGCCTAGTAAACCTAGAGACTTTCCTTATATGTCTCCTCAGCATATATAGCATTGTCGGTATTATAATTATGGTTGTAGTGGAGGTGAAGAAAGATCATACAGATCACAGATGAGATCACTCTACTATACGTATCGATGCTGATAATTCAGACAATACTCGCCATACCACGTAGGCTGCGTACGAGGGGACTATACTTCTATGGTGTTGGGTTCGCGATCAGAATAAGTATTGATAGGGAATCAGAGCCGAGAAGGAGGAATCTTAGTATTCCCGAGATACTCCTTATAGTCAACGCTGCTATAATCTCGGTGGTATCAACGATGTATTTCATAATGTTTGTAGATGAACTCTTATCCCTCAGACAAATATTGCTTAGTCGAGAGATGTCTCGAGCTTTCTGGGAACTTGTAGAGAAGATAAGTCTCCCAGAACTCTATGTATTTGCGTGGGTCTTCGCAACAACATTTGGTTTCTTTCACGAATACCTACACATCCGCTTTGGGAGAATAATAGGGATACCGACAAGAAATCTCTATATAGCCACCCTACTAGGATTTCCTCTAATATTCTCTGTTGAGACAGACAATAGAGGGACAAAGAATATGCAGAGAGCATTTGTGGCTGCTGGCGGTTTGATAGCCAACACAATTTATCTATCAGTAATGTTCATGCTGTTCCTCCTATTCCCAACGAACATTTGGATAGAAGTAGCGTTCTACGTTGCATTAATAATAACAATAATCAACGGCCTGATAATAAACATCATAGACTTCGACGGCCTAAGAATATCACTCGAGATAGCTAAAAGCTATGGTGAGAAAGGCTTTGCAGGGCTTATATTGGTGTGGTTCATAACACTCGCAATGTTCGTTATTCGGCCACTAATTATCTAAATTAGATGTTGCGGGGGGATATACGGTAAATCTAATGAGGTCCCTATGGGAAACCTAGAAAATATATCTATGACGGTGGTGTTCATAATTATATTTTAAGCACAATATTACATTAATAGATAGCATGTATCTTGATTATAATCTTTTTTGTTTCATCTTCGCTGCTAAACTTTTGGGTGCAGGATGTGGTTAGATTTTTGCTTCTTAGAATGCGTAGGGAAAATGTATTTGTGTTTCTCTTCACGGCTTTCCTTATTTTTATGGCTTTTCTTGGCTTTCTAATCGAGGTTAGCATTGAGAGTAACGTTGCATCGAGCAGATATCCTAGTATGGTTAGAAGTTTTTTTGAGAACAATACATACCTTAGTGGGCATATAGATGATAACATCTCAATAAGCTTTGCTAGGGTTTACCTCAGTAATACTACCCTGCGAGGATCGAGACTTTATATTTCAGATTCGTTTATAGTTGTTGATTCCGACGCTTCTGTTGAGATCTTGGATGGTTTAGTGATAATTTCCAATAGTTTTCTTCTAGTACACGATGCTGAACTCAGAATATACCTAGGAAAATCCTCTATCCTCAACATTTCTGAGTCTGAGATCTATGTTGAGGGAGAAATCTTCCTGCTTGGTGGAGAAGTATTTCTAAGTAAAAACATCATTAATGGAAAAGGCTTTGGCTTGGATATTAGAGGCTCATCAATATTTATGGTATACGGTAGTAAAATTCTTCTTGGGGAGAGAATTTTTGTTGATGGCTGTGATGAAGTATCATTTGAAGTATCTAATCTTAGTCTAGACTTGGTTGTTAGGGATGTGCAAGATTTTAGGTTGAGGTGCTGTAGTGTTCTCGGTAGGTTGATGATTGATGGTATTTATAGGAGCATGGAGGTAGTGAACAATACTTTTAGACGGCCAGCTATTCTGAAGAGACTAGCAATAATTAATCCTGCGGGGATCACATTTGAGAATAACTTTCTGAGGAATAAAAGAATTTTAGCTATAACTAATCAAAATGGGGTTATAGTTGGAGGCGACTATGCAGAGGTAGTAGTCATAGGGGCAGAAAACATTACTATTACTGGGAATATATCCTCGATAATCGTTACGGGTTCCAGAGATGTATTAATTACAGATATTCTTCTTGAGGAGTACCGCTCAGAGATATTCATAGTAGGCTCAGAAGCAGTAAGGATATGTAACATGTCCGCATCGGGAATCAGAGGAGGCGTCCTATTCATAGAGAATTCTTCTAGGGTGTTTGCTGAGAATAGTAGCTTGGAAGCTGGACCGCCATTGGATATACATATTGTGAACTCATCAAATGTCATGTTTAGCAATTTTTCTGCAATTGGTGTAGGTTCGCTAAGTATTTTGGATTCTGAGAACATATCTATCCATAAATCATATATAGCTGTGCAAGAAAAACTACTAGTCGAGGGATCAGCGGAGGTAGTGTTTTATGGGAGTGAACTGTTTGGGCCTGAGTACAATAAGCACTATGAAGTTCGGATAGAGATAGTGAATTCTTCGCTGGTAATATTTAACTTATCCACCATTCATAACCTCGCATTCGATATTAGGCAACTAGGAGCAATCTCGGACCTAATGATCATGAATACGACGATAGATGGTGACAAAGTTTTATTTGTCGCTAATCAAAACAATATGAGTTTAGACCCAGAGACAAGACACGCTATTATTCTCGGAGCGGAGCATATCGAGGTTTTCGGTGGAGAACTAAGAACATTAACTCTAATCAATGTCTCCGAGGCTAGCATAGCCAATGTGGATCACCTAAAATATCTATCCGCTTACAGTGTTGGTTTTCTAGGGCTACTAAGTGGTATCCTCGACGAAGCATTGGTCTCTATCAGTCTTGTAGATAAGTTCTATGCAGAATATTTAGATTCGAGAGGATCTCTACTTCTCATAGGAGCTTATGAGACTACTCTTCTAAACGCAACACTTAACCTATCAGAGATTGATATATCCGCATACATAGCTGAGATCTCAGATATCGTTTTTAGAGAGACAAAGCTGATATTAGAGGCAGAACAACTATATGTCGCAAATACAGCTTTTATAAGCAGCCAGATAGAACTGAAAGAACCAGAAGAGCTGATGATAGTAGATGCACACAGCAACACATTTAATGGTGCTCCACTCGAATTCATAGTTAATAGGAGGGATCTGCTGATCGAGGATAGAATATTAGGAGGACTTATCCTAATAGGATCATCGAATATAACAATTGCTGGCATATCGGCAGAGACTGTATCTATCTACAACTCACAAGATATTTTGCTCTCTAGGACCCACATAGGAGGCACAGCATTCTGGTGTCTACTCACATCAAACTCAACAGATATAAACCTAGTAAATTCGAATATTGATGGCCCCATAAAGATTGAGAATTGCACACATATATCCATCTCTAATTCGCTTATCAGCTACACAATATCTAATGAGATATCGAATCGCCTCATTAACATATATTATTCTAGCATTATAACCATTTGTAGCAATAGCATAACTAGTAGCTATAGTAGCCCAATATATTCTTTGGCATCATCGAAGATCTACATATCGAACAATACTATTGTTGGTTATAGCTACACAGTAAATCTTGAAGAAAGTAGGGATATTATCATAATTGACAATAGATTCAATCCTCTCCCATATGAGAGGATGATAGCCGACACCATAACCCTATACCTATCATACAATATAAGTATTCTCAGAAATAATATTCCCGATTCCTATGGAGCGATAAACCTCAACAACACATATACATGTAATATTTCCAACAACGATGCCAGTAAGTTCAGGATAATAACCATGCTCAAATCCGTGCTCATATTCGTGTATCATAATAACCTTGTTGGGGGTGCACATATATGGATTGAAGATTCTAAGCTGATATGGATCCTGAAAAATAATATTACCGAGAGGTTCTGGAGCACATATAACCCTCAGATATACATGGATCTGGCAGAACTCGTGGTGGCTGAGAAGAACAGCCTGCTATATGGTGTTATGTTCATACCCGTGGAGATCTATAGGTCACGCAGAGTGTTTATAATTAGAAATAGGTCTCCCTCTGTGATGGAGGTTAGGATAAAGGACTCATCGGAGGTATATGTACTCGGAGATTTCCAGGGAATAGTGAATCTTAGTGCTATGCTTATATGGATTATGAGTCTTTATGGTGTTGTCTCTCTTTCACTACTAATAATTTTTGTTGCTTGGAGAGGTGAGAAGAGTCCTGGATAGTCTGATGTATATCTACATGATACTAATAATAGTTCAGACAGTCCTCATGTTTTCACGGACACTACGCAGGAGAGGCATATACTTCTTCGTATTTGGCTTCGCTGTCAAAATAAATGTTGGAAAGAGCAGAGGTACTCCCCGTAGAATAAGTACTCTGGAAAAGATGATAATTGCTAATGTTATGTTCATATCGGCGACAGCAACACTTTTCCTAATCCTATTCATAGAAGACATAATACTCTTTAGACAAGCCCTATTCTTCGACATAATCATGCCTAAATTCAAAAAGTTTATAGAAAGCATAGATATCTTCAAGCTATACCTATTTGCATGGATGATGGCTCTCATAATAGGTCTCCCCCACGAATTTCTTCATGTGTTTTTCGGTAGAAGAGTAGGCATGGAGATGAGAAGCCTATACATAGTAACACTTATGGGGTTCCCTCTATTATTTCTGACTGAGGCGAATGAGGAGGGAGCGACAAACATGCAGAGAGCCTTCATGATTTCTGGGGGAATACTCATGGATTCCATAGTGCTACTAGCATCAGCAATACTATATCTACTATACCCAGAAAACATATGGATGACAGCTATCTTCTATGTTGTATTGGCATACATCCTGATAAATGGGTCGATGATAAACATAATCAAGGCGGATGGCGTGCAGCTCTTTTTCGAAGTAGCGAAGGAGTACGGGGATAGGGGAATAGCAATACTGCTATGTGTGTGGTTTATAACGATCTTCCTATTTATATTGAGACCCCTAATAATCTAGAATCGAAATGTTTCTTTACAGTTTTGGCTAACTATCTAGGTTTATCTGTAGGTGAAAAATCTTGGTTGAGTAGACATATCAAGGCAAGACGAAGATAAAGATCTCCCGGATTAGTATTGGTATTCAGATAGAGGATTTAATTTTTTGTGGAGGCTGTCCCTGTCCAATATAGGCTTCGATGTTCCTTGCTCCGTCTGTCCTACGAGTATCCATCAGGTTCATCCAACAAAAATCACGACAACAAGCGAATAATAATAAAGCATACTAAGCACAGCATATGATTAAAAGCAGACATTAATATTTCCAGAAATTCCCGTCTGATGATGTGTTCTCCTATATTAGATTCATCGAATCTAAGTAGCCCCCAGGCGCAAACCCAGACAAAAATATGTGGATTGTGGAAGCAATCCTTATAAGTGAGATATTATATATTTTTGTGGCCACCCTTTACTGGACGTATTACATATTTCAATTGGAAGAGGAGAATATGGGGCTGGCCCATAAAAAAAGTCAGTCAGAAAACAAATTTATTCCGAAAGCTTTGAATTAGGCATCTAAAATGTTTTATGCATATACCTACTGGATTAGGCCTAAGCCACCATTTAATATAATGTTGCATCTCAGGAGATTCTGCTTGAAGAATGAGCCTGCACCATGTATTTTCGACGGAAAATCCTGCAGAAGATTGGTTTTTATTGAAAATATGCCTGTAGCGTATAAAGTGACGATAATCTCCGAAGGCTACGACCCCTTGCTAAGACTCGATGTTTTTGCTAAGAATGAAGCTCTGGCAAATAGAGCATTTGGGATCGTTAGGGAAATTTATCGAGTAGATTTTGACTACCAAAAATTTATAGAGACATGTAGAAAGCATAGAAGGATCTATGAGCTTGCCAAGAAATACATTGGTTTGAGACCAACAGGAATGATAAGTATTTACGAGGCTCTCCTAGATAGTATAATAGAGCAGAATATAGGTCTTAGCCTTGCTATGAGAATTAAAGCGAGATTTATAAGAAAATTTGGAGAAAAAATTGAAATCAATGGTGAAGAGTACTATT
This sequence comes from Candidatus Njordarchaeota archaeon, assembly GCA_029856685.1. Lineage (GTDB taxonomy): Archaea > Asgardarchaeota > Njordarchaeia > Njordarchaeales > Panguiarchaeaceae > Panguiarchaeum. The sequence goes on from JAHKKZ010000037.1 coordinate 9,018, forward strand.
CATTTCCAAGACCATCGGTATTAGCTAACATGACTCCAGAAAGACTAAAAAAAGAGGCAAGATTGACAACAATGAAATCAAAAGCGATAATTGAAGTTGCTAATCGCGTTGATGAGTTACCTAGCACTGATGAGATAGAAGAGAATCCAGAAGAATTCACCAAAACCATTACGAGAATAAAAGGGATCGGGATTTGGACAGCACAAATAAGCATAGCAAAAATATCGAAGAGTTTTAGAGTGGGACCCATAAATGATCTAAGTGCTAGAAGGGGATTCAAATACTTTTTGGGAATCAGCGATGAAGAAAAAATAAGAAAACTATTGGATTATTTTAGTGAATATGCGGGCTTGATCCTTTACCTGATGGCTTTTGAGGGCCATAATATATAAATATACATTTAGCGACGAACTATTCTACACACCACATCCTAGAGCCCCCAAAAACAAATGGGCTGCTTCCATAGCCAAGACACCTAATTATTTCCTCAAGGCCATGATATGGCGATTCCTGCAATCAGCGAGCTGTTGGGCTGATTATTTGGTGTTCTATAGCATCTAGCTCTCCCCTATGGGATCACTTTAAACACAGCAAGAATTATTAAGGAAAACAGAAGCAGAATCGTAGCCGAAATAGGCCTTTTCTCGTTTAAACCTCTATGGTTGCCTTTCTATTTCTGTTTTGTTTAATTTTGCTAATTAGATTTCATCTAAGTTTTTCTTGCTGATCACATTTCGACATTCGAAGCCGTCTTCTTATCTCCGTTTTGCTTGATTCTAAGGCTCAAATTTTTCGTAGGTTTCTTATGGAATTTGTGATTGAGGCTCATACTGGGATAGGGACTGGGGCCAAGACCCCGATTTTAGGATTCACTTCATTTCTGTCTTTTTTTCTCGATCCTCGCTGTTTTGTTTGCCGAAAACTAGGACAAAGTAGATAAATTAGGACACAGCTTATATGTTTTCTAACCAAAAATGAGACAGAGATCATACTCATAATACTAGCGGAGATGTTTAACTTAAGCTTCCTTTTCGAATGTCGAAAACGCAATTAGCGGTAGGGCTTAGATGAGACCTAATTGGCAAAATCAAACAAAACAAAAATAGAGAGGTGACATTGTTTGGCTTTCCAAAGCAAGAAAATATGAGTTGTATTCCGAATAAGGAGTCAAATAAAGCTTTTCACCGAATTTTTCTTCACATACCCACCTTATCACATAACTCTCGCATATTTTCCCCATGTTGTTGCAAGCTCATCTCTTTCTGGTTACTGTTTCTCTATGATTTTTTCTCTGGTCTTTCTGTGTGTGATGGCTCTTGGCTTTTACTCAAGATTCTTCCAGCTTTTTTATATCCTCAGATGTTGTAAATATCAGTGTTCCAGAACTTATTATCCATGGTGGATCAAAACCTAGCTTCTCCGCAGATATTTTTGTCTCCTCCCTTATCGGAATTCTGCTCTCTTAAACTTCTATTATTGTATTTGAAGCTGTTGCAGGCTCTATTAGACCTCCAGCCATACCTCCCCTTGTTGGATCATACATGGCTGTAACCGCCTTGGTCCTTGCTAGTGAAGTTGCCTCCTTGACGATGCTCACCTTATTCATAAAGGATTAGGATTACTCGCAATAAGAGTCCAATAATTGTAGAGAAACTAAGCATCAAAATTATTATCAATATTGTCCTTTTTGGTTTAAATTCTGACAGAAATATTAGTAGTGAACCGATGCAGGGGAAGTATAAAGTAATTAAGGTCACAGCTATTAGTGCTTGAGATGCAGTAAGCGAATACCCTCCTAAAATTCCGACAGCAACATCTTTTCTGAGAATACTGATAATAAGTGCTAGTGCGGTTTCGCCTGGTAGACCGAACAAGCCACTAATGATAGGCTCAAAGAAGTCGGCGACAATGAATGCTACTCCAGTGTAGTACATTATGTTTAGTATCAGAATTCCGAGAAAGACTAGTGGAACACCATTGATTAGAAAGGATTTCATCCTAGCTATAGCTTTCTTAAAGACATTATTCATTTTTGGTTTTCTCCATGCGGGAAGTTCTATCAGGAGAAATGTTGTATCTCCAGGTATGAGGCGGCTTGCTAGGAGTCCAGCAAAAGATATGGATAGGACAAGTATAAGATACAGCATAAATACATAGAATGCGCCATATTTACCTAGAAGAGCCCATATCATTATTTGCTGAGCAATACATGGTACTCCAAACACTTGAATGAATGAGGAGAGAACTCTACTCTTTTCGCTTCTGAGAGTCCGAGATGACAATATACCAACAATACTACATCCAGTCCCAGTAATTATTGGAATGATAGCGTCTCCAGACATCCCCAAATGCCTCATACAGTTATGGCAGGAAGCTACTACTCTAGGTATAAAGCCTAGATCTTCAAGGATACCCATAATTATGTATATGACAAACATTGTGGGAAGTATCATGAAGAAAACAAAAAATACTCCTGTCGTCAGAATCCCAAGCGAGGAGTAAATCCCAGGCTTTTCGCCAATAAGTATGTTTCTGACGACCTCATTTTCAATAATGCTATTTATAAATGCCCTGACACATGGATCGTAGTAGTTATAGTAGAGAATGGATGGTATTCGATGCCCGATTTCGTGTATAATCGCTAGAACCCCCCAGATGATGAGAAATGTTATACCTACAGCGAAAAATGTTCCATAGAGCGGCTTCATCATAACATACTCCATTTTCCTTAATTTTACCTTCGTCTGTTGTGACTTAACGCATTTTTTGTATATTTTGTCAACATATCTGATCCTCTCTAACATAATTACTTTAGCAGTCTCCCTAAACCTATTCCTTATTTTCTCAGGAATATATCTGTTCAAATATTGGTATTTCTCGTCACCAAGTATTATCCAACTTGCAATAGCACGAGAAAATCTCCTATAATTGTTGAGATGATCCTCGATTGAATGCTGGACATCCTTTATTATTGACTCCGCCTTTCCTGATAATTGAATATATGTTGTTGTCTTTTCAGTTTTGATCGTCTCGGAAATTTTTTCCATAAGCTCCTCAATTCCTTCTC
>JAHKKZ010000038.1 GCA_029856685.1 Candidatus Njordarchaeota archaeon
ATTGGGAAGGAAATGTTGATTTCTGGGTAAGCACACTTAGCGAGCTCGACTCGGCGACAAAGGAGTCAGTTAACCAAATATTGGAGTTTCTATCCTTTATCCCAAAAGCCACAAATCTCATGGAGAAAATTCTTATATCGAAAGATTTCAGATCCCTACGTGTGGATGAGATCTTATTAGAGGAAATAGCAAGAAAGCCAATCATCGCTATTGATAGTAGCATCTCACCAATGGTAAGAGTTGGAGCACACTTCTTCACAATAATCTCGGCATCTATAGTATACTTCGAGAATGGAAAAGCTAAGCCATCAAAAAACCTAATCGTGAAACTTATCAGAGTACCAGAACTAGGCAGAATAGAGTATGTGAAGAAAGAAACGTTACTCAGAATGTTCGAGTTAGAAGCTGAAGCTCTTGAGAAAGCTACCCAAAAAATTGATGGTGGAGCAATATTTATTGATGGCCCCCTAGTAGACCCCCCTAAATTTGTTGTTGGTGGCGAACTAAGAAAGGCATACGAGAACTATGTTAGTAGGAGGGCTAGGGCAATAGCTAGAGCGAAAAGAAAAAATGTGCTCCTTATAGGAATCACAAAGAGAATCTTGGGGAATCATTTAGTCTCAAACTTTAAGCAACTACTCAAGGATTTTCCATGGATGAACGACCACACTTTTGTAACCCTTATCTTCTCCTACATCGCACGTAGAATACTTCGCGATTCTGATATAAGCTACTATCTCCTAACAAAGCCCCTCGAGCTTAGTCATGAGAAAACAGACTATAGACTCTACAAGGAATATGGCTCTGGAAAAATATTTTATTCTTACGCATGCCTTAACCCCCAGAGATTCAGAGGAAAGATAATAGGAGTTGAAAGTCCGGCTGAGGCCGATAAAGTATCCGATATTTTCCGCATAGCAATGCACTACTCCATATACTGGACATATCCCGGAATGAATGTTCCCCTCCCAGTGATCCTTGCACATAAGACATGTACAATAAGGAAGAGAACAGCCCGGAAGATTCTCCGCGAGCTGATATCCCGCTATATCTCTGAGACGCTATCTGGAGAAGACACATATTATATCTCACTTATAACTCAAAGATTTATCGAATAGGTAATCCGTATGGAGGGAGTACTAGGATATGTGCTTTCCGGAGCGACAACTAGGATAGCGACCTTTCAATTAGTGGAGGAAGCCGAGAAATATCTGCGAGAAGGAATGTTTGTCATAATAGAGGATAAAGAGAATAGATTCATCGGGTATGTTGTAGGGATTAGGAAGTATCATGAGTTCTATGAGGAAGGCGACATATGGAGTGAAGCGATAAGAAAGAGAAGAAAACTTCCAGAGGGCATAGCTAGAGAATATGCGGTCGCAGATGTTGAAATACTGGGAATATTATCGGAGAGAGGCCTGAAATCATCAGACAAGCCTCCCTCACCTGGAGCACCAGTCCTACAATTAGACCTAAAATCAATAAAGCTTCTATATGGATTCGACCCGAACCTCTCCCCTCCCGAAATGATAACCATCGGGCATCTATATGGATACTCAGAAAATCTCCCCATATTCCTAAACTTAAAAAATATAACAATGCATATGGCCATCCTAGGCGTTACTGGTAGCGGAAAATCGAACACAGTAGGTGTGATAATTGAGGAACTAGGCAAGAAGAGAATGCTCAGCAAAAACTTCACAACGATACCAATCATAGTAATAGATGCCAACGGTGACTACATCGATTTCTATGAGGATCCCTCCCTCGTTCCAGCCTACGATAGCGTCATAAGATATATTTTTCATGGTTCAATGATCTTCAATAGATTCCTGGAAGGCCAGGAATACGTCACAGCGAAAAGTGAGCTGAAGCCTATATATCTCGATCTCAATGACCTCTCACCCTACGAACTAGCCTACTTAATAATAAATTTTTACCATGGTGGAAAAATCGAAGGTGCTGAGCTACAGATATCATATCTATCCATAATACTATCTAGACTTGAAGCAATAGCAAATCTTATACCCCAAGCTACTACTAGAGAAGGAATAGATTTCAATAAGGTCTTCGGCAATAAGGACGCATATCTAGCACTCAGAAATATGCTAATAACGGCTACTAGAGTACGAGGAAGTCGCGAAGCTGTGGAAATCAGAAGAATACTTGGAATACATGGAATACATACAACAACACTCCAAGCAATAATTCGTGCACTAGATGTATTCTCAGAGAAGATCGTTGAGACATATAGGCTTATCCCCCCATCTAGAGACCAAGCAACGATTAGTAAGAAAAATCTTTTTGGAATCCTAAATCCACTAAAACCAAAACTAGCGATACTTGATTTCTCAGCAGACGGCGCTACGGGGGTTTCTCTTGATGTCAAGCAGATCGTTATCTACTACATAACAAAAATACTTTTCGAAATATTCGTTGAAGCTAAGACGAAAGGCAGAAAAATGATTGGTCTTCTAATCGTTGAAGAAGCACAAAACTATGCTCCAAACCTAAAATTTTATCCAATACGACTACATCTTGCACGTGATGTTCTAGCAACAATAGCTACTCAAGGAAGAAAATTTGGTCTAAGCTTATTATTAGTCACCCAAAGACCAAGCTATGTAGACCCTGTAATCATGTCGATGGTAAATACATTCATAATCCATAGGGTAGCACCAGCAGACATATCCTTCCTAGATAAAGTAACTGGCGGTCTACAGAAGCACCTTAGGTCGCGTCTAGTTCTTATGGAGAGAGGATTAGCAATAGTGTTAGGACAAATGAGCTTATTCTCATACCCCTTACTTGCCCAGATTAGAAGAAGAATCAGACATATTAGTGGCGCAGTAGAATTCATATAGTTAGTCATAGACGTATCAATAGATGCAACAATAACTATGTACTGTGCAATATAAATTGGAATTTTTCCATAGATATGGAAAATGCCTAGGTGAGGTTTTATGCTCTATGGCTGGAACGGAAAAATTCTCAGAATAAACCTCACAAAAAAGGAGATTAAAGTCCAACAACTTAATAAGGATCTACTGGTCAAGTTTGTCGGAGGGAGAGGACTGGCCGCTAAGATACTTTGGGATGAACTAAAACCTGGCACGGATCCGCTATCATCAGAAAACAAATTAGTATTCATGGCGGGCCCCTTAACAGCACTCCCACTACCAAGTTCTGGGAAAATAGTCATTGCGGCGAAATCCCCCCTTACCCACGGATATGGAGATGGAAATATAGGGACAAAATTCTCTGTTAACCTACGTAAAGCTGGATATGATGGAATTGTGATTGAGGGAAAAGCAGAGAAGCCCGTATATATATTCATAGAGAATGATAATGTTGAAATTAGAAATGCAGAGCATCTATGGGGGCTAGACAGCTTTGAGACTGAGGACAAGCTTATAAGCGAAGTCGGCAAAGCTTTTGGCATAGTGGAGATAGGACCCGCAGGAGAAAACCTAGTCAAATACGCTGTTGTGATGTCGGAGAAGGGCAGAGCTGGTGGAAGACCTGGCATGGGAGCGGTCATGGGTTCTAAGAACCTAAAGGCTATCGTCGCACATGGAGACAAAGAAATCGCAGTATTTGATAAGGACGCCTTGGTGAAGAAGGGAGCTGAAGGGTATTCAAAGATAAAGCAAAGCGATGCATATGATTTCTGGATGCGCCAGGGAACAATGGGGGTTTTGAGGTGGTGCCAAGAAGCGAATGTTCTTCCAACATATAACTTCAGAGAGGGGGTTTTCGATGAGTTCGAAGGAATAACGGGAGATGTGCTAGAGAAGCTTAAAGAATTCACTAAGGGCTGCCCCAACTGCAATATGATCTGTGGCCACAATGTGAAGTTCAAAGTGGAAGAGGGTGAGTTCATAACAGAGTTAGACTACGAAAATGTAGCTATGCTTGGCTCAAACATAGGGATTGGAGACCTACATAAGGTCTCGTATCTGAACATGCTGGCCGATAAATATGGCGTTGATACGATAAGCGTGGGTAGCGCTATAGGCTTCGCCATGGAGCTCTCTGAGAAAAAACTTATTGATGAGAGAATCGAATGGGGAGACTACAAAAAAGCGGCGGAGCTCATTGAGGATATAACATATAGAAGAACGGAACTAGGAAAAATGCTGGCTGAGGGAATAGAATTCACAGCAAAGAAAATTGGTAATGGCGCGGAGAGCTTCGCTATGCATGTAAAAGGCTTACCGATAAGCGCATATGATTGCCACTCAGCCCCTGGTATGGCGCTAGCCTACGGAACATCGCCGATAGGTGCTCACCACAAAGATGCTTGGTTAATAATGCTCGAGATTAAGCAGCTTGGCCGCCATGCGTATAACAAAGGAAAGGTCGAGAAGTTAATATGGATGCAGAATATTAGGGGAGGATTCTTCGAGACGGCTACCACGTGTAGATTGCCATGGATAGAGGTTGGGTACCCATTCGAGGAGTACTATGACCTGTTCTATTATGCGACGGGGGTGAAGATATCCTACGACTTTGTACATACATTGACCAATAGAATATATGCGTTAATAAGAGCTTTCTGGGTGAGGGAGTTCAGGGCTGAGGGCAGAGAATGGTCAAGAAAATATGATATGCCGCCAGAAAGATGGTTCAAAGAACCACTAACCAAAGGGCCAGAAAAGGGAGCGAAACTTGACTATGATGGGTACAACAAGATGCTTGACTGGTACTATGAGATGCGGGGCTGGGACAAGAACGGTGTTCCGACGAAGGAAACTCTCGAAAAACTTGGATTATCGGAAGTTACAAAGGTAATTTGGGGATAAGTAGCAGAACTATACCCATTTCTCCTTTGAATTTTTTTGAAGTAGTGAAGTTAAATGTATTTTAGGTCGTCCTTTAGTTTCTTAATGATTGTGAATGTTGTTGTTTCTAGAACATACCCTGTATTATGAAGATCCTCAATAAAGTCGAAATACGCGTTCTCATCTTTGAATATCGCATATATGCAGAGATCATAAGCACCAGTAATCGTAAATGCCAGCTGAATTTCCTCTCGTTCGCCTAGAAACTTGGTGAGGTCTGCTAGTTTTCCTGGAACAACGCGAATCATTATAATAACGCTATATGTTAATCCAAGTGCTTTGGCATCCACAATAGCAACACACTTCTTTATGATTCCCGTCTGCATAAGTTTGTTTAATCTATAGCTTATCGCGGATACGGATTTGCCGAGCTGTTTAGCTATTGAGACAAGACTTGCTCTACAATCCTCGTGAAGGATTCTTATGATTTTCAAGTCTAATTCATCTAGTTTTTTCATTTTTCTAGCACCAGAAACTCAATTCAAATAATATAACGTAATCAATAAGATGTATAAAACACTTTCTTTTAGCTAAGAAAAAATACCAAAAAATCTGATTTTTCTAAAATATTTTTCGGAAAGATACAGCTTATATTTTTGTTTTGTTTGAATTGTTAGTTCATTAAGATGATGTTGATGATACCTTTCGCAATGTTCGTCCGTTTGCTTACAAAACCTTGGTTAATTAAAATACTTTCCAAGGAAACCAGAATGAATTTTATCTCTGAGCTTAAACAGTTTATCGAATATGATTTCGATACACAATTGCGCGAGTTTGTTGACAATCTTAGGGTTGCCATCCGAGAAACAAATTTTGCGAGGAGGTTTTTCCCAGAACTACTAAGCATAGAGGATCCCGAGGATCTGATTGATCTAAGAATAACCATGAACTATCCCGAAAATCTTTTTGAGGAATTTAAGGGCGATATTTTTTGTGTTTTGAAGACTAGGGGTACAACCGAAGGTGTTCCCAAAAGAATATTTGTTCCGCTTACTAGGAAGAGTATCGAAGTTATGGTTAGAGGTGCCTTACTCATCTGTGCGATCGCCAATCATAATAGCGAAAAAATGCTTTTTGATAGGATTCTAATCTTTTCTGAGCCAGACTCTTCTATTAAGTATTACTCAAATTTTTTGCGTTTTATTGCTAGGAAGGCAGTTGTATGTGTCGGTGGCCTAGAACAGCTAGAAAGAACTCTCAGAAAGTCAGGGAATAAGTATGATCTAGTGTTGGCGGATATGTACACAATGACCGAGATTCTCAGAAAGTATGTATATAAATACGCAGATAAGTTTGACGAAAATGTTATCCTATCTACAAGATTTAGTATTTCTTCAGAGGATATTCACAGATTCGCCGAGGAAGCCCGAAACAGCTCTGGACTTAACCTAAGAATACTAAACCTGTATGCATCCACAGAAACGATGATAATGGCGATGGCCATGTATTTTGATGATTCGAATCCATATTCCTCCCCCTTTGGTTGGTTAAAACCGATATACTTAACGACGGCTTCTGTTGGTGTACAGATGACAGACACCAGTTTAACTATTCCAACAAAAGTAGAGGATTTTATCCATAAGATGGCTGGGTATAAGGAGTATTTAGTTGCGGCTACAACAGCAACAGCGTTCTCTCTGCCAAACTATCTACTAAATGACCTAGTAGCGAATAGGGGTACACATATTAGTGTTATAGGCCGTAGGATCGTATATATTGGGAATATATGTGAATTAGGTGAATTATTCACTGGGATAAGCATAGGTTCGAGAGGAATCCAGCTAAAACAGGACTTTGCAGAATTTGTCGCGAAGGTAATAGATACCGAGAATTTCATAGTCCTAATAATTCCATGTATGTCTGGAATAATCATGCAGGTGATCTCCGAAAGGATTCCTCCGGATCCGAGAGATAGGCTAATAAGCCTAATTAAGGGCGACTCAAGATATAGCCACATAGCTGACTACATCGAATCTGGGAGGATAATACTGGAGTTTGAGGAGAGGGCTAATTTTAAGGATATTCAAAGAAGAATCTATAAACGTTGTCCTTTGATATATAAGATATTCGTGGTGGGAGAGCCCATATGAGCACTGGGTTACTAACCCCAGTACTGGCTATAGGGATAATAGTATATCTATTCTCCTCATACTACATTGGGTATCGAAGGGCATTCATAACGATATCTCCCCTCATAGTAATTCACCTACTGGACTATGCGAGTCAAGTAGCCTATGGCGAACATCTACCATATATATCATTGGTCTTCTATACCGCGTGTTCCATAACATATATGGTAAGCCTGTACGACTTCTCTCCGAGCAAAGAGAAGTTCTATATGTCTCTTCTCCTACCATTTATAGTGATATATACTGTCGACGAACAAATGGGTCTATTTGTGATAATATTGGTAGCATCTGCTTTTTCTTTATTATTATTTAAGCTAATCTTAGTATTTGATAGAAATCTCTCTTTTAAAGTACTTGTCCTATCAGTAGCAATAATCATAATAACGATTCTGCTCAATGAGCCCCAAGACGCCGTATTAGTAGCCTTTGAAGCACCCATATACATAAAAATTGCTAAAAGTTATGAGTGTGGAATCGTGAGGATAATATCAGAGGAACCAGACATCCTTGACGCTGATGATGTTGGAAGAATACTCCTATTTGTATCGGAATTGGAGAAAATATCTCATCTTAAAATATCGGCTATCATAACCAATAATAAAATGTATTTGTTACAAAGATATGTTGTTTATGGACTTTTGCACTCTCATAACATGTTTTTGAGACTTTTGATGGAAAGACCAAGGAAACTCTAGAAGTTGGTGTCTAAGTGAGTTTGATAATCCTAACAACGCTACTTGCTGCCATTTTATGTCTATATGCGGCAGTTATAGTTTTCCGAGAAAAAACAGAACTTCTTTCTCTAATGAGAGTTCTGCTGATCATGGCCTTTTTCTCGATGTTATCGAAGTTTTTAGGTCTTCTAACAAATAATATAATCTTTGTGAGACTATTTCTAATTTTAAGCTGTGTCGCCATCGCCTTATATGCTGCTCAGATGAACAGACTTACTATGAGAAACCCCATAATAAACTATCTAGTCTCATTTCTTGCGGTATTCGCGATATGGGAAGTTCTAACGATGCGAGCAGAACTACTAGAACCTAGACTTGCACATACATGGATAAGGCTAATTGCTATATTTGGATCGACGCTTATAAGTTTGGGTCTCTCATATATACTATATCGTCGGCTCCTAGAAAGATTCCAAACATTCAAAATAATAGCACTAGAAGAGCTCCACATATATAGGATATTTATACTAATCTCGGCAATACTCTTGATAGTTACTGGGATCTTCATTCTACAAGTAGTACTATCATGTTTTCCCTACGAACTGATAATCTCTGCAAACTATATATCCTTCATGCTCATAGGCTTAGTTTCAGCTTTGATGGCCTATCTTTCCAAGAAAATAAGCTTTTATCTAGTAGTCTCAGGGTTGAGTGGATTAGCAATAGCAATTGGCGATGAAATAGTGTTACGTATGGGAGCGGTGGATGATAAGCTGATTCGTTATCTCCTTGAGACCGAAACCGATAGGGTAATAATGTTTACGGCTGATAGAAAGATACTAGCTGTCAATAAAGAAAAGATCCTACAGAGCGAAGGCGGAGCAACACTTACTATGGTGGTAACCGCCGATAAATATGAAATCGAAACAGAGAGGTTTATCTGGCTACTTTTTAACAAGGTTTCTGAGCGAATCAGAAGAGATTATATCCTACGCAAAAAATTGTTAGTTATTCGCCAGAAAAGTAGACTGATAGAGAGCGTATCTAGGCTTCTCCAAGAAGAAATAATGTACATTTTGAGAACCACATAGATTCGCCAGAATCGTCCCGAGTCTAGTTCCATACATCATATTATTTTTATTCTCTAATATTCTAGTTTTGCACACTCCTATGAAAATATGTGTTGGTGCTTCCTATGCGATGTGTATTTGCTAAAACTCTCTTTGATGGATATAAATATGTAAAGAATGTCTATGTCGTTTTCGAAGGAAAGAGAATAATACGTATTTCCGATAAACCCGAAGGTGAGATTATAGGAGAGGGCTTTGTTACCCCTGCATTCATAGATTCCCACAGCCATATAGGGATGTCTCGACATGGGGAACCATCAACTGAAGGCGAGGTGAATGAGCAAGCAGACATATTTTTACCAGATCTAGACCCATTGGATAGTGTCTATTTTGATGATAAGTATTTCAGAGATGCCATCGAATTTGGCGTTTTATACTCCTGTATTGTTCCTGGAAGTGGAAATCTTATCAGTGGAAAAGCAGTTGTTATAAGGAATTTCGCACGAGACAGAAGCGAGGCCCCCATACGTTACATAGGGTATAAGATGGCCTTAGGATACAATCCGAGGTCAACATATTTGGTTTGGAGAGGAAAAAGATTCTTCACTAGAATGGGTGTCTACGCGTTCCTTCACAGAAAGTTTCATGAGGTCATAAAGAAGAAGATGAAGATTGAATGGAGAATAAGGCAGAGAGAGAGAATGCTTAGACGCCGCATGGAAAAAGGAATTATCTCCAAGGAAGAATTTGAGGAGGAAATGAAAGAATTTAAAGAAGTCCTCATGATGGAATTCACTCCCGTCGACCGCGCCATACTTGAGATTCTGGATAGGAAGAAAAGAGTAAAAGTTCATGTGCATAAGGAGGACGATGTCGTGTTTTTGGTGGAGATTATGAGGAAGTACAATCTAGTCGGGATGGCCGAACATGTTGAGGATGTGCATAGACTCGAAGTATTTGAGCTACTTAGAGATAACAACATACCCGTCGTCTATGGGCCGATAGATTCATATGCGTACAAAACAGAGCTAAAACACGAATCATACAAAAATGTTAAACTACTTATACAGTCCAAAGTAAAATTCTCACTTATGACGGATCACCCGGTAGTTCTAGCAAGGAACCTTATGCTAGGGCTGAGATACTTCCTGATGTATGGTCTAGATGAGGAAAAAGCATTGGCAGTAATAACTAGGAACGCCGCTGAGATTCTAGGTGTAGACGACCTATTGGGGATTGTGGAACCAGGAAAACTTGCGAGTCTGATAGTCTGGGACAGAAATCCATTTTATCTTGGAGCGAAACCGAGACTTGTTATCGGGGAAGGAAAAATACTGCATAGATGGGAAGAAGAATGAACCTCATACCACGAAAAATACTGATATTCGCTACTTTGTAAAAATCCATATTTTTATTTTTGATGTTCAGAAGAAAATCACTTAATGATGATAGTCTGATGCTACTGAACGAATGATTATCGATACGCGATTTGAAGGTGTTAGGCGCAATGTTGATTCTCAGAGAACCAGTATATAGGACGGTACTATCTATTCCAAGAGACTACAATTTTAAGTTGACAGTGAGTGTCTATTCGACTCACTGGGATTTCGATGGAGAACGAGCCTACATACCAATTCTGATAGACGATAAACAAATAGTGGTTGTAGCATCAGAAGGCGATGAGCGTATAGAGCTTGAGGTCTACTCGAAAAGTAGAGGAGTGGAGGTTGACCAAGTATTAAAAAATGCGAGATACATACTGGGTATCGATGAAAATCTTAGTAAATTCTACGATAGTGTAAGAAGTGATTCTCTTCTAGGTATAATTAGCAATAAGCTTAGAGGTATACATATGAGATCGGTACAGAGCCTCTGGGAGGGGCTTCTAATAGGGATATGTCAGCAGAATGCTGGTTTCCAGCAGGGATGGCTCATGGTAACACTACTAAGAGAGAAGCTTGGGTCCAAAGTCTTAATAGCTAAGTATAGACATGAAGTAGCTTTTCTTCCAACACCAGATGATATTCTTTCTAAGAAGACGTATATCAAAGAGGCCAGGGTAGGATATAGAGAAAAAGTGATACTGAGATGCGCCACAGTTTTCTCCAAACAAACTCCTGAGCTGGGCGAATTGGAAGAAATTAAAGGTATTGGCCAATACACAGCAAGAATTGCTAGGATATTAGCACTCAGAAAGTACGATGAATTCCCAGTAGACCGGTGGTTCGCTCGGCTGATACCCAATGCCTACTTGAATGTTGATGAGGTCTGGCCAAAAGAGAAAGTAGAGGAATTTGCAGAGAGAATGTGGGGAAAATGGAGAGGATTAGCAGCAATATTCATAACAGTAGTAACAGCAGCCGACACCATAGGAAAGGTTCTGAAATCTTTGCGATTGAGAAAACTCGATCCATTCCCTGATAGGCCAAGCCCACTAACATTATGGAGATACTCCAATGAGTGGGTTAGAAAATTTGTTAATCCATAAACTCTGTTTTTATAGCTCGAGCTACGACCTCTCCAATCTCAGTTGGATCGAAGGTTCTAAGTGCCGATAATATTTCATTCACTTTTCTAAGAAGCTTCCTGGCCTCGTTCCGCGGGAATTTTTTATGTTCTATGGCAACAATGTACTTTGAGCCGAGATGGACCATAAGGTTCTTACGGGGCTCAAAGAATTCTGTGTTCTCCTCAATCTTCTTTTTAAGTGCTAGTGCAACAAATTTTGCTCCCTTAACACTTAGCTCCTCAGACCAATTAACGAGAACACTATATGCTCCGTTTTCCCGGAACTTTACAACTGTCACCAACCCAGCATTGTCGAAAACAAAAACCCTCTTAATAGGGATTCTAGGCATAGATAGGACACCCAGTCAACTATTTAGTGTAAAAAACAAATTTAAGCTGAAGCAACAAAAAATTGTATACGTTAAATAGACTTTTAGGACAGTTATCATATAGGTTACCAATGTTTTATTTTTTCGTAGGATGTTATATTGTTGCATCTCCATAATATTATGTTCATGGCATGCTAAAGCTGTCAAATATTTTGGAAGAGGCCTAATATGCCTCGGGGCGAAGAGCAGCTGTCAGAGAGTGCTGAAAACTACTTAAAAACAATATATAGGTTGATGACTAATGAAAAAACATATATAAAACCTAAGCTTCTTGCTGAGTTCCTTACATACGCACCAAGCACACTTACAATAACTCTTCAGCGTCTAGCTAAGAAGGGATACATC
>JAHKKZ010000039.1 GCA_029856685.1 Candidatus Njordarchaeota archaeon
AGAACATAGCTTATCGTAAGACCCTTTCCCCAGATGATCTCAGCACCAAAACTCTCAGCAGCTTCAGCGAGACTCAGAAGAAAGTTTTTCTTATCTATAATGAATCCCTCGTAAAGAGGCATACCTCGGATCCTCTTAATATAGCTCTCGTAGAAATATATGTCAGTCCACTTAATGCGGCTCAGAACATATGGCTTAATGTCTATGGGAACATGCTTCAAAGCACCATAAGGCAGTGCTTCTCCACAAGGCTTAAAGGGATAGTGCTCCAGCGAATACATCTCGAATAGCTTTACCCTAACTCCCTCGCGGGATAGATGATATGCCGCACTTAGCCCTGCAGGGCCACCACCAATTATGAGTACTCGCGTCATTGAAAGCCACCGGTAGGCTAACTTTTTTTGGGTGAAATTTCCCGTTTTATAATGAATCATTTTTGTTTTTATTATGGAATATGGCAAATATTATGGCATTTGGTGAATGAAGATGGGATCCAGAGTTAGTATTGACCGATTCGGGAGAATTGTTATTCCTGCTCAGATACGTAAGAAGCTTGGTATCAAAGCTGGTAGTGAGCTTATAGTTGAGTTGAGGGGGTCTATGATTATTATTAGACCTCTGCGAGACATTGATAGGGTTGTGGATGGATGGTATGAAAAGATGACTAATACGAGGGTTGAGGCCAGATATTTTAGAATTAGTGGTGGAAAGTGGATAAGTGATGAGTATGTCAGAAGGAAGCTTGGCCTCGATTAGTGGGATTGTTGATGTAGGCATAATAGTTATTAGTCACTTCGACAATCCAGCAAGAATTGATGCGTTGAAATTTCTGAAGAAAGTTCTCAAGCAGGAGATAAGAGCTATAATTCCAGTTACAGCGTTTATAGGTGCATATCATATTATGGTTAACTACTTGGGAATCCCAAGAAAAACTGCGAGGGATGCTTTGACGATGACGCTCAATACGAGGTCTCCCGCCCTACACCAAGACATAACAATTGATGATGCTATAGAATCCCTAGACATAGCATCGATATACAACGTGGAATCTTGGGACGGATACCTCGTAGCACTAGCCCATAAGTTTAACTGCAACATAATATACTCGATAGACCGCAGTTTATCGCGTGTCGAAGAAATAATAGTCATAAATCCGATACCAGAAGACAAAATGGCGGAGTATCACGAATTTATCAGAAAGCTCACAGAATAGCGATGTGGATGATCGCCCAATACCGGCTCCGAATTTTTCTTCAGGCTGCATCTATCTTAGATTGAGCAGAAGCTCTAGTAGTTGCTCTTTTTGCTTCACACTGATAATATATTTCCCTTTAAATGCCCTCGCTATGCGTTTTCTATCCACAGAGTCCTCCCAATATACTACTGCCACGATCTGTTCTTTTAGCTTCTCAAATTCTTCTATTTCCCTATCTTCTCTGACTATTAGAACTACTGGGGGTCTACGATGTTTTGATGGTATTCTTCCCTCTATTAAAATAAAATCTACTTTGTTGTAAATCCACTCCAGCACTCCGCATAGCTTCTCGAGAGGAAGTGTATTCTGGGTTCTTGATAGAAGATAGAATCTTCTAGAAGAAACTCCCATGACAGCATCGGCGCCGGCATTAAACAGTCTCCATGTATCCTTTCCCTTGCGATCTACTTCAAAGATTGGTTTATGTATGTGCTTGACAACAACCACCCTTAATTCTCTTCTTTTCAGCTCCCTCACTAACCACTCGATTATTGCTGTTTTTCCAGATTTGCTCCATCCAACAAAACTTATTATTTTCATTTCTTCACCTCAAGGATTATCTCTTCATCGCCACTAATCTCCACACCCTTTAAGTTGCTTAAAAATGTCAATATTAGGCTTCTAAAAAGCTTCTCTACCCATGGTGTGAGAAATATCTTCTTACCATTAACGGTGATTCTAGTTCTCTTCGCCAGGGACAATACTGGGCAGCTGGAAAAATCTTCTTTTCCCTCAGCAATAAGGCTTGCTAGTTCATAGCAATTTTTATAGCCACATTTACCGCAGTTTAACTTAGGAAGCGCTGAGTATGCAGTCGCTGTTCTTAGCCTCACAGCCAATTCGCCTTCTAGTTTTTTCAGATCGTTCTCATCATTAACGATTATTGCGTCATCGAAATCTTCATAGGTAACGTATATTGCCGGGTTTGACAGAATAACATCTCTAAAATCGTTGCTTGGGAAACATGCTCTATCCCCAGCTACGACAAGCTCTTTTTCCTTTAGCCTAACAATCCTGATAATTTTCTTTTCCCACCTCTTAGAAATATTGCGGATCAAAAACATCACACTGTCCTCTAGATCTCTATTCTTTATAACTACGACTGGTAGCAAGGAGAAACACCTATTTGTAGAACGGAGGCTGTCCATAGATAACATATCCATAACTCTATATGTTAATACTTAAGACTGATGCTATTCTCCACAAAAATACTCTCTTAAAAAAGAGTTTATTGGGCTGAACTTTCTGATTCTTCTTCCTCTTCGGCGATGCGTCTTACGACAAATCTTAGTAGCATCGCAAGCATGAATATAGCGGCTATCGAGAAAAGATATTCCCAACCTCCGAAAGTCAAGGAGAATGCGCTTTCCAACCATGCGAATATCAGAGAAAGTATCTCCGCCATTAGTAGCCCAGCACTAAGGAACTCAATCAGTTCTAATCTCTCTTTCTCAGCATGCTCTATCTCCATCATTTTTGTTTGCTTCTCTATGCTCTTCCACATGGCATGTCTAATCGACCTCATTTCCCTCTCAATAAATGTATTCACTAGAGTAGTAAGACCATCAATATCCATCCTAAATGCCTCCAATACACTCTTCGTAGCCTCTATTTTACTCCTAATAACCTCCATAGCCTCATTAACATTCACTATGCTCAGAATAGCCCTTATTATCTCGCCATCACCTAGTGTGTCTTCCCTCTGTTTTCCTCTTAGGATCTCAATCTGCCTATTTAGGTAGTTTAGGGCGAATCGTGCTAGGTGGTCTACGTCCCAGAGTATCACCGTGTCTGCTAATGTGGAGCTGAGAGCAATCCTGTACTTTCCTACGGAATGCTCAGCATCCTCTCTAGAAATCTCAGATCTTATTAGGTTGAGTGAGTCCCATATCATCCATACCCTAGAGAACAAGTGAAGATAAAAGGTTTCAAGTGCTAATAGAGACAATATTATCTTCATAACCTTCTTATATTTCTCCACACCCCTCTCATCAGTAAGTATTAGAAATCCATCTCTCCCCCTAATGATAATGCCGCCATCGGGGAGCTTAATCCAGTTTATGATGAATCCAAGGACTTGTTGCAGCTCCTTCCTAAAGTCTGAGTATGAACTCAGTAAATCCCCTAACTTGGTCTCCTTAATATGCTCTCTTAGGCTCTTACCCTTATATATAATCTCTTTTGTTATCAAACATAATATTTTCTTTCGCTCATAAAGCTCCTCATGACTTCGAGGAAAAATAACTGAAAGTATCCTCTTTTGGTAGCTGTTAAGCATAGAATTCATAAGTGTTGATGTGTCCTCCAAAAGATCCGAAACAACACGGGCAAGCTTATCCAAACTGGCATATTCGACGGGTAGACTTGCTTTACTTACGTTTTCATCAGCAGAACACCTGATAAGCTTACATGAATAGAAGATAAAGCCACTCTCCTCAACTGTGACACCAAAATTCTCTGTTTGTTTGACTTTACTTTCCTCCGGGTAAAAGATTCTTGACTCAAAATAAACTTTTTTTCCTTCTTCAACGTCCTTAACTCGGACCCAAGCATAGTAAGGCTCTATTTTAAAGAGAGGAGTCTCAGGGTGCATATCAATCTCTGGTGTAATGAATATTTCATCCTTTTTGTAAGCTGAAAGAGCCTCACAAAAATGTGCAAACTGGTTAGGCCCGAATGGTACCCACTCACAGATAATTATTATAGGCTGATACAGAAAAGTGAATTCCTCCAAAACATCTCTTATAGTTGACATCGCTCATCTCCCCTCATATAAATATAGGTTGAGTCTCGTAGCTTACATCCTCAGTCGATAGGCACCCTATCCGTATCTTCTTATCGCAACAAACATAGTATGCATCATCATCCTCGATAACTATCGACATTATACCTCCACATTCACACTTAAGCGCGTCTTTTACGGTTTCCATGTGATCTGGGTACTTCCTAACAATATCCAATCCTTTCTCTGTTATACTGTAGCCGACAACATATAGGTATCCCCTCGTCGAGAACTTTATTCTCTTCACGTAGCCCTTCTCGACGAGGAGTTCGAGATCCGCTAAAGCCTCCTGAGAAATGTTCATGAAGAGATATGCTCCTTTCCATAGAACAAGACGAGCTGAGTAGTCATAGTCGAGTACTCCTTTGATTATAAGGTCATAAATAATACTGAGTAGCGCGTACTCCTTTATGTAATGGTCATACTTGTTCTCAACTCCAGCAGGCTTCGTATATAAGGCGAGAAGAGAAAGAAGCCTCAGCTTATTGCTATCAAGATTATCCGTAGTCATAGTTTTCCCTCAAAAAAGTTATTAGAGAATACACAATGTAGACTATACTAATTTTATTTTTAAATGACCGAATAGTTTACCACGCCTAATTTACTACGTTGTTTGATTTCTACTCCGCCGCATAGCTTCTTTTGAATAGATATACCCCAACCAGACTCTCAAAAATACCTGATGTGACCAGTATTGATAATATAAATACTTCATAGAGTCTGAGCTCCTGTGGGCTGTTGGCTACAATCGCGATAGCGCCATGAAGTATGCCATAAAAGAGAACCATGTTTAGTAGGCCAAATATGAAAAGTAGTATTGCTAGGATGTCGTCTATAAGTGCTGATATCTCCTGTAGGCGTTTTGATGGGATGTATATTAATTCGCGTCTTCTCACTTTAAACCAGCTGATTATTGCTTGTGCGGGAAATAGAACAAGTATGCCGACAATGAATACTATGACGGATTGGGTGAATATGTAGGCTTCTATGATACCGATTATTATTTTTAGTGATTCCGACGCTGTCTCCAAACCGAACTGCATGAATAATAGTAGGAAAACAGATACCGCGAATAGGAAACCACTAAGTGTGAATTTTCTTCTCTCAATCGACAAGATGTTGAATAGGTATGCCATAGTGACAGCAAGCAGCATTCCAAGCCAAAGTACTATTGCACCTGGTTCTAAGAGGAAAGCTAGGATCACTGTGAGGATGCTTGCAATTATTGATAGCCAAGGAAAAAGAGGCACCTTAAAAGGCCTAGAGATCCCGCCTCTTTTCCTTCTGAGTGCTACTGTACTTAGATTTACGAGGGATAAAGCGATGAGGATGCTGAAGTCGGCGAGGTGCGTGACATATTCGATCATACCAGATAGTATGAAGAGTTCCGCTATGAATCCTGTGAGTATTAATGCGTATACAGGTGTTCCGTATTTGGGGTGGAGCTGGGCAAATTCGTCAGGGAAGTAGTGGTCTTTGGCCATGGAATATACCACATATGCGCCAGAGGATATAGAGACATTGAGTGATGTGAGTGTAGCTGTTATTCCAGCCAGCGTTATTATAACATATCCAGAGAAGCCAAGTATTCTTGTAGCGACCAATGTAAGAGGTGTTGCCGTTTTCGATAAAATATCCCATGGAACATAAATCGCTGATACGTATGCTAGGAGGGAGTAGAGGGTTATGCATGTGAAGAGGGAAATTACTATGCCTAAAGGAATTATCTTTCCAGGTCTTCTCACCGCACCAGCAAGAACGCCTATCGGTTCAAAGCCGAAGTATGCTATTGACAGAAATGCTGCTGCCTTCATTATCCCTCCTAAGTCGCTGAGGATGTTATCAGTAATCGCTACTTGCGGCTTCCCTATAAGCCCACAGATAATTATAAGAAGAAATGAGCATATTAACACAGCTGTAGTTGCGAGTTGAACCTTCATACTTTCTTCTATTCCACGAATGTTTATAGCTAGGAACAATATGACGACGACTGTCGATGCTAATATTGGGTCTATGGGAATGAGTAGATTTAACAGCAATCCAAATCCTATCGCGCATACAGCCCCATAGGTTATGTATCCTATGAAGAGGGAGACACCCGCAAAATATGAGGCAAAACCTCCAAATGCCTCCCTTACATAATAGTAGCCGCCTCCCATCTCAGGAAATGTTGTTGCTAGCTCTGCATAATTAAGTGCTACGATTAAGGAGAGCATTCCCGCGACTATTAGGGAGAGGTACACATAGCTATGGGCGAACTTTGCGGCAAAGCCGAGTATAACGAACATCGATGGGCCTATTGTGCCTCCAATACCTATGGCTGTGGCTCCAAGAAGCCCTATTTTCCTCTCTCCCAACAAAATCCACCTAGACGACTTGATGTAGAGTTCCAGAGAAAAGCATGATTATGCTTGCTATCAGCAGTATGTACCCAAAGAATAGCTGGACGGAAATTGTCTGGGGAATTATGAGGATCTTCGTTATAAGCAGTATACTAAGCGTCAGGAGAACACCACCAAAGAAAAGTAGGAATCCTCCGATAATCGATGATATCTTCCTAGCTAACGTCAGAACTCTAAGAGATTCTAATAGCGATCTCTCCTTCTTCACAGCGCTCTCAATAAGGCCTATGTATCTATCGAGTTTTTCTAGAATCTCTTCAGCTCTACTTATCGTTTCCTCAAGCTCAGGCTTCTGGGCTCCCTCCTCCTTAACCCGAGATATCTTCTCTTCAAGCTCCATACGGATATTCGATGCCTCATCCCTAGCCGCAAGTTGATCCTTTATTTTTGATTCCATCCTCTTTAAAGACCACTTGTTAAAAGTTTTTTCTTCCTCTTGCAATCAAGGCACCAGAATCCATGTGGAAAGAGAAAATGACTAGAAATAACTATATGGCATTCCTACGTCACATACCAATAAAAAATAGCTCTAACAATCTTAAGGTAATATCCCATATTTTAATCTTGAAATATATATTTTGGTTGTCCTAAACAATGTCACAAACATATTGAAACATTGGACTAGAGTATTTAATAAAATCTTTCTTAATGGGATTTGTAGATGATAAAAATAAGTTACCGAGAATTTTCTCTCATAAATATTGGTAGTTTTTAGCAAATACTACCTTTATCACCAAAATTATTTCTAGCTGTGAAATATGGGTCTAATCATATGGTAGGGAAGAAATTCAGAATCAGAGCAGACAGTATAGGAAAAACAATATTGTCGTTCAACTCAATGATATTTGATGCATCAAAAAGTGCTACAGCGAAACCCACAGCAAGACCTATCAAAACGTTTTGTGTTGTAAGAATAACGACTACAAATGCAGTTATGAATCCTGCAAGAGTGCCCTCTAGAGTTCTATTTCGAGTCAATTTTATTTTTCCATAACGCTTTCCGATAAGAGCAGCCATAGCGTCTGCCATCAGACCTACAAAAATGGATATCACAAGTATTGTCTGCGAGAACAACATAGCTACTATTAGTGTTGCGGATAACGTATATACATAACTAGCAATATGATGCATTTCATTTCTGCGCAGTAGATTTGGCGGAATCAACGCGGAGTTGCCCCATATCCTCACAAACTCTATTAATGTAAACATAGCAACAGCATTGGTGCCCAGAATCACAACAAGAATGTTAAGTATGTTCTTTTCTCCAACTACGAGGGCTACATTTGGATCTATATACTCCAGAGCATTTCTAAGAGTGATTATTATATTCTCCATCCATAGTAGTGGAATTAATATTATGAAGGCTAACAGATGCGTAAGTTTTCTCCGCACCTCGTCCTCACAGAAATTTATGTTTGTTTTTTTCCCCTTATTGTATAGGGTCCTTAGTGCTATTATACCCTCAATTAAAGATGCTAAGGTACATATTATTACGTCGTATTCTATGTAGCCTAGAAATGCTATGACGAATGATAGTACTAGAAAAGACATGGAGTATATGTAGGCTTTGGAACCCAAATGATTTATTGGTACAAACAATGAGAACATAAACAAACAAAAGATAATCGCTATAATGTGTGGGTTAAACTCGATCAACAATAGAAATATTGGGAGGACTATTAGAACTGGGAGAATATGTTTGATGAGCATCCTATCAAAATTCATTACAGCTATTATTCCTATTACTGCGATTATTGTATAGGGAGCCATAGAAAAAGCTAGGTAAGTTATTGGGTTCGGTATGCTGGTCAAGAATAACACACCAATAAGCATTAAACTGATCAGAAGCATATATTCCGATAAACCACCAAATCGCCTTTGAGTTATGAGTACGCCTAGACCCAACGCTATATAGATGGAGCAGTAAAGCATATTTATCAAGAACAAATGAATACTCCTCCTATCGCCATTTAGGTCAAAGACCCTAAAACACTACTGGCAAAACTCGGAAAACTTAGAGTCGACACACAAATATTCTTATTCATAAAGACACTTAAAAATACCATGCATTAATATTGAGTACTTATGGGCGATAGGATATGATATCCCTTCATATTCTCTACGGAAAAGCAAGGGAAATAATAGATCCAAACTCTAACGTAATAGCTATAAAGATAGGATTCATCACAATAATCTATCAAAATGAGCTAAACAATCTTATAAGGAGATTGCAAAAAATCATTGGAAATCTCGGCGAGAAAATATTAGAGCATGTAAAGGTGGGATTCAGAAAGCTAATATCGGAGAGGTAGGTTCCTGATTCTGACCATCCTAGCGTCTCTTGCTTCTTATGAGATGGATAGCATATAGTGGTACTCCCAGAATAAACATAAATATGCATAATGAGTATATCGTGGTAATATCAAACATCCCAAGTAGTGGATTTCCGCTGATTGGATAGAACGGTGTCATTTCAGGATACAGAAACTGGTCTAGGAGCACATGGAAATTCGTACCTATTAGCGATGAAACTAAAATCTTTTTGAGATCTGTTTTTTGTCTTAAACCGAAGAAATCTAGTACTTTGAGATAAAATCTTCTTAGAGGATACATACCGATGCTTAGAACTATAGCAACAATGCTACAGCCTAGGTATGAGTGGAAGAAACCATGGTAAGCATAGCCATGGACAAATAGGTAGTATGCGGGCTCGATATCTATAATTACCGAAGCCACAAGAATAACAACAACATCAATGAATGGGAAGAAAAGCATAGCGATAAACAATCCAGGGCCCAAATGGAATGGCGTAAACGGCATAATTCGCACCTTATAATCAGCTATAATATGTTGTGTTCTATATTATCTTAATTCTTACTATTATTAGATGGTTATGATGAGGGAGTCATGGGCAGAGGACGAACCGATGAAGATAACCCGGTCCACTGATCATAACGCGACTAAGATTATGCTTTTCTATGGGTCTATCTCTCTTCTTTTTAATATCTCAATTAGACCTGTCATTATTCTCTCCAAATCATTTAATCTTGTTGTGATAAGTTCGTATATCTTATCTTTATTCACGTCGGCATAGAGATGTACTAATATGTGTCTAAAACTATTATGTCTCGGAAAAGTTTGAATTCTTCCTCCTCCAACAATCTATTAGTATAGAGTATCTGTGGGATATCTCTATCTAAGAGGTGTACCGAGCTTTAAGTATGCTATTATGTAATTGCCTACATCTATTAGAGAATGAATTGCAATCTCGAGGTTTCTTTCTGCTGAATCGATGTTTCGAAAATCCCTCATAAACTCATATTTTTCGTATTTAGTTAGCTTTCTTAGTTTCCTCAAGGCTTCTTTAAAGATTGCTATTCTCCTAATGAGACCTGGGGATACCATAGAGTATCTCCTTTTCATGTAGATTTAAGATATGTCTGAAGTCTAGGTATTTTCTGATTGCCCATACATAGTCATCATAATACTCCTTTATGTCCCTACAGTAGATAGGAATTCCGGTTGAGAAAACCTCAAAGAGCATTATCGGGTCTAACTTTTTTATGTTAACAACATCAAAATCTATGTTCAAAATACCCTCAATTTCGTAGATCAATAAGGGTAGATAGCGATCATCATCGATTTTTACAGCTATATCAATATCACTAAGTGGCCCACTAGTATTGCGTGCATATGAGCCAAACACAACTACGTAGTGAACACCAATTTTCTTGCCAATTTTTTCGAAAATTTCACGCAAATCGTATATGATTTTATCTCTAGTGAGTTCTCCCTCCCACTTGATGTCTTTGGTTTTTTTACGTCCCGTTTCCTCCATTCATAGTACCCTTTTTGATTTCTAATAGAGTTTTTTAGTTAGTGGGTATATTGCTTCAATAATCTTAAAAAATCCTTGAATTATAATTATTGCCTAGTTCGAAGTAGAATCTTATGCTATTGGTATGGATAGGAGAGGGCATATTGCTTCGCCGATCTCTCTTGAAGCCACATAATATATGTAGTTGTCTATCGTGAATCGTTTTTGTAGGATATTCCTTTTGAGTTGTAGGTATATTTCATAGTCTAGAAGATCTCTTATCTTATTTAGTCTGTTGTATGCCTCTGGGAACCTCTTAGAATACATCAAATAGTGTATTATTGCAAGCTCCTTAACTTCATCGGTTTCTGGAAGCTCCTTTAGTTCGAGGTATATCTGTTCCGCAATATCTTTCTTTTGTGCCATCATCGCTGCTAATAGCTTATTTACAAGTAGAATTCTTCTGTCTATATTTTCTGCCATGTCTAAGAAACGAAGTGCTTCTTTATATTTATTCTCTTCTATCGCCATGACTCCTAGGTAGTAGCTGATTAGAGAGTCTTTTGGATGCATCCTGTTGGCTTCTAGTATCACATATTTTTGATGTCTTGGACATGCTAACATTAAGATATCAAAGAACACTCTACGCAAATCATAATCATTCCAAACAATGTCTATAGCTTTTCTGTAGAGACAGTAACATATATACTCCATTGCGCGAAGGAGACTAAAAGCTTTATTTGGATCGGACAGAGAGGTATACCTCGAAATTTTTCCTATGAGATCCTCGGTTCTCTCGGATTTCCCAGTTTTATGGACAATAACTGCTTCTAACACCAATTTATAGATAACATTTGTCTTTACTCGCAATAGGGCTTTTTCTGCTTCTTTGTATTGTTGGAGAATCGTATATAGACGTGCGCGATCAAGCAGAGCTTTTTCCCATCGTGCTTTGAGCTTTCCTAGTTTCTCGTGGGTTTTTAGAGCCTCATCGTACAGTCCCAGGAATTCTTGTGCTAAGGCCTTTATTAGTAGTGCGTGGGGAACATAATCATAGTTCTTTCTGATGATTTTCTCCATCTTTTCTATAAGTGCTAAAGAGATGTCAGGGTATCCGTTCTTGAGGCTTATATCTGCCATTATGTATAGGAATAATCCTCTAACATATTCCCCATCCAAATCTTCGAGGGCTTCAACGTACTCATCGACTGCTATTTCACCTATTCTAGCCCGCGCCTCAGGGTAATTATCTAGAGCCTCACAGAT
>JAHKKZ010000004.1 GCA_029856685.1 Candidatus Njordarchaeota archaeon
GAGAGTTACCGAGTGAAGAAGCAGAGTTTGTGTGGAGATGTCTTGGGGTTGAGGTAGACCTAATGAACATCTCTATAGTTCTTGGGCCTATGAAATATGGGTTCTCAGTTGATTACCTAGATCGGATGCTCATCGAGAAATCCTATAGAGTCATGATATCAGAGCTTAGAAAAATATATGGGCTTGAGCCACGCTTAGCAACGAGAGTAGTCCCAGAAGTATATCGTGAAGTCGTAGAACAGTATCTGATTGGTGCTGATTTCTATGCTAAGACTCTGGGAGAACGTATAATTATGAAGGAAGTTCTTAATATACTGCCAAGGGATCCTATCGGATTTGGATATGTGTTCGGTATACTCAAACTATTTGAGTTTGAATTCGAGAATCTACGGGTTGTCGTGGAAAGCATAGTTAAGGGGCTCAGAAAGGATATGATCCAGCGGATGGTCATAATATAGCAAATTTTTGCTTACGTGCCAACCCCATGCATAGCTTCCCACTTTTTGGGGAATTCGGATATTTGGTTGTTCTTCATGAGGAGAAATCTTGAAACATGGAGAACTGTCGGAAGAATAGCGAGGGACATTCTTAATGTTGGGACAAAACTTGTAAAGCCTGGAGCTAAGATATTTGAGATATGCGAGAAAATAGAGAACATTACTAGGGATATGGGTTATAACCCAGCGTTCCCAGTGAATATAGGCATAAATAGCGTTGCTGCTCACTATACAGCAGTGCCCTATGATCCCTCTAGGATCCCGAATGTTGCATTAGTTAAATTGGATATAGGTGTTCTGTCGGCAGACGGCGCGATAGCTGATACTGCGATCACTATACCGATAAATGTTAACAAGAAACTGAAGTTGTTGGTTGAGGCTACAAGATGCGCACTTGAAAAAGCGATAGATGCGATAAAAGATGGTATCAGAGTCGGAGAGATAGGTTCCATCATATGGAAAACCGCTCATAGCGAGGGGTTTGGTGTGTTAGAGGATCTCGGCGGACACACATTAAGTGAGTGGAAGCTTCATGGAGGAATAACAATACCCAATGTCCCTCGAAGGTTTACCCCAAAGTTGAGAGCGGGTATGATAGTTGCAATAGAACCATTTCTTGTTGCCTCGTCGGAAGACAGTCATACAAAACTGAATATGGCACAGATAAACATATACTCGATAAAAAATCCCTATGATGATAGGGTATTAGAACTCCTATATCGTAGATTTAGGAGCCTGCCATTTACACTTAGGTGGCTTGAGAGAGCAAAAACAGACAAAAGATTTTATAGCTCTATGCACGGATATTTGATGAGGCGATACATGGAGGGAAAAGTGATAGTATATCCAACACTAATCGAAGCCCATAATAACTGGGTTGCCCAATTTGAACATACGGTTCTCGTAAAAACGAATTCTGCAGAAATATTGACTGGCGAATAAAAATTGTTTAGCAACATAACTAAATAGGAATCCACATTCAGCAACAACTACACGGTAGTTATTAACTATTTTTTAGTTACTAAATGGGGAAAAAGCTACTAGTCTAAAATTCGGTGAAAGTTTTGTCTGGAAATGTCTTCTCGTTAGCAACGATACTCGAGGAGTTAGCCTCAGAGGCGGGGATTGATTGCATATTCTTTGCCCTGGATCCCATATCACTCAAAATAGCATCCCAGATAACGCTTCGGAGGATAAGAAAAAAGTTTATTAAGTCCTTAGAGGAGTTCTTAAAGGAGTGGATTAAGGATCCCAGAAAAGCGATTATCTTACTTTCACCAGAGAGAGAAGAAATCAGAAAAGTTCTTATTCAACTAGAGGGCTTTCTCCCCATTTTATTGCGAAATGAGGCTAGCTGTGTGTTCATAATATTGGCTAAGGAAAGAAATGTTATGAAAGAGATACTGAGTTTTTCCTTTGAATCCAGCATTGAGTTTGTAATCCCTCCAGATCTCAGTTCTCTAGTGAAATTTCTTTTTAGTTTTGTGGAAGCTAAGAGGTGTGGTGTTATTGTATGTGAGCCCATGCTTATAGAGGAGGGTCACATAGGTTTTTCTTATGGTTTAAGAACCTCGGAAGCTATAGGCGTAGAGTCATCAGCAACCGAGATAGGGCATGGCCCTGTCGCTATTCTAACTCTTGGGGCGATGTTTAGATTCGCTGCAAACATTATTTTTGAGCAAGGGATGCTTAGTGATGTAAAACTTATAGGCTTTCTAAAGCTTGGCTCATTCGTAAGAGAGAACTTAGTGTCAATACTTAGGAGATATAGATATGTCATCATTATGGACTACACAGGAACTATTATTCCAATAGCGAGTTCGATTGCATATAATCTTGTATCTCGGAGTGAGATTGAGTGGGTGCCAGAAATTGTTGATCTGCTAGGGGATTTGGGTTCAGAAGAGGCTATGGATCTCATGGGGGTCACAAATATGCTGAGAGGCTTTCTAGGCCGCGGCCCCAGAACGCAGTCTGAGAATATCATAAAGATGCGCAATGAAATAATATTCCTGCTGTCTGAACATACCGAAAGTTTTATTGATTATATGAATAGCCAGACAGATTTTGAGGTATTATGTGTTAAACCATTTATCTCGAATAATTCCGGGATCAGAAGGATAAGAATTCATGAGTTGATGCGTCTTCCTTTAATCGGCAAAGATCTTATTGTCGTCACACACATATCCTATCTAATCCGCTTTTTTGATTCTTTCAGACCTCTGATTGAGCTGAAGGATGGTCGGTCGACTGTTATTGTGGTAGATACTACGTTTGTTGAAAGAAGTCTCCTAGATAAGCTATTGGGTATCCTAGACAACATGTTGATGGGTCTTAAAGAAAGGATTTCTATTCTAAATCTCAAGGAAGACAGTTTTGAGGATATCGTAAATAAGCTTAAAAAAACAGGGAAGGTCATTGTCTTAGCATAGGTGTTTCTGAATGGAGCTGACCCTATGCATAGTCTCTGATGAGGATGTTTGGATGTCTCTGTACAGTATTCTAGTAAGATTGTTGTCAGCGTCCAAGCTTAGGGGAACTGTAAGAAAAGTAGTATTTGAGTCGAATGATGTTGTGGTTCCTCTATATGTACTGAACATCGGGGGCCACATAGAGAGGTATTGTATCGAACCTAATAGTGTCGACGTAATCTTTATTTTTTCTAGCAATATTGCCAGAGAAGTTGTTGAAAGTCTTCAAACAGTTATTAAAGATGAGGGTAAGATATTTGTTTCTGATGAGATATTCGCTGGTGGTAATTTAGAGGATGTTAAGCAGGAGTCTCAAACTATATGTGCCATAGCATATTTTCTATATATACTCTCAAAATATTTGTCTCTAAGCAAGAGGTTTGTTGTTAAGGTGCTGAAATCCATTAGCAATGAAAATATCAATGAACTTATTGAAAAATATCGTTTGGTGAGTAGAAATGAGAGGGTCTAAGGGTCCACGATCTGGAACAAGGCAATTGCTTTCGAAAGGTCCTAAAGAGCGTGGTCTTCCTCCTCTATCAGTTATACTATACGATTATAAAATCGGGGAAAGGGTCGTAATAAAAATAGATTCCTCGGTGCATAAAGGTATGCCTTTTAAGAGATTTCATGGCAAGGTTGGAACGATAATTGAGAAGAGAGGCAGAGCGTATGTCATTTTAGTTAGGGATGGAGGGAAATATAAGAAAGTAATTGCTAGGCCGGAGCACATCCGTCCAGCAGATACAAAATTGCCAACTAAGAGCTAATCCCTTACTTTCCATATACTCTCCTTTTCAGACAAACGAACAGTGTCACATGGGTATTACCAAGTTTTTAATATCTATCCAGATAAAGAAAAATTAGGCTATTCCTCATCCTGCTGGGGTGTTGATATGAGCCATAAATATTTAATCTTGCAAGGAACTACGAAACTCGATCTTGTCTCAAAGTATGAAATTTGTAGATGTCCTGATGGTAAAGGCCGTTTACTGTATGATTATCGCAAAAAAGATTTTGTACGGGAAGGTAAATGTAAATTGTTTTTGTTGTGCACAATCGTACATACAGTTACTTTTGAGCAGAAATTGAAGAGGGGAGAAATTTTCGTTAGCTTCTACTAATTAGACGCCTCATCATCAGCTTTTTTTCTTATTAATGAAGGAATCTAACTTAGCTTGCTGTGTTTTCCTTAGGGTTCTCCAGCTTCTTCTTATAATCTCCGGTTTCACTTTAAGAATCAGAGGTAGTGCTTCTCGTGTTTTAGGGTCTGATGGGTATCCGCTTCCGAAGTCGATACCAATATCCCTTTTTAGATCCTCAATTGCTCTATCGCGGAGAACCTTAGCTATTATTGAGGCTGCAGACACAATCGGATATTTTTTGTCAGCTTGTTTTTCGATTATTAGTTGTGGTAAGGGTTCTCTATATAGATAGTGTAGGACTTTCTTTCTGAAATCCTCTGATGAGGATGGTGCGTCTATATATGCAACCTCAATATTCGGTATCGATGTGAGGAACATAGATACTATTTTTGCCTCGAGATAATTATATTTCTTCTGATAAACCCATTCATCAATTATACGAGGGGGGATATAGGCGGCAAATACCAATGCTGAAAGCTCTACTATTTTCCCAAAGAGCTTCTCTCTTTCTTCCCTTGTAAGCAATTTGGAATCCTTTATTCCTAATTCCATAAAAGCCTTATCTATCTGACTATCCTTTGGTGCGGCGACGCATGCCATTACCATTGGTCCCAGAACCGGGCCTCGTCCCGCCTCATCTATTCCTACGATCAGCGGCAGGTTTATTTCCTTTCTCGTTATTGTTATGAATTCGATTTTCTTTTCCATGTCGATCGGCATCAATAATATTCTTCCGAGTTGTTGAGATGCTTTTTGCTACTTACTATGTTTTCAGCAAATAGCGAAGTTTTCTTTTTGCGACTAAAAGCTGAAGACTAGATACTCTCTTTCCTAGATACTCTTCGAGTCTCTTATCTAAATTTAGCTTGATGTTGGAGTCTTCAATACGAATTATTCTATCAGCAGCCAGAGATTCTATTATCTCCTCCGAAACATATTGGAGAGCCTCTTCGATGGGTATACTGTCATTAGAAAGGAGTGCATAGATTAGGTTAAGGATATCGCTTCCATAACCTTTAATCTGAGCTGCTATCGTGGAAATCGCATAGTTAAATCTTTCCTCAGCAGTTAATCTTCGGGGAGGAGCTGGTCTTTGGGGCGCAATTACTTGCTTGGTTTGGTTTGCTGCTGCCCGCGTCTCTGTTTGGGTGGGGGGCGGAGTTGATGGTCTGGGTATAGTAGGTTGTGCAGGTTTTTGTTCAGGAGGGAGTACTTTTTCAGCTGGTTTTGGTTCTTTCTTTCGTACTATACGTTTTTTAAGTTCAAGTATTAGTTTTCTTGTTTTTATAGCTACCTCCTTTATCTCCTTTTCTAATGCTTCAACATCAACTCCTTCACCCTTCAGCTCAGATGATTGTCGGGGACGTATTCTAACCATAAGTGGTATTGTGAATGATGGCGCCCTGATGAAGCACTCTCCTGGCTGAGTTTTGGTTAGGATCTCCGCAAGGCTCTTAGGTATGCCAAAGAGCTGTGTAAGACGAGAAATATCTCTTCTCTGCATCTTGAGTGCGATTACTGTAGAACAGTTAATTATGATTTCATCACTAAGATCTCTCGGAGATTGTGTTGCTAGTATCAACCATACACCCATTTTTCTTCCTTCGCGTGCTACTCGGATAAGTATCTCTCGGACGGGATCATTTTTTCCCTTAGCGGGTGCGAATAGATGTGCCTCGTCCACAATGAGTATGATATTTTGCTTAAGAGTACCCCTCTTTTTTGCTTCGAAAACTTGGCGTACTATATCAGCAACAAAAAATCTTATCCCTAAATCACCGAGAGGTGTCCCCACTAAGCGGAAGATTGTCACTTTGCCTGGGACACAGAACTCTCTAGGTACTATATAATCCTCAGCGAGAAATCCACTATCTCTCAAAGACCCTATTCTGCTGATGAGCGCCTGCCGTGTCTGGAAGTGTAGGTCGCTTATACTAACTAGATGAAACAGATCGTCTATGTGCATTTCTGTTCGATCGCCCATCAGTTGTTTTAATTGAAATGCGAGCCTAAGTTCCTTCATGGAGAATATAAACATGAGCCTATCTGGGGTTAAGTGCGGGCTCAGGTGTGGGGGATTATTTTCCCAATCGAAAATTAATATATGTTCTTTGAAGCCAGTCGGCTCTAAACCGAATTCCTTTAGGGCTTCTACTTGCCTTTTATTTCTATTCTCGGCGATAAGACCTGAATATTCATCGTGCACATCAAATATTAGGATTGATGTGTCTTTGCGTCTAATATTTCTCTTAATAAGTTCTTCTATGAAGACGCTAAGCGTATATGATTTTCCCCCTCCTGTGGTTGCGCTAACTAGGACATGGACACGCAGATCTTTTGGATTATAGTATACTGGTACAAAATCAGGGTGGGTCAATATTTTCCCTATATAGAGACCCTCCTCCTTAGACGTTCTAGTAATCACATTACTTAGAAAATCGCCAGTTGGGTTATATACTTCATATCCAGCTCGTACCGGCTTAGTATTTTGGACTAATTGTCGCTCTTTAATCTCACCCAAAATTTCGCAACGTGCCAGCGTCTCAGTCATCCTGGTTTCTAGATCTACAACTCGGGCTAATAAGATGCGGTTGTCTCCGACGACTACAAGGAATTGGCCCTTCTGAATAGTCTTATTTTTTTCAACTTGCATTGAGAATTCAGAAACTCCTGCTCTGCCAAATATTGATCCGACTTTATCTCGTACAATACCCTCAAGATTCAACTTATGACTCCCCCTTAAAGTGTCTACATAATCGAAATTCAATAATTCCAATCGAGACAAATTCCTATACTCATAAAATAATTTTATATGGTCTGATATGCGAATAAAAGCATATGGAATAATTTCTGGGGGTTACCTTTGGTTGTAATCGCGATCTGTGGTACACCCGGCACGGGCAAATCCGAATTGGCAAAACTATTTGGCAAAAATGGCTTTTGTGTTATCCATCTAAGCCGCTTTGTAATTGAAAATATGCTTTATCAAGGCTACGATAAGAGGCGAGGAGCATATATAATTGATGAAGAAAGGCTCGTTGGGAAGCTTAAAGACATCCTTAGCAAATATAAGGATGTTGTTATAGAGGGTGTTGGGGCAGAAGCTATACCGAGTAAGCTAGTAGATATCTGCATAGTTCTTACATGCGAACCATTTATGCTCGAGAGAAGACTCACAGAGCGTGGATTTCCATATGAGAAAATTCAGGAAAATCTTGAGGCGGAAAGATTTGGAATAATATTAGGCGAAGCAATAAGTAATTATGGTAGGTCCAAGGTTATGGTATTTGATACAACATATACGTCTATCGAGGAATTATATCGAGTGGTTGTTGATGAACTCAGAAGGAGAGGCATTAAGATACGGAACACCCCCTAAAATCATTATTTTCGTCTCACCACGCGAGGAGGCTAATAAGTATCTAGAAAGGTTAAAAAGAATTCTTACAGAGCGAGGCTGGGAAATTCTTCAGATAGTAAGATTAGGGAAAAATGTCGATAAGGGATCCTTGATGGTATGCGACTTTGTTCTGACTTTAGGGGGCGATGGAACAATACTTTATGCGTCCAGAGAAGTGAGCAAGTATGGGAAACCGATATTAGGCATAAATCTTGGCAGAGTGGGGTTGCTCACAGAGCTCTCCCCAGAAGAATTTTTGGAGAAAATAGACGGGATTGAAAGAGGAGAGTTCAGAGTAGTCGAAACAATGAAGATCATAGCTAGGGTTTCTAATGAGATGCTTCAACCAGTTCTTAATGAGTATGTTCTAATGACGAGTAAACCAGGTAAGATCATAGGACTGCAGATATTTGTCGACGAAGAG
Source organism: Candidatus Njordarchaeota archaeon (assembly GCA_029856685.1). Taxonomy (GTDB): domain Archaea; phylum Asgardarchaeota; class Njordarchaeia; order Njordarchaeales; family Panguiarchaeaceae; genus Panguiarchaeum. The sequence goes on from JAHKKZ010000004.1 coordinate 7,938, forward strand.
TTTATAGCAAAGGTTCTATGTGATGGTCTAATAGTATCTACACCGATAGGTAGCACATCTTATGCATTATCAGCTGGAGGACCTGTGGTCAGCGACCAGATAGAAGCAATGATTATAGTTCCGATAGCCCCTTTGTATAGGGCTATGTATCCGCTCTTGGTACCATCAAGATCTATCATCAAAGTAAAGATTGAGACTGGGTGGGCGGATGCATGGCTTATAGCTGATGGTAATATTATCAGGAAAGTCAAGAAGGGCTGTGAGGTGGTGTTTAAGAGAGCGGATGAGAAGGCAAGATTTATCAGGGTTCGGCATTCGCTAAGTCGAATTAGGAAAGTTATGAGCCTCGTTGGTCTCAATGTAAGAGGTAAACCATAGTGATGCGCTTATCAGATCTAGGTGAGAGAAAGCTTCTAAAGGAAATAGTCTTCAAGTATCTTGAATCACCTGATTTTGAAGATGAGGACGCGGCGATTTTAAGGTTTGGAAATGAATTTTTTGTAATAAATGTTGATACTCTCGTGGAAAGTACGGATATGCCCAGAGGGATGACCTATTATGACGTGGGCTGGAAATCTGTCATGATGGCGGTAAGTGATATTGTAGCGAAGGGAGCTATGCCGAAGGGAGTTCTCGTATCTATAACCGCATCCAAAAACCTTGATGTGTCAGCATTTGAATATATCCTCAGAGGGATTAGAGCCGCATGTGATTTCCTAGGCTGTTGGTATGTCGGAGGTGACCTCGGAGCTGGGAAGGATCTCGTTGTGTCTGTAGTTTGTTTTGGCTTCACAAAAAAAGTTATTAGACGCAGCACCGCGAAAGTGGGGGATTCCGTGTGGGTAACAGATCTATTTGGTATAAGCGGTTTAGCTCTCCATTATTTACTACGCGATGGCATACCCATAGAAAATATAGATAATATCTTACAGAACTTCTTTAGGCCACGAATTGATATTAAGTACGCCTTGGCATTACAATCTTTGGCGACGGCGAGCATGGACTCGTCGGACGGTCTAGCAGTAACACTTAATGATATCGCATCTGCAAGTAATGTTGCCATAAATCTTCATAAAATTCCTATTTCGCCACTAGCCATAGATTATGCAAATAGAAATGATTTGGATCCGATGGATTTGGCTTTATTTGCTGGTGAGGAGTTTATCATTGTTTTTTCATCCGATCGGCCAGACAGCGAGATATTTGAAGTGTTCGAAAAGTTAGGCTTGAGGAAACCAATCAAAATCGGTGAAGTTGTGGAGGGAAGAGGTGTATTTTTTGAAGAAAAGAAAATTCCAAGGAAAGGCTGGGAGCACTTCTCGAAGGAGTAGGAGGGTAATTCTCTTAGATTCATCGATTCTCATGTACGCAGTAAAAGGAAAAAAGAAGCTTCCAATAAATATTGAGGAAGCATTAAGAGAAGTATCCGAAGGGGCTGAACTCGCTGTCCTTGATACTACGATAAATGAACTTCAGTTCCTCAAAGAAAAAGCTAAAGGAAAAACACGTATAGCAGCTGATTTCGCCCTAGAATTTATAGATAGACTAAATATAAGAATTATCCATGTTAGTAGTAGGATAATAGAGGATGTCTCGAGAGAACTCCGAAGAGGAAAAGCTAAAGATTTTCATGATGAGATTCTCATAAGAGCAGCAAAAAAACTGAATGCCGCTGTTGCTACGGTAGATTTCGGCCTAGTTAAAAAATTAAGAAAAAACAACGTTACATGTTATTTTCTCTCTGGCCGCAATTGGATCATGATTTCTGGATACTTCGACTAGAAGCTTTGTTCTGTTCTAATTCGAGGAATTTCCTCATTTCTCTTAGAAAATCTCTTATGGCGACACGGATAGCTTCGCTTCTATTGGGATACCAACCCCTCGCAACGAGCTCGTCAAGAGCCTCGATAAACTTTTGAGGGACATGGAGGGTAATCAGTTTCATGTTTGATGTCTGGACCTGGATACTCATGACTATCACCGAAATAGCTATATCGGGGTATTACATATAAAGCGTGATATTGAGCTATGCATATGGGCTTATTATTGTCATATTAGTAGGGTATTACCTAAAATTCGAATCGATGAATAGCGATTCGGGTAATCGATGATGTTACAAAAAAATCGATTAAAAACGGACAGCAGATTATTGAAAGTAGTATGCGTAGTGAATTGGCAACAATTTTTTGACATTATGGAGGAACTAGAAAGAGAGGGGGTCATGATTCAAGCTATTCCATGTGACTTAGTAGTCTGCGATGAAATTCTAGACTTTGTCCTAGATTTAGTTATAGAGATGTTTAATTCTGGAAAAAATATAGCGAAGAAGATATATATGGAGTATATCCTTAGATTTCTCGCCAAAACCCAGATAAGGGAAGTAATTAGCATAATGGAAAAAATCCCAGCTCGAGCATATTGTCTTATAGTCTATTCACGAAGTAATAGAGCATCAGTAGTTTATGAAGACCTATTAGGCAAGGGTATTATAAAGGAAGTCCCCATTAAGTTGTGCAAAACAAATATTGACAGAGTCGTAGAGGTCTATGAGCTAGATAAGGATAGGTTAGCTCTTCAAGCAAAATTCAGGAATCAATCATTCGAAGAAATATTATGCAAGGCAATTCTAGAAAAAATTTCCCTTAGCCTTATATCAAAATAGAAGATGATAAGATAATACTAATAATAAAGCTTTCCATACCCAACAAGACGAAATTCTCTCTCAATTTCTCTTAATATTGCGACTCTCTCTCCCTTTGGCATCGCTATAGGTCGCGCTAGTACAATCTCGGCTTCATCGTCGTGTGTTGAGTCGACTACGCCTAGAGCCGTTGTGGTACCTATATTCAAGAGTATTTCCTCATTTTTTCTAAGTGGATAATTTTTCATCTCAACTTTTGTACCTATTATCTTGTCGAACATGTATATCTCTTTGACTATGATTTTATCGACAATCTCTGGCAGATCTGCTGGGCGACCAGCTATATTTCCAACCAACCCATCCGACTTTGTAAGAGCTGGGTCGAGGTTAGTGGCAATTCCCACGAGTATATGGGGCTTAGCTTTTTCTAGTGGTTGCCCTGCATCACTACGTATGCTTGTTATTTCGGATACCAGTGGTATCACCTCGTTATTTTCAGTGATGACTCCTGGCCGGATTTCTATCTCATCGCCTACTTTCAACTCTCCACTTTTAAGCGCCCCTCCGATGACCCCTCCAATAAGTTTATCTATGGGCGTTCCTGGTTTATTTGGATCGAAGGATCTCGCGATGTACATTAGAGAGGGGCCACCTGTATCCTTCTTTAATGGTGGAAAGTATTCCAAAATGGCGGCTAGAACTAGGTCTATATTTATCTTTTGTGCCGCGCTCACAGGTATTATTGGTGGTATACCATAATTTGTTTCTTTCTCAAAGAACTCTACGATCTCCCTGTAGTTTTCTATTAGCCTTTTTTCGTCCACAAGTTCTATCTTATTTTGAGCAACTATTATTCTGTCCACCCCCATAGCCTCCAACGCTGCGACATGCTCTCGTGTCTGAGGCATTGGGCATGGTTCGTTAGCAGCTATAACAACAAGTCCATAGTCAATTATCGAAGCTCCAGAGAGCATTGTTGATAGCAAAATTTCATGTCCAGGATGGTCAAGGATAGAGTAGCACCGGATATGATGTCGGCTTGTTCTTGATGGACATTTCTTACTAGCGTTTGAGGTAAGTGTGACTATGTCATCCCCCCTGCAACACGAGTAAATATCTAAGTGTGTGTATCCAAGAAATATTGTTATTCCACGTAGAATCTCCTCGCTGTGGGTTGAAGGGAATTTCCCTGTCAATGCCTCAGCGAGTGTGCTCTTTCCGTGATCTACATGCCCAGCTGTTCCTATGATAGCCACAGATTCGTGGTTTTTAGGCTCTTTTGGAAAGTCCTTTACCATGGGGATTTCGATGTCAAGAGATTCGAGGATTTTATCAAATAGTGGCATAATTTCTTTCGTTTTACCCATTACCATATCACCACAAACTTAAGAACTTAAATTAAATCCCTTTAATTATATCGCGATTCATTCCTCTCCAAAGCTTCATGTTGATTGACTCATTATAAACTTCCTGAACATTTCTAAGAGGAAAGCATCGTGATGGTATATGACTAAATATCAGCTAAGAAAAGTACTTGTGTTGGGCCCCGCAAATGCGGGGAAGACATCCATAGCTAAGTTTATCTCAACAATTAATAAGCAATATGCATTAAAAGTCTCCCCATCAACATCTGTTGAAAAATTTAGGCTCTCAATTTTTTCGTTTCGAATAAATGTATTTGTAACTCCTGGTCAAAAACGTTTTCAGAGTAAAAATCTTGAGTACCTAAGTAGGATCCTCGACCCTAGCACAATAGTTTTGTATGTCATAGATGCCTCGGAAAGACACAAAATAAGGGATTACTTGGAGGAGTTCGTAGAAATCTTACGTAGGATTAATAAGATTTTTTCCAGTCACTTTCCAAATGACAAGATCGATGTTGTTTTTCTTGCGCACAAACAAGATTTAGTTGGAGCTATTAGTGTTCGGAGTATACTGAGCAAAGGTGTTAGAAAAAAGATAGCTAGACTCTTCCCTCAAATAAATCTGCGTGGATATGATACTAGTATCTATATGCCATCGTCTCTGCTAAGAATGTTTCGCGACACAATACTCTCAAAAATAATTCCAGTTGATTCTATAGAGGCATTGATAGCTCGACTGAGGGACTACGCGAAGGCAGAAACAGTGACTTTGGGAGACGAGATGGGTCTGCCTATAATCTTCGAGGGCGATCTAAATATGGCATCATGGTCGTCATCATTCGCAGCGAGAATCATTGAATCCCTAGAACGTGAGAGGGAGCTATCGGTGGATTTGGTAGAGGAGGCCAATAAGAAACTATTTAAAGGGAACAGTGATTTTCGAATATGCCTAAGACTAGTACTAGGGCAAAGAGAGATAGCCGTATACATATACAATAAGGATTGTCGAGCAGTAAGCCTAATATTGGTTGGCCCACAAAACGTATCAGAGGCTACAAATGATTACATGCTAGAAATTACCGAAAGACTATTCTTCAAGATCCATCAGGGGCGGTATTCATATGTCGATTCTTAGACATATAGAGAAGTTCAACTCAAGGATATTATGCTTTGTTGGGTTCGCCGAATTCGACGAGGTAGAAGGGCCTGTCGTCTCGAAGATAGTACCAGAGAGTTTCCCACTAGACCTAGAGATGAATTATGTTATCGCCGATCATGCACTATATCCCAATAGCAAAGCAATCTATGAGGTACGATCTCTACTAATATTTGCGTATCCCTTTACAATAGAACATGAAGCCTTACCGCGAAAAACCAAAAAAGTCGCCGTGATAGTAGCATTTAGCAAAAAGGCAGATCGCGATATCATACTGAGGATAATATCAGACCTGGAACCTAAGATAGAACTAACAATTACCGAATTTCTATCGAGCATAGAACCGCCTGTTGATAGCCAAGCAGAAAAACTTGTAAAAACTATCTATCTGGCTGCAAAGAAAAGAATAAAGAACATTCTGCTTAACAGATTTAGTGAGTCAGGATCCCAGATTAGCGCTAAAAACCTAGATGAAATTTTGGAAAATTCGGCTATAATCGATTTAGCATTTAATGTTGTCTTAACAAAGAACCAGCGAATCATCGATGATTTCATGGAGGATCCAGAAAATTATCTCGTTGTATGGATAAATACAAAAAAGATTGCTATCATAAATAAATATATACTTCGAGAATATAATTCATATAGACTGGAAGAAATCCTTAGAGTTCTAGAGACCCAAATATACAAGTATAATTAAAAACCTCCTAAAGGTGGTAGTCTATATAAAGAAGCTGTATATTAATAAGCTAGCTATAAAACGTACTGTAGTACGTCAGTCATTCCTTTTTTAAAACAAATATCATGGTAGTTTAGTGTTATGGCAAATCTTTTGGTGTTTTATGCTTGAAGAGGTGTATGTTGTGTTTCAGAACTACACTAGAATCCTGACGGTTAAGGTGTCAAAGCAGCTGATTCAGCTTATAGATTATATAGTCTATGAACTGGGACTATATAGTTCCCGTTCGGAATTTATTCGGGAGGCTATTAGGCAACATATTCAAAGGATTCTGGAAAATAATAAGAAGCTGCTGGAGGAAGCCTCAGATAAGAAGCCGCTTAAAAAGCTCCTTAACGAAATACTATCATCCCCCTAAATTTTTTATTTCTTCTCCAAAAATGGATTTCCATAAGTAGCCAAATAGCAAAAGTTATATTATGTCCCTACAACTTTAATAATATGTTAATTAGAAGGAAAATCTATCTGCCGGGGTTGCCGAGCTGGTACGGCGTCGGACTCGAGATCCGATGGCGTTTGCGCCTCGCGGGTTCAAGTCCCGCCCCCGGCACTATCTCCTTAAAGCGGGGGTTCCGGAGTGGACAAACGGGCAAGGTTCAGGACCTTGTGGCGGATGCCTTCGCGGGTTCGAATCCCGCCCCCCGCATATAGCTTCTATCTTCAATGATTTTTTTCTTCATGTCTTCTACCTATTTACAAAATTATTTGTGTGATAGTAGGATGGACTTTGAATATATGGTTTATCCAGATGCAAGGTTGTCCTTTCTTTTTCCAGCAGAGTTAAAAGCGGTTATAAGTAGTTACTCAGAGAATTTTATCCTTAGGAAAGTGAATGGAGATGCTGTCATTATAGAATCTAATAGAGATCTCTCTGAAGCTTTTCTTCGTCTTGCCTCAGCAAAACAAGTTTTTCTAATGCTTAAGGATTTTTCCCAAATACATGAGTTACTGTTGCGGAAGTTTAGATCGAGAATTGGATACTACATTCCGTTTACAATCTCTATATTAAATTTCAATGAGAATCCGTCAAAAGCTGGCGAAGTAATTCGGGAAATAAAAGAATTTTCTCCATGGATAAGAATCTCCCTAATCGCTCCACAACTGGAACTAAGATTATTCGATGATAGTATCGGAGTTAGAATGCCGGTTGGACGTGATATTATTCTCGATAGAGATCCAAAGTACAGACCCTATGCCCCGCCCACGGCGATGGAGAGCTTGCTATCCAGAGCGCTTGTGAACTTAACAAGGCTTACACCTGGTCATATATTTCTAGATCCATTCTGTGGAACCGGTTCAATAGCCTTAGAAGCTGCGGAGATGGGGCTACGTGTCATATGTATAGATATAAATCCAAGAATTGTTGAAGAAGCAAAAATGCTTATACAGGAATATTATGGGCACCGCAATGTAGATATCAGCGTCGGGGATGCAAGAAGCCTAGATTTAGAGGATGAATCTATTGATGGCATAGCAACAGACCCTCCCTACGGTATAAGTTCACCAACATACGGAACACCACTAAATCTTCTATACAGAGAATTCCTGTCTGAGGCTAATAGAGTTCTCAAACCCGATGCCTGTCTAGTTATCTGCCACACACCATCAATTCCTCTTGAAAAATATGCACTAGAAATGGGTTTTAGATATGAGTACTCATTTTCAATGAGAGTTCATTCTAGACTTACACGCTTAATATCTGTTCTAAGAGTCAGATAATCTCTGAAGAATAATCCTAGTCAGCCCAATAAGACTATGAATTTCGCGTCCAGTGAGGAAAGCTCTTCGCACAAAATTTCGCAGTATGCCTCTGTAGATCCTCTTCTTAGGTTCTGGCATGGATTGGAAAACAATATCCAGTATCTTGAATAGATTGCTGATAAGTATGTTTCTCTCTAAATGTGTTGCTGGTCTATATGGAAGTTCTCTAAAAGTTTTTAGAGATAGGGAGAGTTCGTAGGCACATATAGCCACAGCATGGGATAGGTTTAACGATGGATATTGAGGACTTGTTGGTATTGTGATTACTAAGTCGCACTTAGCTAAGTCTTCGTTCCTTAGACCGCTTTCTTCATTGCCAAAGAGGATTGCTATTCTTGAGTCTTGAGGGAAAACAGCATCTCTCAAACTATTTAATGGTATGGCAAGTCTAAGGGGGTTTTTCTCGCTTCCAACTCGGGCTGTTGTTCCAATAAGAAAATTTATTTTCTCTCTGTTCCTAAGCTCATCTATCGACCCATAAATTCTAGCATTTATGAGGATATCCCTAGCATGCATAGCTCTAGCAAAAGCTTTCTCATCGACTTTAGCGAATGGTTTAACGAGAACTAAGTTTTTGAACCCAAAATTTTTAATCGCTCGGGCGGATAGCCCAATGTTTCCTGAATATTTAGTTTCCACTAATACAAAATAAATGTTATCTGGATGTAGTGTATTTTCATTGTAATTATCCATATGGCACACCGGAGATGACGATATATGGTTAGCAGTGTGATAATACGATACATATTTAATGAATTAGGCATCCTATACGAAATCCCAGATTTATATTCTATAGTTCTCCAAGCCCTATGCAGAATTCCGAGAGGTAAGATAACCACATATAGGGACATTAGCAAGGCGCTGGGGGATACTATCGCGGCTAGAGCCATTGGATATATCATGAAGACGAATCCCTGCCCTGATCGATATCCATGCTATAAGGTTATAAGTTCTGATGGTAGCCTCGGGGGGTATAGCCTTGGTTCCGAAAGGAAATCGATGCTTCTCCAAAAGGAGGGTGTAAAGGTTATGGGGCAAAAGATAATTGATTTTGAGAAGCACCTAGTAGATATATCAGACCTCAGATTGCCCCCCGTCCTACTCTCTATGAGAAGGCTGCAAGAATTTATATCAGATAGGGTATCTTTAATTACCGAAAGAAAAAATATTCGCTTTGTAGTAACATTTGATTTGTCATTTGTAGATGGTCCCCTAGACATAGGGATTGGTGTAGGATGTGCTTTTGATGTTGATAACGAAGAGCTTTTAGGAGTAGGGATAAGTTTTGTTCCTGTTTTTATGCCTTATATACCTACGTACCTTGCCTTTAGGGAACTACCGGCAATCTTAGGCAGTCTATCAGCAGTTATCGAATATATCCCCCGAATCGATGCTATAATTCTAGATGGGCAGGGCATTCTCCATCCAAGGGGCCTAGGAATAGCATCACATGCGGGGGTGATCACGAATATTCCGTCAATTGGTGTGGCAAAAAGCATATTGGTTGGAAGAATCTCGGGGAAGTGGACATATAGAGGTGATTTAAAGTATGCGCCAGTAGTATACAATAATAAGGTACTTGGATTCCTAGTAATTAAGAACAAACATAAGATCGTAGTTTCTCCGGGACATAAATTCTCTGTTGATGATGCTCGTGATTTCGTCCTAAGCTTAGAGTGGCCAAGAAATGAGGCAGAGCCCCGCATAATAAGATTGCCCCACAAAATAGCATCGAGGATAAAAGAGTTTGTTAAAAAATATCCTAAGTTGCTAGAAAGTAGAAGTAAAGGGCAGAAATCACTAGACGATTTCTTCTTATAGCGAAGGCAGCCCACAAACCATTAATGTGTCTTTAAATTATGAGATAGAAAATATACAGTGTCTTAGGTCTAAGTCACCAAGGTATCTGACATGGGTGCCTACAAATACATACAGGAATTTTGGAGTAGCAAAAATTCAGAGGATTTTGAGAAACTTTTAAAAGAAAGACTAATCCAGTGGCGAAGAGAGCCTGCAGTAGTAAGGATAGAGAGGCCAACAAACCTGCCTAGGGCGCGAGCCTTAGGATGGAAACCAAAACAAGGGGTAATAATGGTCAGAGTTAGGATACGGAAAGGTGGCCAAAGAAAACCGCGACCAAATAAGGGGCGAAAAAGCAAGAGGCTTGGGATAAAAGGCCATACAGTTGGTAAATCTCTTCAGTGGATAGCCGAGGAGCGCGCCGCGAGAAAATATAGAAATGCCGAAGTATTGAACTCATATTGGGTCGGCGAGGACGGCCAATATGTCTGGTTTGAGGTTATCCTAGTGGAAAGGGATAACCCCGTGATAAAAGCAGATGAAAACTTGAATTGGATAACTAGCAATAAGCATCGTGGAAGGGTCTTTAGAGGTTTGACGTCAGCTGGTAAGAAGGCAAGAGGTCTGAGAAACAAAGGTCACGGAGCTGAGAAAGTCCGACCTTCTCGTAGAGCTCGCCGTAAGAAGAAAGCGAGGAAGAAGAGTCCAACAAAAGTCAATTTTGTCTAATCACGACAAAGCTATTTGGTTAGTGTTTTGGTCTGAAACATAATGCCTAATTACGATGAACTTATTCCTTCTAACACTAAGTTTCTGATCACATGTCAACAACGTTATGAGCTGGACGCGGCCTCGGAAGTTTGGCATTGTTTATATGCGGTAGGATATGGCGAAGATATAGAGGTATATTTTATAAGGAAACGAGATAGGACGATAGCGGGACTTATCGCGATTGTTTTTAATGGAGATCCGATAGAGGCTGTGCAGAAAATTCGCAACTATCTTTCTAAAAAGCCCTGGATTCTCAGATACACACATAAAATAATTCCTGTTGAGCTCGTGACATCTTCGCTGGAAACATTACTAGAATTTGTTTCTGAGAGAGCTAGGCTTCGAATATCTGATAAAGATACGTGGAGAATTACAGTCTCCAAGCATGCATCGAAGATATCGTCACGAAAAATGATTGAGCGTATTGCAACAATCATTAATCGTGGGAAGGTATCGTTAGAGAAGCCGCAATGGATAATAAACATCGAGATAATCAGAAACACATTTTTAGTTGCAGTAGTAAAACCAGAGTGGATAATCCGCAAGAAAGAATTTGCTGAGATTATCCGAAGAAAAAAACCACTAGACTATCTTTAGCTAAAATAGAGATAAGCATAAAAACTATATGGTTTCGCCGAGGGCGATTTGAAGAGATAACTTTAATCTTGATTTTCTACTAGTCAAATCCTCATATATCTTGATGTATCCCAAGGCTTTCTCCGGGTAGCCAAGCAGATAGCTTGTGATTGCTAGGTTTATCAACACACTTACTAGATTATATCTCTCCCTTAAGAGAAGTAGTAATGCGTCATAAGCTAAATCTACGCAGCCCACCTCAATGAGAATGTCAACAAAGTACGCTAAAAGGTCCAGATTTCTTTTGAAGAACCTTATTGCTTTCTTTCCAAAATCTGTATTGAATATACTTAGGCATCCAATCAAATAAACATTCTTAGCAAATTCGAGCCCCAACTCCTGTTTTGAGGGATCCTTGAGAAGACAATTGATAATTTTTTCGATAACTGGACAATACTTGGCTATATCTGCGAGAATTTTTCTTTTCTGACTTATCTTTATATTTGTTGTAAAAATTATATTAGAGAGATTCCTACTGACTCTTAGAAGAGCATAAATACTTGAGTAGATGGTGTTTTCTTCTTTCCGTCTTATAGCTCTCTCCAGGATATTTAGGAGTTTTTTGAATGAGTTTAAAGCTTGGTGAACATCAATCCCAGTTATTTCAGAATCCCCATTTCTCTAGCTAATCTGGTGGCAACTCTATCGAGGAGGGACTGTCCAGCTCTAGTGAGTCTTCTCCCAATACAAATTTGTTGGAGTTTGGGATGAGGCTTGTAGCATTTCTCTACGAGTCCTGCTTTCTCAAGTTGCTGTAGTATTGTTCTGATAATCTTAGCTCCAGCCTTAGCCTTTACCTCTGGTCTGTGGCCTCTATCTTTGCGTCCACCATAGTGATCCCTAAGTTCGCCTACACCTGAGATTCCACGCTTATAGAGCTGATATAGGATTGATGCTGCTCGATAGTACCACCAATCAGGTTGTTCTGGAGGCCTTTCTCTATGCACGCCTGTTTTCACAAATTTTGCCCATTCGGGAGGTGAGATTTCTTTCACAGTTTTTAGTTCGTCTTTAAGTTTTTCTATGAATGCGCTGGGAGGTACATCGAAAGGTGTCGCCATATAATTCACCTTTTCAATTCAAGTTTTTTCATTCGCTGTCCCAACGATTTGTGATGAACCTTATTGCATTCTGAGCATTTAAGGACAAGCACACCTCTCTTTGTTACTTTTGCGTGCGTCTTTATTTGAGTTATAGGTTTCTTAGAGTACCGACCTTTATTTCCATGACCCTTTCTATGTCTTTTAGCCCTTCTCTGGCCTTTTGATAGAGCCCGTCGCTTGGGTGCTATCTTATATATACTAACGGTATGTTTGGTGTGTCTCCGGCAGTAGGGACAATATGTTCTTATTGTCTTTGGAACGATCATCTAAACCCCCACAATTATTAATGAAGTACCTAGATGGACATACTAAATTTACAACCAAATGACTAATTTTAATACTTCCAACAAGTATCTGATTATTTGAGGTGTCACTATACTCAGGCAGAAGAAAATTATGGTGAGAGACCCATGGCATCAGACGAGGAATTAGAGTTATTGCTCAGGAAAAGAAGACAGCAATTGGAACAAATGCTTGCAAGGCAGCAGCGGGAGGAAGAAGAGAAAATGCGCCAAGAACTTCAGAGAGAAGCAATATTACGACAAATACTTACAAGCGAAGCCCGCGAAAGACTAGTTAGAATAAAGATGGTTAGACCAGAGTTTGGTCGTTTTGTTGAGAATCAGCTCATAGCCCTTGCTCAAGCGGGCAGAATTCAGAGAATGATTACTGATAGTGAATTAAAAGAGATTTTAAGGCAGTTCCTTAAGCATTTTTCAAGTCGTGGTGGCAAGGTTGAGATAAGGCGAAAATGATGGCAAGGATCAAACCCTTAGCAAAAAAACTTAGACTTGCAAAAGCTCTGAAATCGAATAGGATGCCTCCCCTATTTGTCAGGATAAAAACAAATTTTAGAGTTCTAAGATCCCCCTCTCAGAGGCATTGGAGACGAACAAAGATAAAACCATAGGTGATTTATGATGGCGAGTCAGAAGGCTATTGAAATCGGGAAGGCGGCTACCGAATCGGAAACTGCTGAGGAAGAGAAGAAAGAAGAAAAACCAGCCGAGGAGGTAGCCGAGAAGCTACCAGTAAAAAGGAGAGTTCGTCGGCGAGGCCTTAAAAAAATACCAGAAATCCTGTATGAGAAGTACGAAGACTATGATGACGAGCGGTTTTTAACACTTCGATTCTCACCGAAGATTCTGAAGAAAGCTCCTCGTTGGAAGAGAGCGAAAAGAGTAGCTAAATATGTGCGGGAGTTTGTTGCGAAGTATGTAAAGTATGTTGAGGGCCCAATCGAAAGTGAGGGAGGGGTCAAGAAAAGAGCGAAACTTAGGGTAATCGAACCAAGGATATGGATAAGCCCTGAACTTAACGAGGTTATATGGTCGAGAGGAGCAGAGAATCCACCGAAAAAGTTGAGGCTTCGAATCCTCATAAAGGTCGAAGAAGTTGTGCGTGATGTCGAACAAAAACCGATAGGCTTCAAGGCAGAGCTACGTGTGCTTCCTTTGGTATCTAAGAAGATACCCGTAGGGGAGTAGATGTGTCCTATCCTGTCAATGAATGGCTTAGATATATGAGAGAAAGGATAAGCGAAATAAATATATTGCTAGATAAGCTAGAGAGACTTACCAAAAGCTCTGGGAAGCGCAAATCAAAAATCATTGACAAGGAGCTGTACCAGCTTGAGGTAATCATTGATAAGATAAATGATGAATTAGAGGTTAGAATGTACATGTCACCTAAGGTAGACATAGATCCGAAATATGTTTTTCTAATATATTTCACAGAGTTTTTCCCCGAGATCTCGACATCATTGATAGACCCAAATAGAAGCGAGATGTATACCAATAGAATAATTCTCTCATTTAGGGTATCACCAGAATTTTTTGATATCGATATGCAGCGAATTCTAACTAAAATAAATAGGTTTTGGAGAAATCTTAACAACCCCGAGATAAGAGCCAAACTCGATGAGATAATACCGGAGCTTTACGAACTGGTAAAGAAAACAGATCCAGAATCTCAGCGAAAATTAGCGTTGCTGAGAATGAAAGTAAACGATCTTTTACTATATGAATAGCTCGTCAACAAGCTCAGCCAAAATATTTTACATTTCTACTATTCTTTCTGAAAAATCCGCAGATTAGGGGTGGGCTCAAGTTTTTTGAGGGGGATAATATGACTAAGTGCGCTGTTATTCCTGCCGCAGGATACGGGACTAGGCTGCTTCCCATAACACGTATTCTCCCCAAGGCGGTCTTACCCCTGGGTACTATTCCCATACTAGTTGATATTCTATGGGAAGCAAAATTTGCAGGAATCCGTGATGTTATATTGATAACACATTGGAGGGAGAAGGTCATTAGATACGTATTCGAGGATGGAGTCGAAGAACTTGTAGAGTGGTTAAAATTAAGGGGACGCGAAGATCTTGTCAAAAGATTGGTGGAGTCCCTACCACAATTAAATATTGTCTTCGTTCATCAGCCTAGACTAAATGGCTTAGGAGGAGCTATTCTATTAGCAGAAAAATATGTTGAAGACATATTCGTGGTTATGCTTGCAGACAACATAATAATTGAGAGAGAAAAAGGAAGTCTCCTAAGAAAGATGCTCAAGGTACAGAAGCTGACTAAAGCCGACATAGTACTATCAGTCGCAGAGGTTGAGCCTAAGGAAGTCTCTAGATTTGGAGTAATAAAATTCAGCAAAGATGGGCTTATTGATAGAACTAGAATATTTTATGTAGAAGATCTCATCGAAAAGCCTCCTATAGATAGGGCGCCAAGTAATATGGTTATTGTTGGACGCTATGTGTTTACACCTGAAATATTTGAGTATCTACGTAGAGTCCCTGAAGAAAAGGGCGAAATTGATGAAACGAAAGCATTTAAGAAACAGATACTAAGTGGAAAAAAAGTTGTGGCTGTAGATCTTGGTGATAGGATATGGTTTGATGTGGGGAATGTCGAGGGCTACTTTAAAGCCTTCCTAGCATTCATAGCCCAGAAGGAGGGGGAGGAGAAAGTCAAAAGATGGATTCGTGAAGTACTTTGAGGATGCTTATAAGCAATACAATCCCAATCTCTATGAATGATGTTATTGGCGAAGTAAGCTTTGTTATATTTTTCTGTGGATGTAATTTCAAATGTCCTTTCTGCCAAAACTGGCCCCTCGTTACTCGAAAGAATGAGATCTGTAAAGTAAGAGAAATAGAAGGTGTGATTGAAGAAATAAAAAGCGTAAAGCAGTACATTACCCATGTTCAAGCAACGGGTGGGGAGCCTACCCTCCAGGGAGAAGCTGTGAGGTCTTTGTTTAGCCGAATTAAGTCATTAGAGTTGAGAACATCTCTTGACACCAATGGTTCAAACCCAGAGATAATAAAGATTCTAACTGAATGTAGGATCTTAGATCATCTTGCGATGGATATAAAGGCCAAGCTAAAGCTCAAGGACTACTCTAAAGTAACAGGTCTTCCGACGAAAATAGTAAAAATTTATATCAACAAGATTCTAGAAAGCCTTGAAATCGCAAGCAAGCTAGACTTTGTAGAGATAAGAACAACGTATGTTCCTCTAATTTTACGCAGAGAGGATATATTCGAGATAGCTGATTTTCTATCATCGTACCTTACGAAGAAGAAGCACTTCTATGTAATTCAGCAATTCATTCCGAGCAAGAATGCGCCGGACCCTAGATTCAGAATAGGGAAACCCCCAGCCGTAGAAGAACTTAGGGAAATAGCTAAGAGAGTAGCAGAAAAACTTCCTAACGTCGCAATAAGGCATATAGGAGGCGTGGACTATATGTAAAAATAAGATTCCACAAGCTATCTCCATTAAATCCATATACGTATCTCACATAGTTTTGGTTCTATGAAAAATAGGAACTAAGAATAATAACCAAAATGAAAGACTCCTCTACTGGGTATTCAAGTAGAGATCATTATCCGCAATAACAATTTTTCAGTATGATGAGAATATGAAGATATCAGCGCTCCAGACTTATCATCAACAAAATCAGAAGCGCCTTCTCATCACCAAAAATGCTAGGAAGACGAGATTTTAATGCCCCGGGCGGGATTTGAACCCGCGATCTCCGGCTTGAGAGGCCGGAATGCTTGGCCGACTACACCACCGGGGCATATAAGTTTCGCATCTTTCGGCATCTAGACATTTTATATTCTATCTATTGCATGAATATTTTTAAAGATTGAGATGGCAAAATAGATGATGCGTTTTTCGATCCATATCGATTAGAAAGACCTAATCTCGTTTTTGGTGTGTTTCTAAGAACCTTGTTATTTCATTAAGTATTTCCCTAAGCTGTCTTATGCCTCTATAGGGCTCATACAGTTGCCATGGGGTTCTAGGAAAATACGGAGAGTATCGGCCGAATCTCCTATCTAGAATAATTACAGTTCCACGATCCTTTTCGCTTCTCAGCAGTCTTCCAGACGCCTGTAGGATCCTTCGAATCATAGGTGCTATTGTTGTGATAAATATCGCTAAATTCTTATCTCTAAACTGACGTTCATAATACTCCTGTCTTCTTATGAGATAGACGTTGTACTCGGGAAATGGTAGCCCAGCTACTACCACAATTTTTATCAATGTTTTACCGCCATGCGTGTAGTCTATTCCCTCCGCCAATTTTCCTCCCGCGACGGCGAATATGATGCCGTCTGGGTTCTGAAGTAGAAATCGGATCACATCTGATAGTTTTGTCTTTCTCGTCTCAACAAAAACTTCTCTCTGAAGCGGACCTAATAGCTCAGATATCGAATTTAGGATCGAATAACTAGGAAATATTACTAGGATTCCGCCTGTTCTTGGTGCCTCTGTGGCTATTATCCTTAATCTTTGTGCATATGTGTGAAACATTTGTGGTGTTCTTTCATCATACTTAGTGCTTAACTCTGTGTCAACATAGACTCTCAGGTTCTTAGGAGAAAAAGGATTTGGTAGCACTATTGCTTCCGTTCTACTATACAGCGGTTCCGCATTGAGTCCCAGTGACAATCGGTAATATTCGAGAGGGTGCAGACTTCCAGATATAAGCACAACGCTTTTTGCTTGCTGAAGTATTCTTATTGCTTGTTCAGATGGATCCAAGAGGTTTATCTGATATATGAAGTGTTGTTTGCCGCCAACATATACGGTTTGGAGCGTCGTCATATACAATTCATCGACATAGTACTTCATGTAATAATCAGCAAAATCGTAGATTCGTAGCAAGAGAGATGAGAGATAGGGATTATCATTAAATAGCAAATATGAAGCTTCAGCCAGCGGCTCTAGTCCTCTAAGATCTATTGCAGAGAATATATCGGATATGTCTATCTCCCTCATACGGTGAGAAAATTCTTCTTGTCCCCGATGTCTTAAGTCCATTAGTAGAGTATAGATAAAGCCTATTGCCAAGTCTAATATCTCGGCAAGATTCTGCTCCTCGGTCCTTACATATATCTTTCTTAGTTCCTCATATGCAACTTCAAGACTTCGTGTACTTAGCTTCTTTGCATGATGGCTGAGTATAAATTCTGGGAGATTATGTGCCTCATCAACAACCACTCTTAGATCTGAGAGGGTAGCATCTATACTTGTCAAGAAATTTTCTCTAGTTGTATCATCGAAGATATAAGGATAAGTCCCAACAACGATATTTGAGATTCTAGAGAGATAACGAGCAATCTCATAAGGACATAGCCCCCTTTTTATTCCAGCTTTAACTATTCTTCTAACAGTAGCACCTCTCTCTAACAATCGCATGGAAATATTGACATGCCGAGGAGTATAACCCTCTTCGTAAGTACTGCCTTTGAAATAAGGACATTTTCCTCGTCGTTTAAGAGCTTCGCATATCTTAATAAAAACCCCATAGGGTATTCTGCTTAATTTCTTGGATTTGTGTGCAAGTGCACATAGTTCCTGTTTTGATCTTAGAAAAACATATGTTACATTAGGTATGTTTTTCTTCAATTTTCTTAGCTCTCTAGAATAGATCTTAGACTGGCTTCTAGTGCGGGTTAGGACAAATAATTTAGACTCTGGGTCAAGTAGGTGTGCCGAGAGAACAGATATTGTTTTTCCAAGACCTGTAGGAGCATAGACCAAACCTATTTTTTCCCTAAGAAATATATCATATATAAACTCTATTAGGCGTCTCTGGTAGGGTCTAAAGGAGCTATACGGAAAGAAATCTTCGAGTCTTCTCATCCAAATCACTTTACTCTTATATAAATTATAGATAACATGAAATTAATATTATGCTTCCATTACGAGTTTCTAAGTATTATCGTGGAGAAGAAAGTATTCTTCGTCTTTTGTTTTCTTCTTTTTATTTGTGATGATATTTGTTTTCTTGATAATAACAATCAGATCCAACCTAAAATGTGTGAGAAGTATGGTTCTAAAAGATAATGAAAAGTTTTCTAGGAAAGCACCATCCCTCGAAGAAGTTGATAGAGTTGTGGAAAGAGCGCTTAAGGAGATTTTCCAAGAGAATTATCCGTTGAGCGTAATAAAATATAAGAAGGGACTATACCTAATATTACCCGTTGAATTCTTTCATTTTCCTCCCGCCATACTTAGCTGCGAACCCGATTCTGACGATCCAACAAAAGTTCTTTATGTGATTGTCTCTCTGCGCATACCCGTCCCATGTGAAAATCTTGTCGAGGCCGTTATGAGACTTAGAAATGTTTTGATATTGGACATTGAGCAAGTACCGCTTGGTGAAGAAGGAGACGAAAAGATATGCTACCTTAATATAGGAATAAGGCTTCATAGCCTAGGCATTGTAAGCGATCCACGTTGGTTTCTAATGATGCTTTCAAGTGTCCTTAGGAGTCCTTTCATGATATATCCTAGAATCAGAGAAAAAGCTGCGACTAAGGAACTTAGTAAGCTAGAGGAAGCTGAGATTAGCACAAGAAGCGAGGATGAGTCCGCCATATGGTAGATATGTTAGAAAAGCTTTTATTTGGTGATTGTTGTTTGTGTGATATTGCATCAAAATATTCAGTTGGCTAACAAGGCGTATTGCCAGAACTTATGGTGAAAAATAATGGCATCATTAACAGAAAGAGAAATTAAGAAGCTAAGAGATGAAATAGAGAGACAAATACATGTTATTCAGCGAACAGGAAAATTGAGGTATGGAATACGAAATGTTATTCGCGCTTTACAGAGAGGAGAAGCAAAGGTAGTAATAGTAGCTACGAATATTCCTCATGACATGAAAAGTCTCATTAGGTACTATTGCGCTCTTACGCAGACACCGGTTGTAGAATTTCCTGGAACTAGTGCCGAGCTTGGAGTCGCTTGCAGAAGACCACATCTAGTATCTAGTGTGGTTGTACTTGATGTGGGTGCATCAAGTATAATGGATCATGCGAAAATTATTAGTATGTGATTAGGTAAAAATTTAAATAGTAAGGTTATAGGGAATCGATATGGCACTAAAAGTCGATGACCCCAGATTGCTTCAAGTCATAACGTTTCTCGGCACGTTAGGGATATATCCACGCGATTTTTATGAGACCGATGATAGGCTTTCAATACTGCTTGACGAAGAATACATATCCAATCTACCAGAGATGAAGAACTCACTGATCTATATACGCAAAGTTGTTCGAAAACAGGTGGATATCGTCTTCTTTTCGGAGAATCTAAAGCGTTTCTGCGAGTATCTTTTCTACCCAGCTAAGATAAGAAGAATAGAAATTCGAAGCTCAAGAAAAGGAAAAATTCTGATAGTACACGTAGACTTCTGGCAAAGAGGCCTAGCCCTTGGGGCAAAGTCATATAAACTCTACAGAGCCAGATACTTCATATCTAAATACTTTCCAGAAATAGAAACTGTTTATGTGCAGGCATAGAGAAAATGAAGATAAGGATTGACGGAAAAACTATTGATATGAGAGCTGTCTGGCTCGAAGACCCTACACGTGGAATAGTAAGAATGATAGATCAGCGATATCTTCCGTGGAAACTCAAATTTTATGACAGTATTTCCGTGAAGGAAACTTTCTATGCAATAAAAAATTTCGTTGTTAGGGGAGCGCCGACGATTGGTGGGACAGCAATACTTGGAGCTTATCAAGCAGTCCTCGAGGCAGCACAAAAACCTAAAAAATTTCTAAGAGAGTTTAGAAGACGCATAGAACTTCTTAAAAAAGCTCGCCCAACAGCATACAACCTTTTCCACGCACTAAACACCATGTACTCGCATGTAATCGATCTATTAGAATCTGGCGAGTCTATCCCATCGATAGTAAGCTCAGCAAGGGAACTGGCGACCAACTATATTGAGGAAGAAATACTCGAGAAGAATAGAAGGATAGGAATACATGGAGAAAGAATATTAGATGATGGATCCAGAATATTAACACACTGCAATGCCGGAGCCCTAGCTGCAATAGACATTGGAACAGCAACAGCCCCTATATACCATGCATATGAGAAGGGTAAAAGGGTGGTTGTATATGTTGATGAAACTCGTCCATGGCTACAGGGAGCGAGGCTAACAGCATGGGAGCTTTCTCAGCAAGGTATAGAAACATATGTGATATCTGATAATGCTGCTGGATATCTCATGTGGCTTGGTGAGGTGGATATTGTCATTGTTGGCGCTGATAGAATAGCAATCAATGGTGACACCGCCAATAAGATTGGAACGTACAAATTAGCGCTTGCAGCACATGATAATAAGATACCTTTCTATGTCGCAACTCCAACGACTACAATAGACCCAACAATAAACTCTGGTAAGGAAATACCGATAGAAGAACGATCTGAAGATGAGGTGCATTTTGTGTGGGGAGAACTAGATACTGGAGAACTTTCCCGCGTTCGAATAACACCCCAGGGGGTAAAAGCTCGTAATCCTGTTTTTGATATAACGCCATCTCACTTAATAACGGGTTTTATTACAGAGTTAGGTATCATCGCACCAAATGAGATAAGAAATCTTGTAAGTAAGTTAGTTCAATGATGAGTCTATAATTGTGAGGTACCACTGAGTTCTCTTTAACTCCTCCAAGCGCCCTTTATACTCTGAGATCAAGGGATCGAATATATTCAAAGGCGGAGGTGTCTCGTTGTCTTTTAACCATTCATGTAACTTCTCCAAGGATCTTCTGAGCAAATCTAACTTCAAAGAGTTCTTCTTCATCATGAAATTTGCGATTGTTATGGCTTCCTTAAGGTACTTATCGTCTATAATAATTCTTTTCCCTATACGTACTGGTAAGGACATTTTTTCCGTACTCATGAAGTCCATATAAATAAACCCAGCCCTCGGATTTATCGACCTAATTCCAGATTCTTTGAGATTAAGGTAGCGTGCAAGCTTTATAAAAAACATTGCCCATTCCGTAGAGGCAACAGAAAAAGCTATGATGAATGCATCAAACTTTAACCACAAAACGTTTTTTGGCTCATAGCGATGTATTGAATTTCTAACCTCACCAAAACTAACTGGTTCATGCCATCTCATAACCTTCTTGCTTTCTTTTTTCGGCCCAATCAACGGTGCGTCTATCAAGGCTATTCTACCAGAACATGATGAGGTTGTATAACAGAAAGGTAGGCTGTTTATTAGATTAAGATGCGGGAGAATCTGCCTATCAACCTCTCCTCTAAAGATGGCTTCTTTGAGCTTAGAAAGCATATGTTTCTTTCGACTCAAAAAGTTATTATAGTTGAACTCCAGCATACTAACTATCGTTCTCGCCAACAACTTCACCGTTCACACAAATTTTATGCCTAGGAAGTATTGTTAGACTAGTATTATTTCTCTACAAATATATTTTGTTGAGTTAAATCGAAGTTTTGTTATGCTTTCCTTTTGGAGGGAGTGACTATGCGCGTTTATTCTGTTCTTCCGCAGATAAGATATTCCAAGATTAGGGAAATAGCCGAGAAGGTAGCTATGAAAAATAGGCTTCTTCCACCAGAGGAGCGTGTGATAAATCTCACTATGGGACAAAACTTCATAGGGGACCCAACACCAGTAATCAAGAAAATAGGTCTTCTTTTTGGCGAAAAAATCCCCCCCTTTCTTTATGCCCCGTCGCTTGGAACATTTTCCGCTAGGGAATCTGTGGCGAATAACTTTTATTATCTGTGGTACGGAGCTAGGTTGGAGACTGATTGGGTGATGATAACTGATGGTGCTATGGGGGCTATTAGAAATGCCATGGGTGCTGTTGTTGAGGATGGGGACATCATTGTTGTAGATCCGATAACGTTTATATATTCGCTAACTACTCTTAGAATCTATGGTAGAAAATTTAAATTAGAGGTATTAGATGCTGATGAGGATACATACTTTATTCCATCGCCTGACTACATAATAGAGTTTCTAGATACGCTCTCTCAGAAGAATAGTGACAAAAAGATAATCTATTATACGCAGTTCGGATTTAATCCATCTGGTGCTTTTAGATCCAAAAGCGACCTTAAAAAAATAGCGGAGCTTGTTGATGACTCTAAAAATATTATCCTGATAAATGATATTGTGTATCATCTAATACGCTTCGACGGATTAGAGCTCCCTTTGGCTTCGCTTCTAAGTGACGAGGGACGAAACATTTTCGATTGCGATGCCCTCAGCAAACCATTCTCATTGATGGGGCTAAGAGTAGGTGTGTTGATTACAAGAGATAAGGAACTATTTGACGCAGCAGCAAAGATACAGCAATACTCAATAGTATCTCCTAATACGTTTGCTTGTGAAATATGGAACGTTGTAAGCGACCCAGAAAACTTTAGAGAGCTCAAAGAAACTGTGGAGAGACTCAACAAAAAGCTGAAGGAGAACTTTGAAATGACAAGAAAAAATCTGGGAAAACTGGGTATAGATATAGTATCTCCTGGACAAGGAACCCTATACGCCTTTATAAAGGTTCCCAATGGCGACTCTGAGAAGTTTGTGGACGACTTAATAGAACATGCTCGAGTTGCTCTAGTTCCAGGCACTGCTTTCGAAGTTGTCCCAAAGTATGGTAGGTATTACGCTAGAATGACAATTTCTGTCACGAAGAAGCAATTACAGGAGGCATTAGAGCGCATCGAAAAATTCTTAAGGCAACAAAGTTGAAACATATGTAGTTTTTAATTTGATATTTGATGCACCTTTTTATTGTTGTTTTCAAGAAACTAAGCAGGTGAAGGATATGAGCGAAAAAGTCTGGGGCGCAGGATTCATTCTGCTGGCTATAATATTGGCTATAACTTGGATGTTGGGCTTCATAGCACTAATAGCAATAACAATTGGGGGAGGCGACTTGCAACAGTTGATGTTCAGTGGAACGAATCTCTGGGGGATCCCAATACCACCACTCATATGGCTATGCTACTTCCCAATATGGATTGCAGTAATGTTAGTAGCAATAATACTAGGATGGGTCGGCGTATCATTGATCAGAACGCCTTCGCTCGAAGAAATTGATGTTGAAGAACTAGAAAAAGAAATTGAGAAGGAAGTTGAGAAAATAAAGGAGGAAGAGAAGCAAGGTGAAGAAAAAAGCGAGTAGCTTAGCCAAAAGCTTAGCTTCTTATTTTTCCAAACTCTTTCAGTTCTTCTATTCGATAGGAGCTGATGAGGCGAACTCACTCGGAAATATGATGAAGACGGCTGGTATCGCTGATACTTCATGAAGCCAACTGAAGCAAGACAGAAGCTGATGGGCATCTTAGGTAGCATTGGGGATAGCGCGCTTCGAAAGAAAGCCATGAAAGCTCTTTCTGACTATCTGAGAACACATAGTATTGTTGAAAAGAAGGTATATAGAGCACGCATAATAACTTTTTATGCCGAATGGCTGAAGAAAAAGGGCAATAGTGATAGGAAAGAAAAAATCTTTCTGCTTAAGAAACTGCTGTTGATTGTCAGAAAATGAAAATAAAGAAGAGACTTGTAGAAGAGCTAGAAGGAAAGATTCCAGAGTCATTCTTGAAAAAGCTTCCCTCACGATACCCTATACTAGGTGATGCACTAATTCTACGTCTAGATGAGGATTTATTGCCATATGGCAGAGAGATCGGTATGATTCTTCTTGAGATGCTTCCAAAAATCAAAGGAGTTTGGGCCATAATAACGACGAGAGGGGTTATGAGGCGTCCCCAAACAGTATTCTTGGCAGGGAAAAAGAATCCCATTATTATACATAAGGAACTTAACACATTGTTTAAGCTGGATATCGAGAGGCTTACTTTCTCGCCTGGGAATAGGGGGGAAAGGAAAAGGCTAATAGAAATTGTTCGATCTTCTCAAACAGTAGTTGATATGTTTGCTTGTGTGGGCAACCTATCTCTTCCCATCGCCGTTAACGTTAATATAAGGAGACTATACGCACTAGAAATAAATCCCTACGCGTTTCGTTTTCTCATAGAAAACATAGTTATTAATGATGTCCAAAACAGGGTTGTTCCTATTCTTGGTAACAATGTAAGGTTTTTAAGAGAGGATTTAGGGGATCACGTATTAATGGGTTTTCTTCCAGAGCCTACCCAAGAACAATTGGTAGTAGCACTAAAAATAGTTAGGAGTAGAGGGGTTATACATTACCACACACTCGTAAAGAAAGGAGAGGAAAAAAACAAGATGGATGAGCTACTAAAACATATAGAAGACCTAGGCTACAAACCATCTATCGTCGAATACAGAATCATTAAGAGTTTCTCTCCATCAAAAAATCACGCTGTTTATAGAATTAGAATATACAAATAGCTTGGACATTGGTGAAAAGCTAATGGTATCGGCGCTTAATGAGCTACTTCCACCAGAATATCCATTTGATAGAGAGACTCTAGTTAGAAAAACACTTAATATAGAAACCAACCCAGAATGGGGATGTGATCCAAGGAAACGCCCTATACCAGACCTGCTTCGCTTTGGTGTAATAATTTTAGATAAGCCCCCAAATATGACAAGTCATGAGGTAGCGGCTTGGGTCTCTAAGATACTTGAAG
This sequence comes from Candidatus Njordarchaeota archaeon, assembly GCA_029856685.1. Lineage (GTDB taxonomy): Archaea > Asgardarchaeota > Njordarchaeia > Njordarchaeales > Panguiarchaeaceae > Panguiarchaeum. The sequence goes on from JAHKKZ010000004.1 coordinate 32,841, forward strand.
TAGAACCTGTTGGGCATGGAGGTACTCTCGATCCTAGAGTAACGGGGGTTCTGCCTTTAGCCCTAGGTAAAGCAACACCCCTCGGCCATCTTTGGCTTAAATCCGATAAGGAATATATATGTGTGATGAGGCTCCACGAGGATGTGCCAGAAGAGGAAATTCTAAGAGTTTTCAGGGAGTTTACTGGGGAAATATATCAGAGGCCTCCTCTCCGGAGTGCTGTTAAGCGTAGAACTCGCAGAAGAAAAATATATGAGTTAGAGTTTCTTGAGAAAGATGGACGTGATGTTCTATTTAGAGTCAAGTGTCAAGCAGGAACATATATTCGTAAGCTGTGTGTGGATATAGGAGATGTCCTAGGCGTAGGAGCACACATGATCGATCTAAGACGTATTAGATCTGGTATTTTTGAGGAAAAATATGCCGTGATAATGCAACAAGTTGTCGATGCATACCTATTATGGAAAGAAACAGAGGATGACTCAGAATTAAGAAATGTTGTCCTTCCAATGGAAGTGGGAACGCTCCACTTGAAAAGAATAATCGTAAGTGATAAGGCTGTCGGAGCAATAACGTATGGTGCTCAGCTATACGCTCCTGGTGTTGTTGCTTTTGACTACAACATAGTTGCTGGTGATACAGTAGCCCTATTAACAATAAAGGGAGAACTCATAGGATTGGCTACTGTTGATGTATCAGGGGACGATCTTGCTGTAATGAATCGTGGTCAAGTGACTAAGAGGATAAGAGTTTTAATGCCAAGGGATGTATACCCACCATTTTGGAAAGGAGAGTTCAAAAAGTCGAGTATGCATGTATAATGGTTAGTGTAGTTTTTCCTGTGAAGTCAAAACTGAAATGTATGCACAAGTGCATGTGCGACCTTTCTATTGTTTTCGTCAATTAGGTACATCACAGCATCCTTATGAACTAAGCCCATCGATACGGCAAGCTCAACAATGTTATTACCAATTAAATTTAAACTTGTTGCGTGGTGCATAAGATTTACAGCTTCTAGGGAATCGATCTTCTGCTCACAATAGAAATTTCTTGACACAACAATTTCAACTCCTTCATACCAGAGTTTTTTTCCTACGAGCTCAATATCGCAGATAGCTACAATGACTCCATAGGCAGTTTTATATATCTTTGCGCAGAACATCTGCTTCTCGTTGTTAAATATTATTTTCACCTCAAAACGGCCATAAAGTCTGTGACTAATACTTAATAAATAGATTATGATATGATACGTTATTTCTGTTAAAAACTATTGGTGTGTGTGTTGAGCGAGGAAGAGAGTATTGTTGTAGCATCTCATAGGGATGACATTGATGGTATAGCCTCCGCAGCACTCATTCTAAAACTGTATCCCAATGCTATTCTGATATTCACAACACCAGATAAAATCGTTAAGATGAAAACAAGGTTCACGATTGTCGTAGACTTGCCTAAGCCTCCCTACTGTGAGATCTGTATAGACCATCATCTTTCTAACTATGAGCGCCTAATGAGAACTGGGGCTCTATCAGAAAAAGATTTGATAGACCCAAATGCGCCCTCAGCAGCCTTTTTAGTTGCAAAATATTTCGGCCTTAGAGATAAAATTTCAAATGAGATAGTAGAGATGGCCAATAGAGCTGATTCTGGAGATATTGATGAAAAGCTGAGTCTACTAGATCTCTACATAAAACTTAATGCGTCGAACCAAGAGAAACTAAAATGGGTTGCTAGAAAATTAGCAGCTTGTGGAAAGGGAATATTTGACGATGCCGAATTCAAAGAAGAAATTAGAATGGTGCGGCCTCTCCTAGAATTGAGAAACAAAATACTGAAACTTGTGGATGAACTCCTAGAAAAAAACGTAGAAGTCGCAATATTTGATTGCCGCAAAATAAACTCTGCCCTAAGTAGGTTGCCACCTACGGTTTTTACAAAGCGTGGAGGGAAAGTTGCCATCAGTATTTATTATATAGATTCGGGGGATCTGAAAATATCTATTAGAGTTGGGGCCACTGACTTTGAAGCCAATAAGTTCGCGGAACATTACGGAGGTGGAGGACACCCAAAAGCTGCGGGAATCGTCGTTAAAAATGAGTATGTCTTGGCACATCTTATAAGCGACTTTGTTAGCAAGTTAAAAGCATATACCGTAGCGTATGTTGAGGTCTCCTAACGTTTCTTATACACAAAGTTTTGAACTACTATTCTTTCTGTCTCATCTAATTCGTAGATGTCGAACACTATCTCGTTCAGTTCATGAGTAAGAAAACCTATTTCGCTCTCCAGTTCGCTTTTTGTTGTCTGCTCAGATTCTGGTGGCATAGATAGGTATTCCTGCATTTTCTCCGAAATTTTCTTGGCATATTTTATGACCTCAGCTCTCATAGGAGATTCCGCTATCTTAATTGGTAACATGTTGAGGTATGGAGGCATGTAAGAGTACCACCGACCTTTTTTCGGCCGTTTTGTCCGCTTCATAAGTCTCGGAGAGTATTGCTTAAAGAAGAACTCTAATGTTTCAGAGTTAAGGATTCCCAGAACATACCATAGTCCATTTTCATCGTGACTTAGAAGCTTCCAAGCTCTCCTTCCGTTCTCTATAAACTCTTCTAGGTTGAGATTTTCTTCGTTAACCTTTTTCCAGTTTTTAGCATACATTTCCTGTTCTTCCTCATTAAGCCAAGGTCTTATCATTGTTGTTGAGTCTAATACGTAGTAAGCACCAGAATTGTCTATTGCAAAGCTCTGCTGTCGTGAAAATAGAGGACTTAAAATCTTCCTCTGCTCAAAAACTGCTGGATCTAATGGATCCTCAAGTTCCCACCACTTCCGATTCCATGTAAAAACCGCGGAGCGTCTTTCTAGGATAAGTTTATGTCTCTCTAACCACCTCATTATGTGAGGATATCTGTTTGGAAAGTCTGGAATATGTCTTTCCGATGCGTAGATTATATAAAAGCCTCTCCAAATAAAGCCAAAAGGCTTGATATCTCTTCCTCGAATTGTGGGTTTGAGCGGTTCTTTCTCCATGGCATATTCATCAACAATGTTTTGTGGGACAATATATACGTAGAGAGCCCCAGTCCATAGACCTCTATGAACTGCAAGTATCTGGTCGAGGCGTATAGTATCGGCTCTTATTTTTTCCCAGATTCTTCTGTATTTCTCCCGGATGATGGGAAATTTAAAAGCCTGTATGCGTGTCCATGAGTACTTAAGTTGCATCTTGAGGCACCATGCAGCCTATTTTATCATTTTGATAATGTCTCATAGTAGGCGTTAGATAAGACAAATACAAATTAATGATGGAATATGAAGATTCATCTAAAAGTGTTGTTTGTATGTCTAATCATGGCTATCCGATATGTATATGTAGTATTTATAAAGTGGATATCCTCATTATGTAAGGGTGAACTTTTTATTGATTTGTTGATGTGGGGGTCATTATGCCTCTTCGAGCATACATTTTCCTTAAGGTTAGACCGGCCCCAGTTGAGGATTTAAGAAAGGAACTTGGACAATTTCCAGAGATTATTGAGGGCTATGTCGTTACAGGAGAAGTTGATGTTGTTCTTAGTGTGGAGACAGCCGACACAAACGAGTTATTCCAGCTTGTGAAGAGACTAAGGACTCTGCCATTTGTTCTTGATACAAAAACAAGCATTGCAATTAGCGTTATTAAGGAGAAGACGGGTTAGTCTATAACTTCTTTAATATTTTTAGAAGTCAGTCTCTTCTGGGTAACCATCTTACTTCCGTATTTTTCAGTATTTCTTTTTCATGAAACAAAGATATGGGGGGCTATGATATATTTCAAAAATCTCCTAGATATGACGTTCTATGCGTCTCTAATCGCCTGTGGAATAAGCGATTTTAAATCGAATAGGATCAACAACAAAGTAGTCCTATTGATGTTTTTATCCGTTCTCCTAGATCTGATAGTGAGTCGTCATACAAAAACCTTTCTAGGATATCCCCTAGGCGTCATCATAGCCATCTTAGTTTTGCATATAATAGGGGTAATAGGCGGAGGAGACGCCAAAGTTTTTATTTTGTCAGCGCTATACTTCAGTACACGCATATTTTTGGTAGTCCTAAGCATACTGGTAAGTCTAGCATACCCTCTTACTTTAAGAGAAGAAGAGAGAAAGAAAGCTCCTCTCCTAACAATTTTTGCTATAATGATGGTTCTAGGAGAATTACTTATATAGTTAAACAAACCGGTAGTGAAATCAAGGAGAAAAATGAACTCTTCTCTTGCAATAATGGTACCTAAAAACTTCTTATCCTCCGAATCCTTCTGTAAAATGATATCAATACAAGTATAGCCCCCATAGAACCTATCATCAGCAGAATTAATCCCACAAGCAGTAATGGCACCACTAAATCCTTTATTGGCAAGAATATTATAGCTATCGAAAAAGCTGTAGCAGCATTAAGGATGAAGTGTGCGAATATTGATTCTAGTAGGCCAAAATCAATGAAAATATACGCCAAAATTATCCCAGCTACGAAAGCATTAACTACTCCAAGAAATCCAAGATACATATGAGGAATACTAAATATTATCGCCGATACCACCGCTAGTAACCCCGTGAAGAAATTCTTCTTTCGTATTCCTCCAAAGAACATGCGGGCCTTACCGTACCTAAATACGCATGGTATCCCAACGAGAAAACCCCTAAAAAACAATTCTTCTAATATTGGGGCCCATAGAACTAAAGCAGGCACAAGAAGAGGAGATGGTGCCAGCTTTACTTTGCTATCCAAAAAAGAGAGTATTAGTGTTACTGCTATTTGGATAGATACAAGATCTAATATCAATCGATATTCGGTTTGTTGTTCCAGATAGTTCCTAACAATTTGTATCAGAGCTATCAATAAGATTCCTAGATACACACCATTCAATATTGTTGCGGTCGCCCCTCTAATAATTTCTGGAGATATGAGCCAAGGGATGGCCAATAAGGAATAGTTTAGGATAACATTTATCATGATGCCAAGTGATGCTATTCCTATAGAAGCAAGAGACATTATCAGAATAAAGTTTATGGTTCTTATGAATCCTAAATATTTGTTATTCCTTGAAATGGTGCTCACCTGTGATACCTAGAGAGCTATACGATTATGTGCTAATACTCGAGCTAAAATCCTTAAAGGATCTTCTTCGACTAGTAAGATTTTTCTCAGAAAAAACTAAGAGAAAATTACCCTTATACAAGTACAATAACACACTTTTTACTGTTTTCAGACGTAAACTCGCATCGGAGAAAAAAATAGCAATAATAGCTGAAACTAATGTTAAGAGCGGGAAGATTTTAGAGAAAAACATTTTATACTATGATTATCACAAAGACAAAGTTTTAGTAGACATTGACCTGAGGCAAGTTGGCAATGAGATCATCCTAGAAGAGATTGTAGTCGAAAGTTATGAGCATTTCCCAAAGAAGAAATACTCCCTCTTAGACGGCCTCAAATCAACAGATTTACATCTAATTCATATGGTGTCCGTTTCTAGCTGGGAGGATCTAGTAAGACTTGCTTTTCTCTCTCGAGACTTACTAATTAGAGCGGAGGTAGATAATGAAGCCGTGATGTTACTGACAGGTCTATTATCACATCTATTCATACCAGTAGAATTGTTCCTAACGATTTTCTATGCCTTAACTGATAGAACCAATATTAATATGAAAGCAAATTATGTTGAGATTGGTGACAACCTAAAGTTTTTAAGAAGGGTATCGCTGAGGGTGATGCGTTTTATCCCAATAATCAATACCAGAGGGATAACGCTCTATGAAGATTAGTCTCAAAGAACTAGAGATAATACTTAGCACGCTAGAGGACATATCTAACCCTAAACCCAATCTCGAACAATGGACTACGACACCTAGAATAGCAGCTGAAATGCTTCTATGTGCCTACAGAGAGGGGAATATAGCAGATAAGATATGTGCGGATTTAGGCTGCGGGAATGGAATATTAACTGTTGGGCTCCTCCTCTTAGATGCCAAGAAAGTCTACGCAATAGACGTAGACCCAGATGCAATAGAAACGACTAGAAGAAACGTTAGAAGAATATCGGAAATTTATGGCCCGCAGGACCTGATAAACCGAGCCATATTAATATATGGTGATGTGAGAGAGATAGAGCCATTCAGCGTCGACACTATAATGATGAATCCTCCATTCGGTGTCGAGCCCCAAACAAAGCATGCTGATAGGTATTTCCTGCTTAAAGCATTTAAGATGGCGAATGTTGTGTATTCGCTTCATCACTCCTCCCAAAAGAGCAGAAAATTCTTGGAGAGATTAGCGAGAGAAAACTGCTTTGAATCAAGGGTGATAAAAACCTTTGATTTTGTGTTGAGGGCTAGATTCTGGTATCATAGGTTGAAAAAGAAAATCATCAAAACAGATTTTTATGTGTTCCAAAGGAAATGTCTTAGTTAGCGGTGTTTACATGGAAAGGAAGGCTATAGTAAGAATAGAAAAATTAAGCCAGAAAGGATTTGGAGTAGCAAAGATAGGAGCCAGAAAGGTTGAGATACCAGGTGCTATACCAGGAGAGACAGTAGTTGTTCGGCTAGGAAGGAAGAAACTCGGATATATAGTAAAATTCATCGAAAAAAGTAGTAGGAGAACAGTTCCTGTATGTCCTCATACCTATAGATGCGGAGGGTGTCTGTGGCAAGATATAAAATATGATGAGCAACTCAGATTAAAGCAATCCATGTTGCAGCAGATATATAGTTGCATAGAAGGGAGCTTTGAGATCAGGAAGATGCTTCCTTCCCCACAGATCTTTGGCTATCGAGGGAAAATGGAATTCGTCTTCGCAGAGGGGTCATCTGGCCTTGCTTTAGGCCTAAGAGAATACGGGTATTTTGATAGGGTTGTTGATATCCAGGCATGTTGGCTCCAGCCCCTCGAGGCTAATAAGGCCCTATTGGAATTCAAAACGAAGCTGAACATATTAGGCTACTCCCCATACAACATATACACACATAGGGGGTTCCTTAGGTATTTGGTAATAAGAACATCATCCTATAATGAGGAGGTGCTTGTTAATATAATCACAACGTCCCAGGGGGGTAGGGATCGCCCAAAGTTGGATTTCGAATTTTTGTTGGATGAAACGATAGCATCCACGGTTATATGGTCGGTAAATGATTCCCTAGCAGATGTTGCGAGAGGAGAAATTAGGCAAGTGTATGGTAGAGGATACCTGATTGAGGAAAGTCTAGGTTTTAAATTTAAAGTTTGCCCGTTTTGTTTCTATCAGTCGAACCCAAACCAGGCAAAAATATTATTTAGACTAGCTAAAGAGTTGGGAGGCGAAGGAGAGGTAGCTCTTGATCTATATTCTGGCATCGGAACGATAGCAATAATAGTATCAGAAAACTTTGAGAAAGTGGTAGGCATAGAGATCGAGGAGCACTCCATTAAAGTAGCAAAAGAAAATGCCAAAATGAACGACGTGCATAATGTTGAATTTTTTGTTGGTAAGGTTGAGGAGGAGCTAGGTAAAATCTCAGAGTCGTTTTCTAAGGTAGATACCATCTTTCTTGACCCCCCACGAAGCGGAATACATAAAAACGTCAGAAAGATGCTTGCAAAAATAAAGCCAGAACGAATTGTTTATATCTCCTGCAACCCGCGTACTCAAGCTGATGACATAGACTACCTAATACACTCTGGGTACAGATTAGTAGTAGTACAACCAGTAGATATGCTCCCTCACACACCCCATATAGAAACAGTAGCACTGCTTGAGAAAGATTAGAAAATAATGTATGCCGGGTTTCGTCAATGCGAGTCATAGACTCACATGCACATCTAAGCTTCGATATATTTAGAAGAGATTTAGATAATGTGGTAGCAAAGGCCAGAAAGGCAGGTGTAGTAGCAGTAGTAAACCCCACAATAACACCAAGAGATTTCGAAAACGCGCTTAGGATCGCGGAGAGATATAAGGACTATGTGTTTCCAGCCCTAGGCCTCGCACCCCAGATACTAAACGAAGAGTTATTCCAAAAATTTCTCCTAGCCCTAAAAAATTTTGAAAAATCATACATTGCTGTGGGAGAATGCGGCCTAGATTTTCATTGGGTGCGAGATGAAGAGAAAGTAGATTTTATGAGAGAAAGCTTCAGAGAAGTTCTCCAAATCGTAGAGAAGCTAGGAAAGCCTATAATAATACATGCCCGCTCGGCACACCACAGAAACGCATATATAGAAATTGTAAGGGAACTAGAAGTACACAAAATAAAGAAAGCGGTTTTCCACGCTTTTCTGGGGTCTAAAAAAGATATCCGTATGATACTGAATGGTGACTGGCTGGTGAGCATACCTACTGTCTATGTCCGGAGAAGGGATTTATGGCATATAATCAGCAGTGTACCTCTTGAGCGAATGCTTGTTGAGACGGACTCTCCATATCTTGCTCCTAGGCGAGGAATAAGAAATGAGCCCGCAAATGTCATCGAAGTAGTTAAGCTCATTGCGAGGATAAATAATATGGATGAAGAAGACGTAGCAGAAATACTGACTAAGAATACAATAAATTTGTTTGAGTTAAGGATAATAGATATTGACTAACCAATTTTACTCAAAATCATATTTCGCTGAGTGATCGGGATGCTTATAGTCCCTAAGATATATAAGGTCGTAGGCAATAAAGGCTGCAATAGTTACATACTTGATGCGGACGAAGGATTAATAATCATCGATGCGGGCTACCTAGGCTCCGAACAGGGAATAGTAAAATATCTAGATGCTCAACTCAACGCATCACCAGATGATGTAGCATATATCATTGTGACCCACGCTAGAAGAAGCAATGCAGAAGCGGCACCCGACCTTCTAGCATATTGTGAAAATGCTAAGATAATCATACATAAAGATGAGGTTCCAATATTTAAGCGCATCGCATTTATAAGTGAGGGCCTAGATCTACTAATCATGAATTCCGATGTGATAAAAATCGGTAGAGACATAAACGTAATTCACATTCCTGGACACACACCAGGCAGCATAGCAGTATTTTTTGAGTCCTCAATATTCGTAGGTGGCTCCATATATGTTGACATAAAAGGCAACTTTAACCTGCCAACACAGGTATATGATCAAAAACTTCTGATAGAGTCACTTAGAAAACTAGCTAATCAGAAATTCGAAAACATATTTCCTGCCTATGGAAGATATCTCCTCGGTAATGCGCACATAAAACTCAGAGCATTCTTAAAATCTATAGTAGTATAATATTACCCAGAACCCGCTTGGGTAACCCTACTAAATTATGTAGACTTTCAGATTATTCTGGCTTTTGCTATTATAGTGTGTTAAATTGAAATGAATATTTAGGGTCCCCGCAATGCCGGTATTAGACACAACTCTTATGAGACTGAGACGATATTTAGGGATGGACATATCGCTTGATGATTTAGAGGATTTGCTATTTCGGATTGGCTTCGAATTAGACTCCGCAAAGAAGCAAGAGGATGATTATCTGCTGAAAATTGAGGTAACTCCGGACAGACCAGATTGTTTGTCAACTGTTGGTCTAGCAAGAGTATTGAGGCTATATCTAGGGAAGGAGAAACCTAAGGAGTATGTAGCCCGTGGCGAAGAAGAATATAAAATAATTGTGGATAGAAGCGTTAATGAGGTCAGACCCTATATTGCTGCGGTAGTGGTGAAGGGGCTCAGACTAACAGAAGATGACCTTGTGGAGTTAATATGGACCCAAGAAAAGCTCCATACGACGTTCTGCAGAAACCGTAGAAAAGCTTCCATAGGTTTCTATCCTCTGAATGCTATAAAGTGGCCTCTGAGATACTATGCTGAGGATCCAGACAGAATAAGGTTTAGGCCATTAGGTACAGAAAAAGAAATGACGGGTAGAGAAATATTGATGGAGCATCCCACCGGAAGGGAATATTCCTTCATACTAGAAGGTAAAGAAAAATACCCTCTATTTGTCGATAACGATGGAAAAATACTATCAATGCCACCCATAATAAATTCTGCTGATTATGGACAAGTCGGCACGAAGGACCAGGATATACTACTGGAAACAACGGGAACGCATAAAGAAACCATGAAAAAAACCATAAACATTATCGCCACGATACTAAGTGATATGGGCGGAGAACTCTACCAAGTGAAAATTCTGTATCCAGATGGCACAACGGATATTTCCCCCTACTTTCATAAGAAAACACGAATGGTAACCCCCCAACAAGTAGAAAAAATACTAGGAATACGTCTTAAGTGCCGTAAAATAAAGCAACTATTAGAGAGAATGGGATACAGGGCAAAGCTGAAAGACTCATCATTAATAGTTGTCGAGATCCCGCCCTACAGAACTGATATATTCCATGACATAGATATTATAGACGATATCGCGAGGGCCTACGGTTTTGATAACTTCGAACCCGAATTAACACCAGTATTTACTGTTGGTGGTGCCCTAGAGGACAATGATAAAGTTGACTTTATACGGGAAATCCTCGTTGGTCTGGGATTCGTCGAGGCATTTACTTTCTCTCTCACAAATGAGCAGGACCAATTCGAAAAAATGCTTATAGATGTGCCTAAAGAAAAAATTGTCCGCATAGCTGGCGCAAAAGAAGCGAAAATAAGCATGGTTAGGTACTGGCTTCTTCCCGAACTTCTAAAGATGTTGTCTGAGAACAAGGCGGCTGAATATCCCATCAAACTATTCGAGATAGAAGACGTCGTCGAAATCTGTCATGAGCTCTCCGCCAAAGCACGGAATCTTCGCCATCTCGCAATAGTAATCTCCGATACCTCCGCGAATTACACGGAACTGAAATCCACCATCGAATATATTTTCTCATCGCTAGACATACTAATAACGATCAAACGTGATTCTCATCCATCATTCATCGAGGGTAGGTGCGCAGCGATATTTGTTGGTGGCAAAAAGATAGGTATCTTAGGTGAACTACACCCACAGGTTTTACTTAATTTCGGTCTTACAATGCCTACTGTCGCTGCTGAAGTAGACCTAACTGAGGTATTAGGGTTAGGTATCAGCGAGGTTGAGTATGCAGAGTAGCTTTTTTGTCCTGTCATTATTACTTCTTAGTCTATCTCTAGTTTTTCCTCCCCAACACTTAGCCGAAGTCACCAGAAAAACAGGTATCGTAGATTCAACATATCTATACAGAAACTACCTTTTCGCCAAGGACAAAAACAGAAATAATGTGTCCGATACCCTAGAACTTAGCCTCAGCAACACCAAAAAATCATTCATCGATATCCTCTTAGCTACGACTAGAAGAACCCTACGAAGAGTAGAAGCCATACTAAAGAAGCTAAAGGCGAGTAAGATTGAGGTTTTCCCGCATATCAACATGATTCATACTGTCATACGGAGAACAAAGCTGATACAAGCTCTAAATATACTTGCCCATAAAGTCTGGATAGAAGAAAACATCAGAGTCTTTCCCACAGCGAATAAAGCTGTTTTTTCTTTACCCAGCTTGTTTCCATATGACCACATCAATATTGGATATAACGGTTCCAGAGCTTTAACTGTTGGTATCATAGACACGGGAATATGTGTCAACAATCCATGGCTTGCGGATAAAGTTGTGTATTTCAACGATGTCACGGGAGAACTCAGAGCTCCGGGAGACTGGATAGGCCACGGAACAATGATAGCCTCCATAATCGCTGCGAGAAGAATATCTCTAGAGACCCCACAAATCCTTGTCCATTGGGGAAAAATAGGATTATCGGAACAATACCCAATTTCAATTTTGGTTAGAGAAACCCAGAAAATAGGCTTCAGAGTAGACACACGGAATCCAGACGGGATTGTCTTGCTGAGAATAATCCACGAAAATATGTCGGCATATGAAGTAAGATGCGATGCTTTTCCTTTCTGGTACAATATTACTCTCAGCAAGGGCTACATAAAAGTGTATATAAGAGCAGAGAATGCAAGCACTGATTTCCCTTACATACTACACATATTGTTCTCCAAATCTAAGGCATACTGGGGCGGCATCGCTCCTAACGTAAAACTGGCCGTATGGAAAGTATTTAGAGAAGCGGAGTTTGAAACAGATGTAGCTAAGATTTTGAGGGCGATTGACGACCTACTAGGCGTATACAAGCAGCTAAATCTAACAATACTCAACCTGAGTATATCGACGGACAAAGAAAGTGCACTTCTAAATGTTGCTATCGATCAACTAGTTCAGAGAGGGATACTAGTGGTTGCGGCCGCTGGAAACGATTATATGAAGTACGGAGCAGAAAAGCAAAATCAAATAAAATCACCTGGATCAGCAAAATATGCAATAACAGTAGCCGCACTAAACGAAATGCATGGAATAGCAATATACTCGTCCAGGGGAGGGATATACGGAGAGTACTTAGAGTATATAAAACCAGATATCTCCGCATTTGGGGGCGGACTGATCTATGGGTCCTGGATAATGGCTGTGGATTCTGATGACAGCGATTTTATCTTCAATGATGCGTTCGGAAATGATTTCTTCCTAGGAGTCGGAACAAGCTTTGCTTCCGCATATGTCTCAGGAATATTGGCTCTGATAGTAAGCAAGATATTTGAGACTAAAGGTTGGAACTGGTCACTTGAACAGGCACTCCACATAAAAGCCATACTCTTAGGATCAGCCTTCGAAACAGCACTAATAGGAACACATGAAACTTCATTCAGAGGTATTCAGAGGCCCCCTCCCCCACTCTCACATGGAGAAAAAGACTATGATGAGGGCTTCGGAGAAATCTTTCCCCTAGAAACATTTAGAATTGCCACCCAACAGGGCATAACAATGGATACTGAGATAGAAATAAACCTGAATAGTAGCTATCCCGTTTTTGGATTGGTACTAAGATCAGACGGTCTTATCAGAATAAGCGTTAAGATGAGCAGAGTAGATGTCGCAGACCTAGTGATTTACGACTTAGCGAGTACCGATGGGAGCCCCCTAAGGTACTGGTCTACATCGAGTAGCAATAGCAAGATTTTCCTTAGCTCTGGCAATATGCTTGTTGTTATCAAGCTATATCGAAGCGGCGAAGTCCATGTAGAACTTACAGTAAGGATTCTCGCAGGGAGAGAGTCAATAGTAGCCATAACTATAGGGATGGCAACGATAGTCTGGATCCTAGTAGCATACTCATTATACCTAATCGCCAAAAGAATAGTTAGGCTAATTAAGAGGCGATAAACCATATGGAGTTGTCTATTTGTCATGACTATTTTATAATTTTATTTGCTTTCAATCTTTGAATACGCGGTGAGGCGGCTTGGCAAAAAAAGAAGTCCTCATAGCAATCCTAGCATGCCTTATAGTCTCACAAACGCTAATACTTTCTCTCCTAAATCCAAACAACACAGTGAAGGAGACCCTCCAAGAGAAAAAAACCTACTTGGAACACCACGCAGATAGACATATTGTGGTATCAGCCCAAAGCAATGTGCTAAGCAACATATCAATAACACAGCATCCGGTTCTCTGTGATATCGATAAGGATGGTGTATTCGAATTATTGGTCCCGCAGAATGACACTCTAGTAGCATACAAATATAACGCGACACAGAACACATTCTATGAGCTTTGGTCAGCAAAAATAGGTACATCAAGATACCTCACATACAAACCCAACACAAAGAATTGGACGGTCACATACACAATAAAATATCCGCCTCTCTACGCAGATTTCGACGGTGACAACAACATAGAAATAGCAATAATCGCCAACGGCGCAGTAGTATTTCTTAATAGTAACGGTGAAATAATAAGGATAATTCCCACAAATAAAGATATATTGAATGCCTCAATCGCGGACATAGACCTAGATGGAACACTCGATGTTGTGATGAAGACAAGTAAATCTACCGAACCAATAATATACATCGATCTACTACGAAACCCGCCGAAATTTGAGACAATATATGAATCTGGAATACCTAAATACACAATACAGGTAGTCCCCATAGCTGAGACACCAACACTACAGAAACCAATATTCAGATTAATCTACATAGTTGCGGACAGACTAGTAGCGGTATACAAAAAATATGGCGTTCTCTACAAGACCCAATGGACATTTCCAAAGGAAAAAACATTGTTCTACCCCCTATACGGAAACTTCACAGGACACACGAACAACATATCAGAGTTCCTCCTATTCTTCGAAAGCAAAATATCCCTTGCAGTACTACCAAACAAAACAATACCTCTAAACATAACCCTAGAAGATATATTTGCCTCCGCTCCAAACATTAACATATCAGAGATAACGTTCTCGAATCTAGTAGCCCTACCCATAGTAGCCGACTATGATAATGACGGAAAAGAAGACGTCTTCCTATGGTTTGACCTAGGCTCCACAGAAAACAACACAAAGCTTAGAACAAACATAATCACATTCGTCGGAAACTTGACATATACCAACGACCCACAAAAAACAATAGTATCAACCATACAAAATATAACACTAGAAGGCAACATAACACCCAGAAAAATCATAAGCCTAAACCTAAACAAC
>JAHKKZ010000040.1 GCA_029856685.1 Candidatus Njordarchaeota archaeon
AATCCCCTCAGCCAAAAAATCAGTAAGAAATCCAAATGTAAGTTAGATTAGCATTAAGCTATAAAAAAGCAAAGAATATTGCCTGGTCTGCTGATTGTGAATCATAAATAGTAGGATAATAATTGCATAGAGAGAATTTAGGGATATTATACTAGGTATATTTCTATTCTCTCCTTACCCCTCCCTAAATTCCTCCTTTTTAGACGGATCTGGCCAATCTCCTTAGTATTACTAACATGAAGACCACAACACAGTAACTCCCAGCGATCTAGCTTCCATACTCTTATCTGAGGATTCTCAGGTTTCCTATATATAACAATCTCATGGGGTTTCTCGAGATAGGGTCTGATAAACTCCATGATTGCATCAAAATAATCGGAAATCCTACCATCAAACGCATAGTCGAGCCTAGATTTCTCGGGGCTCACATGAGATCCTATCAACTCAAGTTTACCTATAACTTCCTCAACAGCTATGCTTACAAGATGCGCGGCGGAGTGGAGACGCATGATGCGATATCTCCGATCCCAATCTAAAACGAGGTTTACCTCGTCTCCAACACCAAAACTTGGTTTCTCCGATAGGATATGTCCAAAATCCTCAGGCCGAACATCAATCAGTTGAATATTGTCTATGTAGCCACGATCAGATTCTTGGCCTCCGCTCTCCGCAAAGAATATTGTTTGATCCAACCAAACAACATCATCTTCGATTTTAACAACTTTGGCCTTGGTCTCCCTAAGATATGGATCCTCATAGAATAGCAATTTTGTCTCCAAGATAGATCACCGCCCCTACTTTTGCTACTAAATTAATAATGTGATATATTGTAATTTTGGTAGCCATTTATCTAGGTGTTTCTTCTTGACCATCAACATAAGTATTGATGAGCTCCTAGGAGACAATCTTGTTGGTTTTGCTCTATCAGATGCCTCCGTGACAAGCATCCCGGTGTCTATCTTCGCTGGGGATCCGGAAATTTCGATAAGAGAAGAAGAACTTATGCTTATTTATGATGAGGAGCATCCTGGAACTCCGATAATACTTGGCGTTTTACGAAGGATAAGTAGGCTCGAACCATATCTCAGGAAACGCGTTAAGGTAGGCATCGAGGAATATCCCGATGCTATTGACAAGATTGAGAAGCTTGTATACACAAATGTACACATAATGCCCCTCGCCGAGATACTTGTTGAGGATAACAACGTTGTTGGTATAAGTAGGAATGTGACATATGTTCCATTTCCTGGCAGTAAGGTTTATAGGGTTAAGCGGGGCGACATAATAACGAGGCTTCTAGCAACAACAATATCTAACTCCCAAGCCCCAATAGTTGTAGGCACACACAAATACTCAGTAGATGTCGAGATACCCCTCGATCCTAAATATGTGCAGTACCACATAGGTGTGTTTGGTGCTACAGGTATGGGGAAATCAAGACTTGTTAAGGTTCTAATAGATGAGATAGTTCAGAAGACAGAGTATGCTGTGATAGTTTTCGACCATACTGGGATGGACTACACTGTTTTTTATCCAGATACAACGATATGCTCACTTGAGATCGAGCTTGGGCCCCTCGGAATAGCGGATTTCTTCATGAAGAAGCTTAGACTGAGCGAATACTACACCACATACCTAGAGTTCTTCGGGGCGGAGCTGAAGAAGAGTATACCAAAATATAGGAAACGCCTCGAATCTACAGATAGTCGCGAAGAAGAACTAAAGAATGTTCACCGAGAAATAACCACTAGGCTGCAGACAATAGCAAAGACGCTTGGTGCGAGGGATGATACTGTTAGGAGCCTCGGCATGAGAATGCAGTATTTTGTCGAACCAGAACTTATTGAGAGTATGCTTCTCGGCCGGAAATACTCGGTAGAAGACATCATCGAACTAGCACGTAAGGCCAAGGACCAAGGAAAGCCTCTTGTAATAGATTTATCCTTCGAGGAGACTTTAGAAATGAAAAGAACAATTGTTGGAGACATAATTGAGTGTGGATGGAGATGGATATTCGAGAAGAACTTCCTGGGAAAGGAGCGAAGATATGTGCCGATAAACCTTGTTGTTGTGATAGATGAAGCACAAAATTATACCTGGGGCAGTGGATACTGCAAAGAGCAAGTGGAGAGAGTCGCGAGGGAGGGTAGGAAATGGAAGTATGGCTTGATACTCGCATCGCAAAGATTAGCGAGGAGCATAGATCCAGATATAAGAGCCAACATAAATACAGTGTTTTTCTCTAAGCTAAGTCAAACAACAGATCTACGTGAGATACAGGACTTCACAGATATAACGGGAGTTGACATGTCGAACCTCGCGCAGCTCGTCCCGAGAGAATTCTACGTCGCGGGATTAATGAATCCCCTTAGAAAACCCATCGCCATCAGAGTTAAGGAGGTTAAAGAGGTAATATGACTTGGAGGAAGAGGAAGAACCAGATCTAACACCTGAACTGATAACAGAACTTTCGAAAAAATCTCTTGAAGAAGCATATAAGATAGGGGAACAGATCGCTTACATCCTAAGCGTGATAGCCGATATACGCAGAGTCATAGAAGATACTGAAAGCCCAGCAAAGATAGTCAGATTGGATCCTAAGAGAACCCCAGATATCAAAGGAATATACGCTATAGATTCCTCTTTCCGAACACCCTTACCTCTCGTCTATGGAGACTTATTCGTCGTGGTAGGTGGCTACATAAGATATCCACGAGCTAGAGGTGTAGATCTAAGGATAAATAGGGGCATGAGGATAGCTGTGAAGTGCGGAGAGGAAATTACTGGACGGATCCAAACAGCGATATCAAAAATTGTGGAAAGAAAAATAGCATGTGAAATCCTAAAAGACCCAAGCTTCGAGACCAAGCCCTGGGAAATATTGATGTTTGATGGCCCAATAATACCTCTCTGGCCAATAGTAGTTGTTACAACACGCTTCTACACACAAGAGGAGAAGCTATTAGAGATCTCTGGACAAGTAGCGGAGTTCTGCGAAGAGAAAAAGAAAACAGTTATAGGGATAGTCAAAAGAGTCAGGTCACATTTCATAGGGAGAGGGCTAATAAAAATCCTCGAAAAGGAAGGGGAAATAATGCTAGATGATAATACGAGAAGAGCATTGGAGAGGACTAGTGATAAAGCATTAGCGACACTAATACTCCAACCTGGTGAAGCTCTGCTCATAGGTCATCTTGGGAGCTCCCCTATAATCGATAGAACTCTTGTTACGGAGAATAGGAGAGAAACATTCCTATCGTTCCTAAATGAGAATCCGTGGACCAAGGACGTGTTCGTGGGCTTTATAAAACCATATAGATCAAGGCATGTGGTTAGGTTTGAGATAGCAGACTATTCGGGTATAGGCCTAGAAAATATCCTGTCTTGGCTGAATGCTAATTCGTCTCATACAGCCTGCCCATATCCAATAGACCTTGTTGATAGGCTAACAAACATGACGAATTCTATGTACGAACTCATAAGGAAAATCATAATCAGAGGTGCAACCAGAAAACTATCTGAATTCACAAAGGCTGATAGGCTCGGTGAGATTGACCTCCTACTGGAACTTGCAGACCTCCAAAAGAAGTACGTTCCAAACATGGGTTAGCCATACTATAATATCCTACTCGATAAAACCCAATCCCATGGCTATCCCTCACTATAAAGGTATTATTAATAGTGTTGAATTCTCCTTGTGCTTTTGTAAAATTAAGTGTTTGTGATTAGGTGTTCTATTTGATAAAAATTGTGGGTGTTACGACGAAGGGTGGAATACCTATAAGCATATCAACACTAATACCGATCAGAAGCAAAGAACTCGTTGCTAGTCTGGTATATGCTGTTAGGGCTCTCTCGGAGGTTCTCGGTATAGGTAAGGTTCGAAGAGTTGATTTTGGCGACGATAAGCTTCTAATAACAGATACAAATAAGGGATACCTAGTGTTCTCATTGGCATCAGTAGCTGGAGACTACGTAGAGCGACTTCTCCTATTCATTGCAGCAAAAATAGATAGTTCGGATGAAATAGAGCCGGCAAGGGAGATAGTTGATAATACCTTAAGCAAGAAAGTCGAGAAGTTGCTCCAAAGATATGTTGAGCCCAGCGTTCCCATAAGTGTAGCCGATATCCTAGTTAATATGTGGGTTCCCCTCTACGAACAGATAGCTGTGAGGAAACCAACAATGCAGAGAATAGAGCGAATTAAGAGATTATTAAATCTTTCAGCTAAGAGAGAAAGAAGAAGGTGGCGAGTATTCATGGAAAAAACAGAAGCTAGGGAATCAGCGATAAGATACGCCCTCAACGGAGATTTTAACCTGGCATATCTCCTATCCAAAGACTCCGAAAGTCTTATCAATAGAATTTTTAGTCTTAAAATGGGTATCCTAGCGAGGTCTATAATAAATAGGCCTGCTCCTCCTCTAGAGGAATTGGAAAGCCTCGCTGATACGCTACCCGAGGATAATGTCTATGCTGATCTTCTAAGAAAAGAAATTGAGTATCTAAAGCAAAGTATAGGGGTTACAGAGCTCATCGAAGCGTATCTCGAGGCAACCGAAAAGTTTAGTTTTGATTATGAGGACTCCCTAATGTTAGCTTTTCTCTTCATATCTCCCCTCATAGGAGTTTTTGGGGACTTCGCCATCAAGCTTGCAGAATTTTTCAAGAACAAATCTGATGTTATATACTCATATCTAATCGCCCTATATGAGAGGCAAAAAATCCTTGAGAAAGCATATACAATAACTAGCTACGACGAGATAAGAAAATATCTCCTCATATGGGAGAGGAGAGCTAAGGAGAATCTATCTAGGCTGGATAGGATTTTTAATTCTAATACTGTTGAGGATGGCAAGGTTCTTCTAGTGGCGATACCCAATATCATCACGTATCAAATGCTTATCACAGCCCTCATAGAATCACCAGTACTTATGCTGAGGGAGAAAATGTCCCTGATAACCCTAAACATTAGGATGTACATAAAATATATTCGGAGAATTCTTAGAGCAAAGCTACCAATATTTGTTTCGTCACTAATAGACGTGTTTCAAGTATTGGGCGCGACCATAGTGAATCTCTATATGCTCCTCACAAGGGAACAGGCATTAAGAAGTTTTGTCAGGAATTCGAGGCAGCTTCTTCTTGATTTTCTAGCCGCAATACTCCAAGAAGCAAGCAAGATAAGACCTTACTTAGAAGTCATCGTAACATTTCTAAGCGGTGTCTCATCGTGTCTAATGGAGTTAAATATTTCGGTAATAGAAGAACTTGAAGCCACATTTATAGTTCTGGATGGGCTAAATGTCAAGGGTATTGATGGCTGGAAATTTGTCCAACCCTATAAACTCGCAAGTTTCTCCTCGAATCTTATAAGCCTATTAATGTCGATGGCAATAAGATACATGGATAGGAAAAATAAGGAAAAAGTACTAAAATACGGCCTTCAGAAGCTGATAAGACTCTATAAATGGTTCATCACTCAAGGAAAAATAGCATCATCATTCTCATACATGATATCATGCTTCCTGGTAGCCTCATGGGATTTCCTAGACAAAAGAAAGGTTGGTGAGGTTATGGATTTTCTCGATGTGCATATACATGTGTTAGTACCAAGCATAGAGTTGGGAGGCGCACAGCTCGCTGGGATAGGCAGATCGGTAATATATGCGTTCCTACTGGCCCACCAAAAGCTAAACGTAGAGAGATATAGGGAGCTGGCATGCAGAATTTTTAGAACGGTGATAAGAACGTTCAACGAAGCAGGCCTAATAAGGAAAGCTGATGAACTAACAAAAAGATTCAAGAATTTCTGCTAGTGTGAGGAGAAGACTCAACAATACTTAATACCTATTGTAATTGTATGAATACCAAATCCTTCTTTAGGTCTCTATACATAATAAATCCAAGAATCGATGCGACAAGAACTCCTGGGACACCTAGCACGAGGTGTAGTAGTTCATTGCCTTCTGGGTGCAAAGCAGCACCATACCAGATAAAAGCATTGATTGCTCCGTGTCCCAGAGCTGGAGTTAATATACTCTCAGTTTTTATTCTGAGCCATATCAGAATCGCCCCATGGGATATGCAGAACGGTATGAATAGTAGTAAACCGAGAGCCCTAAGACTTTTGTAGTTGTACCCTAAAATCGCTATTAGCGGGGCATGCCATAGGGCCCAGATAGCCCCTATAAAAATTATGACTCGCTCAAGGGGGTTTCGGGCTAGAAGCTTGTCTAGAAGATATCCCCTCCAGCCAACTTCCTCTCCCAATGCGAATAGCGAATTAACTATTGGTGCGGCTAAAGCACCTATCAGCATCATCTCATAGAACGTATCTGGAGAGATACCACTTTGGATAGCTGTCCAATATAGCTGAGCCTTATATGCGGTGAGCCCCCAGTCAATATCAAAACCCAGTAAGTCTAAGAGAATAGCTGCTAAGATTATCAGAAAGAGAGGATAGGCATAGGCAACAAAGAGAAACCTGGCATTCCTAAGTTTTGTTCTCAGAAAATATGGTGGCTCACCAAACATGTTAACCATAATACCCGCTATAGTTGCCGGTGTGAAAACAAGTAATATTAAGAAGAGATTAGCAAGTGTGTAATCCCCATATATCTTCCCTAGAATTATGCCAGCCTCCAAGCAATAAGACACAGCGAATACTAATACGAGATACAGTTTTGTGTTTCGATCAATCTCAATGAAAAACAACTTTATCTCCCCAGAAATATTAGAAAAAACTTTAATGTATTTCTTTAGGAATGATGATTGACTTGCCGTCTAGAAAAGTCATGATGACCCACCTCTCACACTGACCTAGGATCCGCTAGATGAACAAAATGTTGCCTCTTGCACATCTAGCCACCACATATCTTCTATGGAGATTCTTGACAATGTTTTTTCCCTCCGACATATGTTCCTTTCTACTAGCTCTCCTCTTTGGTGTTTTTCTAGATGGCGATGTAGTTTTTAAGCCCTCCGAGCACAGAGCCTCACCACTTCATAGTATTGTTCCCTGGATGGTATTTGTACCACTACTATACTGGTTCGGGTTCAAATATTGGTGGACACCGCTATTTAGCCTACTTCATCTGGCTCTCGATATGGTAGATTGGAGTGTATATATATTCTATCCAATAACTAGGAGGACGATCGGTCTACGTCTATATGAGAAGATGTCAAGTCTAGTAATAGGAAAGAATTCGCTAGAAGAATTTCTATTAGAATACGTAAAGAATAAATATTTCATGGCGGCAGAAATAGCTCTAGGAATAATAGCTATTATCGTTCTTGTCTATTTCTAATTCTCTTTCCCCAATATTACTTGGGCAATATCTCCTCTTATAAGTACCGTGCCCAGTAGGTATTACGGTGAATTATTATGGTTAACGCTGTGTTTGTGGGTCTTGACAGGGCAGGTAAAACATCCATAAAGTTGTTCTTACAATACCTCGATAGTGAGAGGGCATCAAAGACGGTGGCATCCACAGGGGTTGAGAGACTAAGTAGGGCCGGGCTAACAATATCTATAATCCCTGGGCAAAAGGTGTATAGGCTGAATGAGGATTTCTATAGGATATTATTCCCATCCGCAGATTACATAGTATTTGTTGTTGATGCTGCAAGACCAGAGAGGCTTCCAGAGGTAAGGGAGTATTTTAAGTTCATAAAGAAGATGCGTAGTAAATATGCTGTAAAGAAACCTAAAATAATTCTTCTTGCACATAAACAGGACATAGAGGGAGCCCTATCGGGAGAAGAAATAAAGAATGCTGTAGCGGGTTCAAAATCAAAAATCCTTGTGTTAGAAACGAGCATACATGACACACTAAGCATGTTAGTTCTTCTCAGAAGCCTCTACAACACATTAAGAGGGAACTATATAGACTTCATATCACAGGCTCTGCTGGATAGGCTAGGGGCTGAAGCCATAGCAATATATGATTCCCAAAGCCTCCCAATATCAATTGCCGGGAAGAAAGATCTTGTAGAGAAGATCTATGAGCAATACTTCGATATTCTCTTCAAGGATCCTAACTTTAAATTTGGTCTCCTAAATATGAATGGAACAAAACTGGCGATCCAAACAGAAAATATGAATGGATGCTCAATAACAATTCTGGCAGCGAACTTCAAAACAAGTGTCGAGGAAACACTAAAAATTCTAAAGGATGCTGCTCAGAGCTATATGAGGGAGTTCGCAAAGAGGTGGAGGAACCTCCCATCAGATCCCTGGAACTTCTAAAAGTTCTCTAAGTCTAGTTCTCTCTCCACTTTTTTCATGGCTTCGTACAACTCAGATGTGTAGGCAACAAGAAGAATTCTCCTTATAGAGGATCTAAGAAGAGAATTTCTTATCTCAGAAAGAACCTTCAGAAAAATCGTAACGAAATCATCTGCAGATAGCCCACCAACACCGGTCCCCATACCAGGAAAAGCTATACACTCTACACCGAGCTCAATGGCCTTCATCAGAGCGGCTCTAATGGCCCTTTCTACTTTATCTTTAGTAGTTCGCATGGCAGGCTTTTCCATAGTTGGAGCGTGAATAACATATTTAGCTTTAAGAGAGCCTGCGGACGTAACAACAGCTTCACCAATGGGAACCGGTGCAAACTTCTTTGCCTCTTTCTCAATAGCGGTGCCGCCCTTCCTCTTAATAGCACCAGCCACGCCACCACCCATAATCATCAAACTATTTGCAGGATTAACTATGGCATCACATACAACCTCGGTAATGTCACCCATAACTATGCGGATTTCCACTAAGCATCACCAAGATAATGATTCATCCTATTATATGCACCGATAGTAGGCTTCTAAAATAATAATTAGTACCAGAAAGATTAAATTGGGAATTGACATCAGAAAAAGAGAGGCCAAAAAACCAACAGAAAATCCTCTTTCATCTCAATAGCTTTCCCTATGCCAATTTGGGTGTACGATCTCTTACTTTTCTTGTAGATGATCTCCATTCTAAAAATAAGGACTGTAATGATCATCTCAGCAATGATATAACTCACAATGAATAGCCAAGGCGTCATGGGATCTGTTGGGTCGCTTCTAGTAGATACCTCAACCCCATCCCCAAATAAGTCACCATCACTGTTGGTGTTTGTTGGATCAGTACCTATGTTAAACTCCACCAGGTTAGATAGACAATCTGAATCATAATCTAGAGGGGCGTTACTGGGATCCAGATCATATTTGGCTTCCCATCTTCCCATGAGTCAAGCATTTTATCGTCATCAGTACCATTTCTCGTAAGGTTAGTATTTATATTCCTCCAAATTTGAGAGCCCATCACCATTGACATCTAGCTCAGCGTCACTAGGATTTATCGGATCCAAACCATAGTAGACCTTCCATCCCCACACAATCACCATCGGCATCATTCTCCGCCAAATCAGTACCTAGGTACAACTCAGAATAATCAGAGAGAAAATCCATATCACGATCGATAAAAAACCTGGTTTCTCTTCCGCGTAAAGTTAAGATTCCTGCCCCCTGCCGATAAATCTGGAAGCCGCTATCCGCGACATCAAGAGCACAAAGACTGCTTTCATCTCCAACAACAATCTCAAATCACCATCAAGATCGACAAGGTTAGCAGGCCAAAGAGTGCTATTTATCGGATACTTCCACAAAATAGAACCACTCGTTTCATCCAATGCTATTAACTCTCCCACAAAGCTTGTAGCAAACATATCTAGGCGGTTATCGCCATTAATATTACTAATAATTATCTCCCCAGAGGAAAAAGGACTAATATAAGTCTTCTATATCAAAACACCATCGGATCCCTCAGACAATAGATGCGGTTATCTAAAATTTTCTATTAGAACAGCGGATTTTGATAGTTTATATTGGCTATAAACTATTTAGAGCTATGTGTTTCAAGCTTCAAAGGTGTTGAATTATGGCTCGTATGGTCGATATAACACCCAAAAGATATGTTTTAAGGGTCGCGAAGGCTCGAGGACGGATAAAACTTAGGAGAGAAACAATTAAACTCATTAAGGAGAGACGTGTGGAGAAGGGAGATGTCATAACGGTTACCAAAATTGTGGCTATGAATGCTGTTAAAAGAACTTCTGAGCTCCTACCATTTTGTCATCAGATAGAGATAACGCATGTTGACGTTGATGTTAGGCTAAGCGATGACTATGTAGAGGTCGAAGTTACTGTCAAAAGTGTTGCTAGGACTGGGGTTGAGATGGAGGCGTTGATGGGTGTGAGTATGGCTCTGCTGAATGTTTGGGATATGGTCAAGAAATATGAGAAGGATGAGACTGGGAATTATCCCTGGACTAGGATATCTGATATAATTGTTGTGGAGAAGGTGAAATTCGAATGAACCATAAAAATCATAAAGAGGAGGCTAAGAAGAGAGTAAAGGATGTTAGATTCTCTGTATATGTGGTGAGCACATCGCGCTTTAGATCTCTTCAGAAAGGAGAAAAAATTGAGGATGTAAGCGGAGAGTTAGCAACAAAAATTATAAAGACGGCTGGTTTTACAGTTCTAACAAAAAGAATAATTCCGGATTCGAGAAGAGCCATAATAGGAGCTATCGAAGAATCAATTAAGCAGAAAGCTGATGCAGTATTATTCATTGGAGGTACTGGAATAACATGGGATGATGCAACTATAGAAGCCCTAGAGCTTATGCTAAAAAAGAAAATAGATGGATTTGGAGAGCTATTCCGGTACTTATCATATCAGGAGATAGGAGCATCAGCTATGCTATCCAGAGCTATAGCAGGTCTCTATGACGACCTAATAGTTTTTGCGGTGCCAGGCTCTCCAAGCGCAGTAAGGCTAGCATTGGAAAAACTAATACTCCCAGAAATCAGACATATAGTATACTTGGCTAAATTAGAGCTGATAGGAAAGTGATTCCGATATTTTTCAACTTTACAGCCCTTATTAGAAGTCTAAATAACTAGGACACCATGCTTTTTTCTAAATTGTTCGAAATATTTATTGAGGATTTCCTTAGCATCATCACCATAGATATTTTTAAGTCTGTATCCTAATTCTAAAGCTGTAATTAGTGAGCTTGTATGAGGATCCCGGGAACACTCATTTAGAAACCGTACCATATTGAGTTTTCTTTCTGAGTATATGCGGACTGATTTCTTGCTATTATCAACAAGTATTAAGCATTTGCCAACACCCTGATTTCCACATTTTTCGAGGAGTTTATCGCTTATTACTGATAAGCCCGACATTTTAATTACTGCTGCTTCCTTCGCTCTGATTATTCTCCCCTCCAACTCGAATTCGACGGGAACACCAAATCTTCCTACAACCCGTATAATTATCTCCGACGGTGTCTTTTTAACAACATATACTATGTCGCCTAGATCATAATTTGGGACAAAAACACTCTTAAGCGGCGTAATATACAAATTATAGTAAC